>NZ_JCAKNC010000009.1:0-125669 GCF_059515925.1 Acinetobacter sp. CY81
AAACGACTGTTTGGGGTTGTATAGTCAAGTAATTAAGTGCATGTGGTGGATGCCTTGGCAGTCAGAGGCGATGAAAGACGTAATAGCCTGCGATAAGCTCCGGGGAGGCGGCAAATATCCTGTGATCCGGAGATTTCTGAATGGGGAAACCCACCTGTCATAAGGCAGGTATCGTATGATGAATACATAGTCATACGAGGCGAACGAGGGGAAGTGAAACATCTCAGTACCCTTAGGAAAAGAAATCAATTGAGATTCCCTTAGTAGCGGCGAGCGAACGGGGAAAAGCCCATTAAGTCATATAAGTTCTAGTGGAATGCTCTGGGAAGTGCAACCGTAGTGGGTGATAGTCCTGTACACGAAAGGGCTTATATGATGATGTCGAGTAGGGCGGGGCACGTGAAACCTTGTCTGAATATGGGGGGACCATCCTCCAAGGCTAAATACTCCTGACTGACCGATAGTGAACCAGTACCGTGAGGGAAAGGCGAAAAGAACCCCTGTGAGGGGAGTGAAATAGATCCTGAAACCGCATGCATACAAGCAGTGGGAGCCGGCATTGAGTCCGGTGACTGCGTACCTTTTGTATAATGGGTCAGCGACTTACATTCAGTAGCAAGGTTAACCGAATAGGGGAGCCGTAGAGAAATCGAGTCTTAATAGGGCGTTTAGTTGCTGGGTGTAGACCCGAAACCAGGCGATCTATCCATGAGCAGGTTGAAGGTTGGGTAACACTAACTGGAGGACCGAACCCACTGTCGTTGAAAAGCCAGGGGATGACTTGTGGATAGGGGTGAAAGGCTAATCAAGCCTGGTGATAGCTGGTTCTCCCCGAAAGCTATTTAGGTAGCGCCTCGGACGAATACCATTGGGGGTAGAGCACTGTTTCGGCTAGGGGGTCATCCCGACTTACCAAACCGATGCAAACTCCGAATACCAATGAGTACTATCCGGGAGACAGACTGCGGGTGCTAACGTCCGTAGTCAAGAGGAAAACAATCCAGACCGCCAGCTAAGGCCCCAAAATCATAGTTAAGTGGGAAACGATGTGGGAAGGCATAGACAGCTAGGAGGTTGGCTTAGAAGCAGCCACCCTTTAAAGAAAGCGTAATAGCTCACTAGTCG
The DNA here is from genome assembly GCF_059515925.1 of Acinetobacter sp. CY81. Lineage (NCBI taxonomy): Bacteria > Pseudomonadati > Pseudomonadota > Gammaproteobacteria > Moraxellales > Moraxellaceae > Acinetobacter > Acinetobacter sp. CY81. The sequence continues at coordinate 1,126 of NZ_JCAKNC010000009.1, forward strand.
AGTCGGCCTGCGCGGAAGATGTAACGGGGCTAAAACTATGTGCCGAAGCTGCGGATTTGCAATTTATTGCAAGTGGTAGGGGAGCGTTCTGTAAGCCGATGAAGGTGTATTGAGAAGTATGCTGGAGGTATCAGAAGTGCGAATGCTGACGTGAGTAACGACAAAGCGAGTGAAAAACTCGCTCGCTGAAAGACCAAGGGTTCCAGTCCAACGTTAATCGGGGCTGGGTGAGTCGACCCCTAAGGCGAGGCCGAAAGGCGTAGTCGATGGGAAATTGGTTAATATTCCAATACTTCTGTGTAATGCGATGAGAGGACGGAGAAGGTTAAGTCAGCCTGGCGTTGGTTGTCCAGGTGGAAGGTTGTAGGCATGTATCTTAGGCAAATCCGGGGTACTCTATGCTGAGAACTGATAGCAAGCTGCACTTGTGCAGTGAAGTGGCTGATACCATACTTCCAGGAAAAGTCTCTAAGCTCCAGTTACACAGGAATCGTACCCGAAACCGACACAGGTGGTCAGGTCGAGTAGACCAAAGCGCTTGAGAGAACTCTGCTGAAGGAACTAGGCAAAATGGTACCGTAACTTCGGGAGAAGGTACGCTGTCGACGGTGATGGAATTTACTTCCTGAGCGGTTGACAGCCACAGAAACCAGGCCCCTGCAACTGTTTATTAAAAACATAGCACTCTGCAAACACGAAAGTGGACGTATAGGGTGTGATGCCTGCCCGGTGCTGGAAGGTTAATTGATGGGGTTAGCGTAAGCGAAGCTCTTGATCGAAGCCCCAGTAAACGGCGGCCGTAACTATAACGGTCCTAAGGTAGCGAAATTCCTTGTCGGGTAAGTTCCGACCTGCACGAATGGCATAATGATGGGGGCGCTGTCTCCAGCAGAGACTCAGTGAAATCGAATTCGCCGTGAAGATGCGGTGTACCCGCGGCTAGACGGAAAGACCCCGTGAACCTTTACTGCAGCTTGACATTGAACTTTGATCTTACTTGTGTAGGATAGGTGGGAGGCTTTGAAACTCGGACGCTAGTTCGAGTGGAGCCAATCTTGAAATACCACCCTGGTAATATTGAGGTTCTAACTCTGCTCCATTATCTGGAGCGAGGACCATGTCTGGTGGGTAGTTTGACTGGGGCGGTCTCCTCCTAAAGAGTAACGGAGGAGTACGAAGGTGCGCTCAGCGTGGTCGGAAATCACGCGTAGAGTATAAAGGCAAAAGCGCGCTTAACTGCGAGACCCACAAGTCGAGCAGGTACGAAAGTAGGTCTTAGTGATCCGGTGGTTCTGTATGGAAGGGCCATCGCTCAACGGATAAAAGGTACTCTGGGGATAACAGGCTGATACCGCCCAAGAGTTCATATCGACGGCGGTGTTTGGCACCTCGATGTCGGCTCATCTCATCCTGGGGCTGAAGCAGGTCCCAAGGGTATGGCTGTTCGCCATTTAAAGAGGTACGCGAGCTGGGTTTAGAACGTCGTGAGACAGTTCGGTCCCTATCTACCGTGGGCGTTGGAAATTTGAGAGGATCTGCTCCTAGTACGAGAGGACCAGAGTGGACGAACCTCTGGTGTACCGGTTGTGACGCCAGTCGCATCGCCGGGTAGCTATGTTCGGAAGGGATAACCGCTGAAAGCATCTAAGCGGGAAGCCTACCTCAAGATAAGATTTCCCAAGGACTATATGTCCTCTAAAGAGCCGTTGAAGACTACAACGTTGATAGGTTGGATGTGGAAGCATAGTGATATGTGAAGCTGACCAATACTAATTACTCGTGAGGCTTGACTATACAACACCCAAACAGTTGTTGTATAAAGCTCAATTGATTCGATATTCATCAAAACAGCTTGATTCAGAAGCCCGTTAGTATGACAATATTCAACTCAGATATAATCTGTTAATAACTCATTTGGTAGAAAGCTCAGGCACTTTATAAGACCTAAGCAAGTATCCATAAACAGTTGTGCTGGCGACAATAGCAAGAGTGAACCACCTGATCCCTTCCCGAACTCAGAAGTGAAACCTCTTTGCGCTGATGGTAGTGTGGGGTTACCCATGTGAGAGTAAGTCATCGCCAGCTCATTATTCCTAAAACACCCTGTCTTAATGAGGCAGGGTGTTTTTTTATGTGCGGAAATTGAAGATTAAGTAAAGAAGAAATTTTGGAATTTTAGTTTTAAATTTACTTTATAAATGTTTGATTGATTAGAACTATTTAAAATGTCATTCAGATGAAATTGATTTGTCATCAACTCAGCATATAAATATTAAGTTCACAATAAATAGCTTTAAGAACTTATGAAATTTTTTATGACTGCTGCCTTAGCAATAACGGTTACAACATTGTTAGGATGTAATGATTCTGATGAAAGAGATGTTAGGGAATCAACTCAAATCAAAGAGCCAACCTTAGTATCATTTGCTAGGCTTGATGTTAAGACTTATGCAGATGGTCCGGAATCAGGTAAATACGTAAAAGGTGCAAATGGAATTTTCCCGATGTTTCCTGGACAGCCTGTACAAGGCTTTTCAGCAGCATTAAAAAATAAAGACGGGACTTATTTAGTGATGTCAGATAATGGATTCGGTGCTCAAGATAATTCATCAGATTATCTGCTCCGATTACATCACATTTCAGCAGATTTCAAAAAGTTGAAAACAGGGACAGGACAAGTTAAGCATCTTTCCTACATTCAACTTCTTGATCCAAATAAGCTTATTCCATTTGAAATCACTCATAATTCAACAACTGATCGATTGTTGACAGGTGCTGACTTTGATCCAGAGTCTATGCAACGTACTTCAAATGGAGATATCTGGATTGGTGATGAGTTTGGTCCTTATTTATTACATTTCAGTGCTGATGGAGTTTTATTAAGCCCTCCGATATCTCTACCAGATCCTAAGCTTCAGGGTTCAGAGCTCAGATCTCCACAAAATCAACTGAATAAGAACCCTAATTCATTTATACAACCGCTTGTGCAGCGTAGTGGTGGTTTTGAGGGTATGGCTATATCGACTGATGGAAAGTATTTATATCCTTTGTTAGAAAAACCTTTAACGACAGAATCTCAGTCCCGTTTGGTTATTTCTGAATTTGATATCGCTCAAAAGGCCTATACTGGAAATATTTATTATTTTGATTTGAATAGTAAAGCTACGGCAATTGGAGATTTCCAATTATTTAGTGATAAAGAAGGGATTATCATTGAAAGAGATGATACCGAAAATAATTTAGGTGGGTATAAAAAACTGATTAAAGTTAAATTTAATCAGTATGGTGAATCTGTTCAACGGGAAGATTTAGTCAATCTTATGGATATTGCCAATCCGAATTTACTGTTTGGTACGCCTAGAGAGGGTGATATTGCAGTTGGCCAGCGTTTTGGTTTTCCATTTCAAACCATTGAAGATATTATTATTGAAGGACCTGATTTAATCACAGTTTTAAATGATAATAATTTTCCAGGTTCGAGCGGTCGTAATAAAACCTTAGCAGATGATAATGAAGTAATTCAGATTCAGTTAGCTAAGCCTTTATATTAGTGTTCTAAATGTAACGTCGCTCTTATTAGTTATTACGTTACTTGTGGTTCTATTCACTTCTCTAAAATTATAAAGGCCCCATCCGTAGATGAGGCCTTTGTATTCGTTGCTTTTGCATGACTCCTGTTTTTCGCAATTCCTTATGCATTTTTTCTTTATTATTCTAATTTTAAACTAATTGTTATTATTTTTTCCTTAGGAAACGTCCTGTTTCACTATAACTAAATCATATTTAATTTTTAAAATGAGATCTATGCGTCAATTTATTCAATTGTTGTAAGCTATAGCTTACAAAGAAATGGTAAAGACTTTTAAAGACTGTATGATTATGAAAAATATCATTTAAAAAGAACAATATTTATAGATGTTCATATTGGCAAGTACTTTATTTAAAAATTAAACAGTCACATGCTAAAGTAAATGAAAGATTCATGAGATAGATTGAGAGTATTGTGGCTGACTTAAAGAATAAAAACATTTTAGAATTTCCATTATATGTTGCTGGAAAAGCTTCAAATACAGGGCAGTGGCTTGAGGTTCATGATAAGTTTTCTGGTGAGGTCTATGCTAAGGTTGCTTTAGCCGATGCTGTAACTATTGAAAAAGCAATTGCTTCAGCATTAAAAGCAGAGCGTGAAATGGCGACATTAAAACCATTTCAAAAACAAAAAATATTGCTACATTGTGTAGCCCGATTTAATGAACAGCGTGAAGAATTAACCAATATTTTAATTGCTGAAGGTGGTAAGCCTCGTAATGCTGCAAGTGCTGAAGTAGAGCGTTTGATTAATACCTTTCAAATTGCGGCAGATGCGGTATCGCAATTGGATGAAGGGCGTTTAATTCCATTGGCGGTGACTCAAGCGGCATCAAATTATACAGGTATGGTAAAACATGTTCCGATTGGTGCCGTGTCTTTGATTAGCCCATTTAATTTCCCACTGAATTTGACTGCACATAAGATTGCACCTGCGATAGCAGCAGGTTGTCCTTTTGTTCTCAAACCTGCCAGTTTAACGCCTATTTCAGCACTTAAAATTGCTGAAATTTTAGCTGAAACGGATTTGCCAAAAGGGGCATTTTCGGTACTTCCTTGTCAGAGAGAGCATGCAGATGTTTTAGTGACTGATGACCGGTTTAAATTACTGAGCTTTACAGGTTCTGATCAAGTGGGATGGGACATGAAAGCGCGTGCAGGTCGTAAAAAAGTCACTTTGGAGTTAGGTGGTAATGCTGCAGTATTGATTGAGCCTGATACTGAAATTTCAGATGCCTTGATTGATCGTATCATTGGAGGTGCATATGGTCATGCAGGGCAAGTTTGTATTAGTGTGCAACGAATTTTAGTACATGCTGATATCTATTCAGAACTCAAAAAGAAATTGGTTTCAAAGCTCAAGAAAATACAAGCGGCAGATCCAGCGCTGACATCCACTTTAGTTGGCCCAATGATCAAAGAGAAAGAGGCAGTACGGTTAAAGAAATGGGTCGATAAAGCAGTAAAGAAAGGCGCTAAAGTACTTTCGGGGAATGTACTTAATGGGGTGTTATTTGAGCCAACATTACTTGAAGGTGTAGATGAAAACCTTGAAGTCTATAAAGATGAAGTGTTTGGCCCTGTTGCGATTATTGAAAAATATAAAGACTTTGAAAAAGGCATCGCCAAAATTAATTCGAGTCGTTTTGGGCTTCAGGCAGGTGTTTATACCCAAAACCTTAATAAAATGATGTATGCATGGGATCAACTCCATGTTGGTGGCGTGATTATCAATGATATCCCTTCATTCCGTGTCGATAACATGCCATACGGTGGTGTTAAAGATTCAGGTTTAGGACGAGAAGGTATTCATTCAGCGATTCGGGATATGCAAGAAGAGCGTTTATTGGTGATTAAGCAGTAACTATGTTGAAACAGAACAGGGAGCAATTGCTCCCTTTTTAAATGCTATGATTTTAAAAATTAAATATAAGAATGGACAATAATGAAACTCAAATTTAGCACTTTTTTCATTTTAATAATGAGTTTAGTCATTAATATGCAGGCACTTGCGGTTAAATCTCAGCAAATTGTACTTGATGCACGTCAGCAAATTGGGAAAACGCTTTACTATGATCCAGCATATACCACTTTGAAATATCCTATGGGTGATGTACCTATGATCAAAGGTGTTTGTACCGATGTCATTATTCGTGCATTACGTCTGCAAGGAGTCGATTTACAAAAGTTAATTCATGAGGATATGAAAAAGAATTTCGCTGTCTATCCGAAAAAATGGGGTCTTAAAAGTACAGATCGGAATATTGATCATCGTCGCGTCCCGAATATCATGACCTATTTCAATCGACAAGGTTATGAAGTTAAAGATAAAAATTACAAAGCAGGGGATATTGTTACTTGGGATTTGGGTAAGGGATTGGTGCATATAGGCATCATTTCAAACCAGAAATCTTTAGTGAATTCGACGCCTTTGGTGATACACAACATTGGATCAGGAACCCAAGAAAATAATATTTTATTTGATTATAAAATTACAGGGCATTATCGAATTGCTAAAAATTAAACAGGATCAATCACATTTTTACAGTTGGCTTTAGTTTGAAAAAAGAAATTTATTAAAAATAAGAGTAAAACATCAGGGAAATTGAGTACAAATTACAGAAATAAAAGTGCAAAAGAGGTATTGTTACACCATTAAACAGTAATTTTATTGATGATCTTTAACCAAGGTTTTGAATAAAAATTTACTGGTTTGTGATAATAACGATGGTGCTCAAAAGGCATAGTTTTATTCAAACAACAATATTTTAAAATTGCTCCTTCATCTTGCTTCATTATCACAACGAAAATAAGAGGCGGTGAAGGTCTATACAATATTAGGTGTTTTATGACAGATTCTCGTGAAAACTGGACGTCACGATCAGGTTTTATTATCGCAGCTGTAGGTTCAGCTGTCGGATTAGGGAATATTTGGCGCTTCCCATATGTCGCTTATGAAAATGGCGGTGGTGCCTTTTTAATTCCTTATTTAATTGCATTAATTACCGCAGGTTTACCCCTGTTGTTTTTAGATTATGCAACAGGTCATAAAAGTAATAATTCACCCCCTAAAGCATATCGTGCCTTATTCAAAGGCGGTGAAACTTTAGGCTGGTGGCAGGTCTGTGTATGTATCATTATCGGTCTGTACTATGCCAGTGTCTTAACCTGGGCGGGAAGTTATGTGTATTTCTCGGTTGGACAAATGTGGGGAAGTGATCCTGAAAACTTCTTCTTCAATACATACTTACAGACATCAAAAGCAGCAAGCTTTGATTTTCAATTCGTAGGGCATTTATTTTGGCCGATTACTGCGATTTGGGCACTGACCTTAGTCATTCTCTATGGTGGTGTTAAAAAAGGCGTGGAATTATCTAATAAAATTTTCATGCCTTTATTATTTGTTTTATTTACGATTTTAGTAATCCAAGCGTTGCGTTTACCAGGTGCTGTAGAAGGCTTAAATGCATTCTTTACACCAAACTGGTCTGCGATGTGGGACTATAAAGTTTGGTTAGCCGCTTATGGCCATACCTTCTTCTCACTATCTGTAGGCTTCGGGATCATGGTGACTTATGCATCGTATCTTAAACCTAAAACCAATTTAACAGGCTCTGGTTTGATCGTCGGTTTTGCCAATGCATCTACTGAAATTTTGGCAGGTATTGGTATTTTTGCTGCTCTTGGTTTCATGGCCTTAATGGCAGATAAACCTGTAGATCAAGTGGTGAGTGGTGGTATTGGCTTAGCATTTATTGCATTCCCGAAAATCATTTCAAGCTTAGGTGCTGGCGCAGATTTATTCGGTTTATTGTTCTTCTCTTCTTTATTTGTTGCAGGTATTTCTTCTATGGTAAGTATCCTAGAAGTTCCAATTGCAGCAATGCAAGATAAGTTGAAATGGAGCCGTAAAAAAGCAGTGACCATCATTGGTGGTACGAGTGCAATTGTTTCAATTGTATTATTTTCAAGTGTGAACTCGATTAAACTGGTTGATATTGTCGATCACTTTATCAATAACATCGGGATCATTGGTGGTGCATTAATCTCTATTATTTCTATCGCTTGGTTTAAGCGTTCAGCTTTAATTGAACTTCGTGACCATATCAACCGTATTTCTACTGTACAGCTTGGCAAAGGTTGGGCTTTCACCCTAAGTGTAATCACATCATTGATTCTATTGGTGACGCTGTGCTTGACGATCTTTAACTTGATCAAGAATGGCTATGATACTTATAGCTCAAGTATGCTGATGATATTTGGTTGGGGTAGTGTGATTTTCTGTGCGGTTGTTGCATGCGTATTAAGTCAAATGAAAGATCGAGAGGGGAACTAATATGAATACTTCTGCAATCGTGATGATGATCATTTCAATCGTTTTTTTATGGGGTGGATTAATTTTATCCATTCTGCATTTAGTGAAAAATCCAGAAGAATTAGATGATGTTTTGGAAGATGTAAAAGATCAGCATACACTTTAATTATTTAAAATTAGACAAAAAAGCAGGCTGATATCAGCCTGCTTTTTTTATGATTATGCAGTTTTTTCGATGAGACAGTAGTAGAAACCATCGCCACGATCATTTTCTGGGAATAACTGACGACCGTGAATCTGCTCAACACCCCAATCTGCTTCAATTTTAATTTCTTTCGCATCAGCATGTTCAGCAAAGAATTGAACCATCTGTTGTTCATTTTCAGCTTTTAAAATTGAACAGGTGATATAAAGCAGCGTGCCACCAACTTTAAGCTGTTGCCACATATTGTTTAAAATTTGCTTTTGAAGCTCAACAGTTTTCACAATATCTGTTGATTGACGAAGTAAACGAATATCGGGGTGACGACGAATCACACCAATCGCAGAACAAGGTGCGTCAAGAACAATACAGTCTACTTCAGATGGTGCCTTCCATGTTGTTGCATCTGCTGTAACGATTTCTACGTCTGCATATTCATTTAAACCAAGACGCTCTAAATTTTCAGAAACACGAACGAGGCGTTTAGCATCTTGATCAATGGCATATAACTTTTTAGGGCTATATTTTTCCAAGATATGCGCAGTTTTACCGCCTGGAGCTGCACATGCATCAACGACGACTTTACCTTCTAGGTTAGGAAGTAGCGTTGCACACAGTTGTGCATGTTCGTCTTGAACAGAGAATCCGCCTTCTTCATAACCTGGAAGATTCGGAATATGTACATTTTGCTCAAGTACAATACCGACATCAGACAGTTCACAAGCACGTGCTTCAAAACCATCTTCTTCCAAAATTTCTAAATATTCAGCACGACTGACTTGGTTCACGTTGACACGAAGTGTCAAAGGAGCAATCTGCTTTAAATTGTATGAAATTTCAGGCAATTGATCCGCCCAATCTTTTTTCAAACGTTTGAACAACCAACTTGGTAAGCCATGTGCTTGCTCAAGACCCGCTGAGAACTCTTCTGTTTCACGTGAAACACGACGAAGCACAGCATTGACCAAGCCACTTAGTGGTTCAAATCCAAGTTGCTTCGCAGCAGTGACCGTTTCAGAAATCGCTGCATGGGCAGGAACGCGAGTACAAAGCAGTTGATATAAACCAAGATATAAACAGCTTTCTAAAGCTTCATTTTCTAATGGCTTAGTCAGCAGAGGCAAAGTGATGGCTTTTAGACCATGCCATTGGCGTAAACAGCCCAATGTTAACTCATGATATAAACCACGATCACGTTCTGACACAATATTGATGTGTTGATTTAACACAGATGCAAGTGATTGACCATTTTGAACAGCCAACAAAGTCTTTACAACTTGCGCACGCAAATTCAAATTTTTTGCTGATGATTGAATTTGACTCATGCGAATTTATATCCTACCGATAGTTTTTGGGTTTGGTTAATTTGAACTGCATTTAAAGCTTTGCCACCAGGCCATTGCAAGTTGGTTATGCAAATAGCTTTTTGATCACCACACATCACATGAACACCGTCATGATCGAGTGCGATCACTTCGCCTGCGACAGCCGAATTTGAAACCAGTTTAGATAAAGATGAATTCCAAACTCTGAGATTGTTGGTTTCATCTAAAGGTGTAAAAGCGACTGGCCAAGGATTGAATGCACGAATATTGAGATTAATTTGCTCGGCAGACTGCGCCCAATCAATTTGGGCTTCAGCTTTAGATAACTTATGCGCATAGACAGTGAGGCTCTCATCTTGAACTTCACGTATGTCTAAATAATGTTGTAGCGTTTCTTCGCTTTTTAAAACTTCAACTAAAGCTTCAGCACCTTGGATTGCAAGTTTGTCATGTAAGGTGGCAGAAGTATCTGATGCATCAATTGGACAGATGGTTTTGAACATCATGTCACCTGTATCGAGTCCAGCTGCCATTTTCATGATGGTCACACCTGTTTCAGCATCACCTGTTGCAATCGCACGTTGAATCGGGGCTGCACCGCGCCAGCGTGGCAACAACGAACCATGAATATTCAGACATGCATATTTTGGTGTGTCGAGTACCACTTGAGGCAAGATTAAACCATATGCTGCTACAACCATCACATCCGCATTTAAGGCAGCAAGTTCTTGTTGTGCTGCTAAACCTTCTACGGTCGATGATTTAAAATGTAAAGGTTGATACACAGGTAGACTGTGTTCTAACCCCAAGAGTTTAACTGCAGATGCTGTTAGTTTTTGACCTCGACCTGCTTTGCGGTCAGGCTGTGTATAAACACCCACAATTTCATGTTCTGTTTTGATTAATGCTTCAAGCGCAACAGCAGCAAATTCTGGTGTTCCAGCAAATACAATTTTCACTCAATTCATTCCGAAAAATCTTCGCAACATTATAAACGAAAATGAGTCAAAACCCGCATTAAGGTTGTATCAGAACTTATTTTTGATAAATTAAATTTATATAAAATTTAAATATTATTCATGAAAGTTTTGTATTTTATCGCTCATTAAGGGTTTATATTAGCTTTAGAGATCCTTTTATATCGTTTCGCTGGAGTCAATTTTCTTCAGATCATTCAAACATTCTGCAGATGCAACGGGCACATGCTTCATCTCTAAAATGTAGTATGATGTGATGAAAATAAAGCTGAAATTTAAGTTCATAGATGATCGACTCATAAAGTCATTCAGCTCACGATATGATTACGAATTAGCCAAAGGTAAGCCAGACGGTTTTACTTCAAGCTCAAATATGCTGGAAAAATACAATGCCTGATTATCGTTCAAAAACATCGACACACGGAAGAAATATGGCTGGCGCACGTGGCTTATGGCGTGCAACAGGAATGAAAGACGAAGATTTTGGTAAGCCAATTATTGCAGTCGTAAACTCATTTACCCAATTTGTACCGGGCCATGTGCATCTTAAAGATTTAGGGCAGTTGGTCGCACGTCAAATTGAACAAGCAGGCGGCGTAGCAAAAGAATTTAATACCATTGCAGTAGATGATGGAATCGCGATGGGCCATGACGGCATGCTGTATTCATTGCCTTCACGTGACTTGATTGCAGACTCAGTAGAATACATGGTGAATGCACACTGTGCAGATGCAATGGTCTGTATCTCAAACTGTGACAAAATCACACCGGGAATGCTGATGGCAGCAATGCGTCTTAACATTCCAGTCGTATTTGTTTCAGGCGGGCCAATGGAAGCGGGTAAAGTCCAAATCCGTGGTGGTGAACAAGCGATTGACCTTGTTGATGCCATGATTGTCGCTGCAGATGACAACTACACAGACGAAGAAGTAAAAGCATACGAGCGTTCTGCATGTCCAACATGTGGTTCATGTTCGGGGATGTTCACTGCAAACTCAATGAACTGCTTAACAGAAGCTTTAGGTTTGTCTTTACCGGGTAATGGTTCTACGCTTGCAACACACGCAAACCGTAAAAAATTATTCGAAAAAGCAGGTCAGTTGATTGTTGAAATCACTAAACGTCATTATGAGCAAAATGATTACAGCGTATTGCCACGTAATGTTGCCACTAAAGCATCGTATGAAAATGCCATGACTTTAGATATCGCAATGGGTGGTTCAACCAATACTGTATTGCATTTATTGGCGGCTGCGCATGAAGCGGAAGTTGATTTTACAATGGACGATATCGATCGTTTATCTCGTAAAGTACCTGTGTTGTGTAAAGTTGCACCTGCCGTTAAAAACGTACATATGGAAGACATTCACCGTGCAGGCGGTATCATGTCGATCCTTGGTGAATTAGACCGTGCAGGTTTATTGGATACATCTGTTCCAACGGTTCACGAAGCAACCTTAAAAGATGCCTTAGATAAGTGGGATATCATCCGCACTGAAGACGAAGACGTGTATAACTTCTTTAAATCTGCTCCAGGTGGCGTACCAACACAAACAGCATTCTCACAAGACCGTTATTACACACGTTTAGATGGTGACCGTGAAAATGGCGTGATTCGTAATGCAGAACATGCATTCTCTAAAGATGGTGGTTTGGCTGTGCTTTACGGCAACATCGCATTAGAAGGCTGTATTGTTAAAACTGCAGGCGTTGATGAATCTATTTTAAAATTCAACGGTACAGCACGTGTTTTTGAAAGCCAAGATTCTGCAGTAGAAGCAATTTTAGGTGGCAAAATTGTTGCAGGCGATGTGGTGGTGATTCGTTACGAAGGTCCACGTGGTGGTCCGGGTATGCAAGAAATGCTTTACCCAACAAGCTATTTAAAATCTAAAGGCTTAGGTAAAGATTGTGCATTATTAACGGATGGTCGTTTCTCTGGTGGTTCATCTGGTCTTTCAATTGGTCACGTTTCTCCAGAAGCAGCGGAAGGTGGTGCGATTGCATTGGTTGAAGATGGCGACCGTATCGAAATTGATATTCCAAACCGTACCATTCACTTGGCAGTTGATGATGCAACTATGGCGCACCGTCATACTAAACAAGAAGCAAAAGGTTGGAAGCCTGCGGAAGAGCGTCCACGTAAAGTCTCTAAAGCATTGAAAGCTTATGCAATGCATACCACAAGTGCTTCAAAAGGCGCGGTACGTGATATCTAATTTGATTTAGGCTTAATAAAAAAGCACTCAATGATGAGTGCTTTTTTTATGAGTTGAATTATGGGTTTTTCTAAAAATGAATCAAAATTGATCATGCTGTTATTTATTCTTGCACTGTAAATCATTGAACTATTGGTGTTGAATTGTTATAAGTTTTGCATCAGTATTTTATTTTTTTAAATTAGATCTAAATCTGCTGTGATGGGTAGTTTGGATATTTGGTTATTTTCATCGAGGCTTGATTCATGTCATTGTTACGCCGTTGGTTCGATCCCCTTCGATCGAGTTGGTTTTATCAAAAACCAATTCGCCAAGAGCCATTGTCGATTGAGCAAGGATTAACGATCTACTTACGCTTAGATGATGTATATAGCTATTTGGCCGTACAACAATTGGGTCAGTTGAATGAAATTTTGAGTGACGATATTAAACCGCTTAAAATAATTATTTCTGATACTGCCGCAGAACCTCCGAATGAAATGAGCGCTGATGAATGGCGTGATTATAGTTTACGTGATGCACAGATTTTGGCACATCAACATCGATTTGCTTATGACAATGAAAAACCTGAATTACCCAATGCCGAAGCCTTAAAACAAGCAGAAACAATTCTTCGTAAAACCCCGCTTAAAGATCAAAATTTCTTATATTTACTCGAAGACGTATTCCATATGTTGTGGCAACAACAATATGGCAAATTACGCACACTCTATGTTTTAGCCACGCAACATCAACATGATCAAGAATTGCCTGAACGGCAATTTAATCATAGTCCTGTTTTGGCCAGTTACTTTGCAGTCGGTGGACGTAAGTATCATGCTGTAGATGACTTATTACGTCTGACTAGGCGTCTCAAAAAACAAAAATTGCTGACGGATAATCCTATTTTTCTGATTAATCATATCGAATGGCGTGAACATTTGATGAATGATGCAGAGGAACTCAGCGAAATTCAGGCGATGAATCCTGAGTTAGATTTGTATATTGCCTTAGAAGATCCAATTTCTTGGTTATTATTGGCGTATATCAAAGAAGAACTTGCTGATTATTATGATATAGCACTCAATGTTTATCCTTTAAATTATCAAGGTCGTGATATTTTTGATTGGAGTTTAGCAACCCGTCTATCCAAGCGTACTGATGTAAAATTTACACCTTTTTGTCGTCCGAATGAAGCAAGTACATTGCAGATGGCAAAACTGTTTTACAGCGTAAATGAAGAACGCCGTACAGATGCAATGTATGAAATTTTGCAGGCGGTATGGTCAAAAGGCAAAGATCCGTCATATCGTGCGCACTTCGAGCAGTTGCAACATGATTTAGACATTGATCAGATCACCACAGAAGACATTGAAAAGAAACTGAAAGACAATGAATTGATGTGTGAAATGAAATCTCAACCTGATTTTCCCGTGATTGAGCTTAGAATTGATGGTAAAAGTTATGTATTTAATAGCTTATATCGCGTTTGGATGATTGAAAGTATTTTCAGTAATGTGTTAGAACAAAAGTATAAAAGTGATAATGAACTAGAGCACAAACAGGAAGAATCAATTGAAGATGAAGAGAGAGAAGTGTGAGTCACTGATTCAAGCCCGTGAAAAAATAAATGAGATCGATCAGCATTTAGTTGAGCTTATTGCAGAACGTCAATTCTATGCTGATCAGGCATTAAGATTTAAAAAATCAGTACAAGATATTCAATCTCCTGAGCGTGTCGAACAGGTGCTACTCAAGGTACGTGATTTGGCTACAGAACAAGACTTAGATCCAGTTTTAGTCGAAAAAATCTATCGTGAAATGATTCAACATTTTATTCAAAGAGAATTGAAAGAATTCCGCCCTTAGTTTTTTAAATGAAGCTGGTAAATCCAGAGCTCATTATTGATTCAAAAGCTATTGAACAAAATAAATCTCTAAAAAAGCATGTTTCAGTTTACTGAACCATGCTTTTTCTTTTTAAAGATTTCAGTAGATGAATGAGCCTCAATCTAAGGTTGAGGCTACTGCTGAACTTCATGATTCTTTATTCTCTTAGATTTATATAGCATAGCAAAAATTACAATTAGCTTCAGTAACTAGAGTTTGAATATGCTCGCATTTGTTATCGCTGTATTTGCCATTGCAGGCATGATCAAAGGTACGATTGGCTTAGGTTTACCGGCTGTATCCATGGCATTACTGACTTTATTGATGAGTCCATTTCAAGCGGCAACACTCTTAATCATTCCATCCTTAGTCACCAATATTTGGCAATTGTTCGCAGAAGGGCACGTACTTCGACTCATTCGCCGATTTTGGAGTTTATTGCTTGGTATTGTTGTCGGCACGATTTGGAGTATATTTCCAACTTTAGGGCAAGGGGAGTTCCAAAGTGAAATACTCTTGGGTGGCATGCTTGCTTTATATGGCGCTTATGGTTTATTTGCTAAAAACATGCCGAATCTAGCCCCTCATGAAAAATGGTTATCCCCCTTCATTGGCTATTTAGGTGGTGCACTTACTGTTGCCACGGGGGTCATTGTGATTCCGGTCGTGCCATTTTTACAGTCTTTACATTTAAAGCGGGATGATTTGGTTCAATCACTTGGATTGGCGTTTACAGTATCGACGGTGTGCTTAGCGATTTATTTATATCTAAATCCAGTCGATCAGATGAATATTGATTGGAAAATGTCCCTGATTGCGTTAATACCTGCACTCATCGGAATGTGGTTTGGCACCAAAATTCGTTATCGAATTCCTGAGCAAAAGTTTCGAAAATTGTTTTTCTTAGGGTTAGTTTTATTCGGCAGTTATATGGTTTTGCATCAGTTGGGATGATGGCGCAACGATTTAAATAAGATGCTTCCACTTTTACTCACGACTCAATGCCAGATTGGTTCAAAAATTATTCTATTGGCAAACTAGCTAATCGAGAGATTAGCTTAGGGCTAAATTGAGTCGTTGAGCAATTAAGAATTGGCTAAAATGTTGATACTGAGAAGAAAGAGCATCAAAGTTTTGTGTAGCCAAGAGTAATTTACGATTTGCCCATGCACCTTCTAACTCTCTAAAGGCAAAATCATAATGGGCTTGTAAGCGCAAAGCTGCACGTTTAGGAATGATCGCAATGCCAACATGGTTGGCAATCACATGAGCAATCGCAGAAAAATTAGGTAGTCGTAAGCGATACTGAATTTCATATCCGAGCTTTTTGGCTTGGGTTTCTACAGATTGTTGTAATGAGTGATGTGGCATTAAGCCAACAAGCGGTTCACTGAGAATCTGATCCAGTGTTAAAGAAGAATATTGAGTCAGAGCATGTTGTGGTGAGCAGATAATCACTAAAGGATCATCAGCAAAATCTAAAGTTTGAAGTTCACCAGCATCAAAAAAATTAGAAATTAAACCAAGTTGTGCCACACCTGTTTGAAGCGCATAGATAATATCGTTGCTTTCAGCTTCTTTTAAATCAATTTGAGTTTTCGGATTTTCGAGTAAATATTGTGGCAATAAAATGGGTAAATATTCACTCTGAGCAGAAGAGTTACACCATAGGGTCATGATATTTTGTTCAAGCGTTGAAAATGGCAACATGACTTGCTGAAGTTGACGAGATTGCTGAATAACCAACTGAGCTTGTTGCGCAAAAGTTTGACCTGCAAAGGTTAAAGTGACGCCTGAGGCATGTCGTGTAAACAGTTGAACCATAAATTGCTGTTCAAGTTTTTTGATACGTTCACTCGAGGCTTGTAGAGAAATCGCAGAGCGTTCAGCACCTTTAGTTAGGCTGCCTGTTTCAACAATATTTAAGAATAGCTCTAAGTCAAAAAGATCGAGGCGCATCCGCGTGGTCATATTATCCAGTTAATGACCATCATACTGAATTTAATCAGCGGTAGGGTTGTTTTAATTGAATAGCAAGATGGGTTAAAGCGTTTTTAAAATACACATTGATCCGTTTCAATTGAATAAGAGAAAAGGAAAAACTGCGATAAAAAAAGCAGCCTTGCGGCTGCTATAAACTTTTAAAAAACTTCAACATAAACGTTTAAATAAAGCCCTACATAAATCATCAAAGAAAACTAAAATTTACTTTTCAGATTTATCTGCGAGGCTAAAGAACCAATTCAACAACAATGCAGCAAAAGTAGCGGTACCGATACCACCTAAATTAAAGCTACCCAATTGCAGAGCAAAGTCACCTGTACCCAAAATAATCGTAACAGCAGCGACCATTAAATTTTTGTTTTGAGAGAAATCAACTTTGTTCTCAATCCAAATTTTTGCACCAGCAATGGTAATTAAACCAAACACCACGATTGAGGCACCTGTCAAAATCGCCGTTGGAATGGTGTGAATAATTGCACCAAACTTAGGAGAAAGACCAAGGAAAATTGCAAAGACACCTGCGATAGCAAAAATAATAGTTGAGTACACTCGAGTCACAGCCATGACCCCAATGTTTTCACCATAAGTCGTCATACCCGGAGCACCTACACCACCTGCTAAAGTCGTTGCAACACCATCGGCAACAAAGGCTTTACCAATATGTGGGTCAAGGTTTTCACCTGTCATAGCACTGACTGCTTTGATATGACCTAAGTTTTCAGCAACCAAAATAAATGCCACAGGTGCTATGATGAGCATCGCATTGGTTGAAAACACAGGGGCATGAAAGTCAGGTAAACCAAACCATGCCGCTTGTTGAATCGGGGTAAAGTTAATCGCTGTACCATAACCCATGACATTTGAAACAATGTAATAGATGAAGTAAGCAGCCAATAAACCAATCAATAATAATAAACGCTGTAGTAAGCCTTTGGTGAAAACGGCGATCGTACCCATACACAGTACAGTTAATAGTGCCATCCACATATTAAAAGGATTGCCTGCGACTGCTTTTACGGTAACAGGAGCAAGGTTTAAACCAATGATCATCACCACTGAACCTGTCACGACAGGCGGCATGAGTTTCTCAATCCATTTCGTTCCTGTTGCCATCACCAAGAAACCGATCAAGGCATAAAGCACACCACAGGCAATAATACCGCCTGCAGCGACTGCAATATTAGGATTGGCACCGCCCGCAGCGGTATAGCCTGTGGCAGCAATGACAACACCAATGAAAGCAAAACTTGACCCTAAATAACTTGGAACACGACCACCTGTCATGATGAAAAACAGAATGGTACAAATCCCTGACATTAGAATCGCAAGGTTCGGATCAAAACCCATCAGGAATGGTGCGAGAACGGTCGCACCAAACATTGCAAAAGCATGTTGAACCCCGAGTACTGCACTTTGTGCAGGGGGAAGATACTCATTGGTACCTACAGGTCGTGCATCAATGCTGCCTTCATAAGGACGCCATTTAGGAAACCAGTTGGACATAAAATGAGCACTCTAATAATAAATTGTGCACATGATACGCTTGTTTAAGGTATAAATATCTATTGTAAATTAAAAAAAAATTAAAACTAATTATATGACTTTTATTAATTATTTACCGATTGGTAAAAATAAAATTGATATAAAACAACGCATGACTGTGATTTATTTTCGATCTATCATTAAAATTTATAAGGTTTATTTCATTATTTTTGATTGATTTTATGTGCAATTAAAAAACAAAAAATGTGAAACAATTCACCATTGATTTAATCTGAGATACAGATTTTGTTCCGTCCTGTTTCTTTTGCACGATAAAGTGCTTGATCTGTAGCCAAAATCAAACGCTGTTGATCACTATTTTCTAATGTGGCATATGCCAATCCAAAACTTGCGGTAAAACGAATAATTTGTCCGTCATAAGCCAGTTCATGTTGTTCAATTGCTTTACGACATCGTTCTAAAATGCTTTGGGCTGTCGTTAGATTTGTATTTTCAAACACAACAATAAACTCTTCGCCGCCATATCGTCCCAAATAATCATTTTCACGAATATTTAAGCGCAGTAACTTTGCTATATGAACCAGCACTTGATCACCACAATCATGCCCATATTGATCATTAATTTTTTTAAAGAAATCGATGTCGATTAAGCTGATACTGATGGATTGATCTAAGTCTGAATCCGTTGTGTAAATACGCTCCAATTGGGTGGCGATACCGCGACGGTTTAAAATTTGAGTTAAGGGATCTATGGTCATTAAATGTCGTTGTTTTCGTTCACGATCCATCCAACGATCTAAAAAGGAATTAAATAACACCACCAAAATCGTACCAATAAAAGTCGTGGCAAAAAGATTTACAAGAAGAAAATAACTTTGAGTCTCCTCCACGATCATACTGTACGGGAGATAGAGCGGCGCGTAGGGAAGGACATGCATTACAGTGAGTATACTGGTGACATACAATACGATTAAACATGGCAAAGTCGAATAAAACATGATTCGCCGTTCAAACAATAACAATCCTGCCAAAATCGAACCGATGGTGAATACGCCAGTGAGGATCGTCATCATGCCTGCGATATAACCCACCATCATCAATGACCCTGCATAAAATCCAACACATACAATGGGGAAATAGAATTCGCTACGTCTATTGGCTTGAATAAAATAGCTAGCGATGAACAGGCTAATGGAAATGACGATAAAAATTTGAAAGCACAATAAAATGTTCGGAATGAGTTTTTGATTAAAGAGTTCAAATTCAGTATTGGCTAAGATCGAAACATAAAAAAATGCATGGAAAAAAATCAGTACGCCACTGACTACTTTGGATTTTTGAATATTATCCACTTCCAATAACTGGATGTAGCCCAGTTTGAATTGTTCAATTTGTTTTTTAAAGCAAAGAGATATCGACTGAAAATATTTCATGCTTGCGTAAATGTTGTTGACTTATTAAATCATCATAGAACGCATTTTAGAATTTGAATAGTAAAATCAATGAATTATTCAATATAAAAAATAGGGAGTTAAACTCCCTATCTCTGAATGGATCAATGAGATACTTAATTAGCCTGTGTTACGAAGCCCTGCTGCAATCCCTGCAATACTTACCATTAGCGCATGATCGACAGGTGTATGTTCAGTGTCTTGAGCAGCCAAATACCCACGGCGACGCTTCATCAGTTCCGCCTGTAACAGATGCAATGGCAGCAAATACGGTTTACGGACTTTCATGGATTGATCAAGGACATCATTGGAACTTAAAAGTTTGGATTCGCCTTTCATTGCCAATAAGGTCTGAACTGCATCGTGTAGTCGTTGACGGAGTTCTGCACCTAAAACTTTTAGATTTTCATCTTCAGTCAAATGAGATTCGTAGTACAACGCAATATTGCCATCTGCTTTTGAAAGGACCATTTCCAACATATCAATCAAGGTTTGGAAGTAAGGCCACTGTTGTAGCATCTCATCCAATTGGTGTTTTTGACCCTGTTGAATCACTTGATTAATCGCAGCACCTGTCCCAAGCCATGCAGGGAGCATTAACCGAATCTGAGTCCATGCAAATACCCAAGGAATGGCACGGAGTGACTCAATCCCACCGCTGACTTTGCGTTTTGCAGGACGGGAACCAAGCGGTAGCATTTGCAGCTCAAGCTCAGGTGTCACTGTTCTGAGATATTGCACAAAATGCGGATTTTCTCTTACGGTTTGACGATAGACCTTAACCGAAAGCTCCGTCATTTCATGCATCAATTGACGCCATTCTGCTTTAGGCTCTGGAGGTGGCAAAAGGGTAGCTTCAAGCGTTGCCGCGGTATAAATTTCTAAATTCTGAAGTGCAATTTCCTCTAATCCAAATTTAAAGCGGATCATTTCACCTTGTTCAGTGACACGGATCGCACCTGAAATTGAACCTGGTGGTTGTGAGAATAAAGCCTGTTGAGTGGGAGCACCACCACGGCTAATAGAACCACCACGACCATGAAATAGCGTGAGTTGTACGCCATGATTTTTAGAAACGGCTGTTAATTCCTCTTGAGCACGATATTGCGCCCAATTGGCAGACATGAAACCTGCATCTTTGGCTGAGTCCGAATAGCCAATCATGACTTCATGCTTAGACTGAATATGCTGTTTATACCAATGCATATTGAACAGCGTATTCATCGTCTCCGCAGCGCCGTCCAAATCTTTCAATGTTTCAAAGAGAGGAACGATACGAAGCGAATGCTCAATGCCTGCTTCTTTTTGCAGCAATAACACTGCTAAAACATCACTTGGATATTCCGCCATAGAAATAATGTATGCACCTAAGCTTTCGGTAGGTTGTTCAGCCAAAGTGCGCATGGTGGCAAAAATTTCTTGAACATCTGGATGTTCAATCAAACTTTGAGCAGGTACATTCAGATGCTTAGGCAACAATGGACGCTTGCTTTGTAATTCTTGTAATAAGAAGTTTTGGCGCGCTTGTTCCGTCCACGTTTCAAAATTACCTAAGCCTAAATATTCGGTAATGGCAGAGATGGCTTGACGATGACGACCTGACTCTTGGCGAATATCAAGTTTAAGTAATTCGATACCAAAACAGTTCACACGGTGAATAAAATCGAGCAGCTTACCTTGTGCGATTTCAGGTAAATTACAGTCGATCAAAGAGCGATAGCAGAGTAATAAAGGCTGTAATAGCTCATCTTTATGACGAATGATCTGACTGCGATCTACATCTGAATGTTGCCCTGTAAGTTTTGCAGCAAGCCATTCACGTGTGATACGTAAACGTTCTCGCGTATTACGTAAATATTCACGGTAGGGTTCAGGATGTTCTGCACCTATGGCTTGTTTTAATTCATCACTGGCATGTTGTATTGAAAGTTCCCAGCGTAGATTTTCAATATCTCTTAGATAAAGATCAGCTGCTTTCCAACGTGAAAGCCACAACACTTCTTGGGTTACGCTATGGGTTACATTCGGATTGCCATCACGATCACCGCCCATCCACGAGGCAAATCGTACAGGTGCAATATTGAGCGGGAGTTCTTTTTCGCAATGCGTTTGTACCAAATCATTTAAACCACGAACAAACTTTGGAATCGCATCCCACAGGGTTTGTTCAATGGTGGTAAAGCCCCATTTTGCTTCATCGACAGGGGTTGGACGATGTTGACGAATTTCATCGGTTTGCCAAGCAGAGCAGACCAGTTGTTTTAAATTATCAAGAACTTGCTGACGCTGTTTCGGTGTCAATTTCTGCTGATCAAATGTGGATAGGCAATCATTAATCCCATCATATTTTTGAATCAGGGTACGACGGCTGACTTCCGTTGGGTGTGCTGTGAGAACAAGTTCGATACTGAGCTGACAAATTTGTTGATACAACGCATCGGCTGAAATATTTTGATTTTTAAACTTTTCAAATAAATGATCGAGAACATTGGGAGACGGCGCTTGTTCATCAAATTCACTTTGACGACGGTTGCGAACCACATTGTATTGTTCTGCGATATTGGCAAAATTCAGAAAGTGAGAAAAGGCACGGGTTAAAGGAAGAATTTCATTATCTTCTAAACTTAAAAAAAGCTGTTCGAGTTGTTTTTCTGCTTCAACGTGTCCATCACGAGCGCCTTTGGCTAAAGCACGAATTTGTTCAATTTGATTAAACAAATCTTGCCCGGCTTGTTCTTTCAGGGTTTCACCCAAGAGATTACCGAGTAGTCGTACGTCTTCACGTAGGGGAGCATCAATTTGTTGAATCATTATTTTCTCCTTTCTTCTTGTTTAGACTATACCTCGATTAGATGACAAACCAAGAGAATTCAAACAAAAAATCAGAGACAATGGTCTAATTTTCAAGTGATCAAATAAACGAATCTAATCTTCAAAATTTAAGTTATCAAATAGGCATGTGATTATTAATTTTTTTGATATCTCATCAAAAATAATTCAATTGCATCTGCAATAATTTGATTCGATTCTTCTGTAGTTGGAACATCTCGTACGCCCAATAATATCTCGTGATGACGATGACCCAATAATAGAGAAAGCAACAAATGAACCTGTTTTTCAACAGCTACATTTTCAACAAAGCCTAAGGCGATCGCTTGTTCGAAAAAATCAGCCCAAACGGTATAGAGGCGTTTATGCGAAGCATTGTAAAAAGGTTCCGCCAAGGGATTTTGTTCAGCAGCCAATTCCAATAATAAATGCTCAAGTTTTAAGGCTTCAGGGAGATAAATAATATTTAAAGCCAAATGACAAATTTGAGCTAAGACGTCTTTGAAATTCGAATCGTGCTGTAGATGAATTGGACGGGTACGAATAGATTCTTCGCAGGTTTGCTCAATTGCACAGGTAAATAAATTGGCTTTATCCTGAAAATGATTGTACACGGTCAGTTTGGTGACACCTGCTTCTTGTGCAATTTGATTCATGGTCGAGCCATGAAATCCTTGTTTTAAAAACAAGGATTTAGCTACCTCTAAAATCATTTGGCGTTTGGCTAGGTCTTTCGGGCGTCCAACTTGCATTTGCAAAATCTTTCCAAAATAAAATAAATCAAGTCATATACTTGATGATTGTTTTTTAATTAGTGTACCTTACGGTATATTAATTAAAAAATAAACAAATTAATATATACAAAACTAAATCTGAAATGACGCCCAAACAATTACATAAGAGCGATCCCCCATGAGCGATATGAAATTCCCCTTAATCAGTTTATTGATTGCATGTGCAGTGATGTTGACGGGCTGTGGTAAAAAAGAGCCCGCAGTAGAACAAGTGCCGTTTGTGATGGTGACTCAGCCTTTGACCACCCATGATGAACTTAAAAGCTACGCAGGTGATGTGCAAGCACGTCAACAAACCGCATTGGCATTTCGAGTGGGCGGGCAAATCACTGAGCGTCTGGCTGATGTTGGGGATCGCGTTAAAGTGGGGCAAGTTCTAGCCAAACTGGATGTCAAAGATGCGCAGTTAGAATTGAATTCTGCGCAGGCTCAACTTGAAAGTGCACAATCGGCTGCCAAGATCGCTGAAGAAGAATTCAAACGTTTTAAACAATTGCTACCGATTAATGCAGTCAGTCGTTCTCAATATGATGCTGTCGAAAACCAATACAAATCGGCAATGTCAGCCTTAAAACAAGCTCAAGCCAATTTATCTGTTAGTCGTAACCAAACAGGATATAACCAGTTGGTGGCGAATCGAAATGGGGTGATTACAGAGCGAAATATTGAAGTGGGGCAAGTGATTGCAGCTGGGCAAGCTGCGTACCAAGTTGCGATTGATGGGGATCGTGAAGTGGTGATTGGTGTACCAGAACAAGCTATTTCAGATATTAAAGTCGGTCAAAATGCAGTGATCACACTGTGGTCTAAACCTGAGGACCGATTTGCAGCTTATGTCCGTGAAATTTCACCTGCTGCGGATCAGTCACGAACTTTTAGTGTCAAAGTTGCATTAAAAGAAGGGCAGTCTGCAATTCAACTGGGACAAAGTGCACGAGTTTTCTTTTCGAGCAATATTCAAAATGTGATGAGTGTGCCTTTATCGAGTATCTCAGCCAATGAAAACCAAGCCTATGCATGGGTTGTTAATCCAGACCATTCGATTCGTAAAGTCCTCGTCACGATTGGGGCTTATGGTCGTGATAGCGTTCCTGTATTGACGGGTTTGAAAGCAACGGATTGGGTCGTGGTTGGAGGGGTACATCTACTGCGTGAGAAACAAAAAATTCATCCGATTGACCGTCAAAATCGAGCAGTGAAAATTCAATCAGGAGCAAAATAATGAGTTCCAAAATAAATTTTAACTTGTCCGAGTGGGCACTCAATAATAAAGGTCTGATCCTTTATTTTATGATTTTGATGGGCATCATCGGTATTTATTCTTATTCGAAACTTTCTCAAAGTGAAGACCCACCTTTTAGCTTTAAAGTAATGGTGGTGCAAACCTATTGGCCAGGTGCAACCGCTGAAGAGGTGTCACTACAAGTCACAGATCGTATTGAAAAAGAATTGATGAGTACAGGGCTCTATGAGCGTGTTGCCGCCTATTCACGTCCTGGCGAGTCGATGGTGACTTTTATCGCTAAGGATTCTTTACGATCTGCGGAACTGCCGAATGTTTGGTACCAAGTCCGTAAAAAAGTTGGAGACATTAAGCATCAGCTTCCAAGTGGTGTACAAGGACCATTTTTTAATGATGAGTTCGGCGACACTTTCGGAAATATTTATGTTCTGACGGGTAAAGATTTCGATTATGCGGTTTTAAAAGAATATGCGGATCGTTTACAACTGCAACTACAGCGGGTGAAAGACGTTGGTAAAGTTGATTTGGTTGGATTACAAGATCAAAAAATTTGGATTGAAATATCGAATACCAAATCAGCTCAAATGGGCATTCCTGTCACTGCAATTCAAGAAGCTTTGCAAAAACAAAATAGTATTGCGAGTGCGGGATTTTTTGAAACTCACTCAGATCGCATTCAAGTCAGAGTGAGTGGCCAACTTAAAGACGTTGATCAGCTCAAAAATATGCCGTTATTGGTAGGCGATAAAACGATTCAATTGGGAGATGTTGCTGAGGTTTATCGTGGATTTAGCGAGCCTGCGCAACCCCGTATGAGATTCATGGGTGAAAATGGTATTGGCATCGCGGTGTCTATGCGTAAGGGCGGTGACATTATCGCATTAGGAAAAAGCCTAGAAACCAGTTTTACAGAGCTACAGAAATCTTTGCCATTAGGAATGACTTTAGAAAAAGTCTCTGATCAACCTGTAGCGGTACAACGGAGTATTCACGAATTTATTAAAGTTTTAGCTGAGGCAGTGATTATCGTACTGTTGGTCAGCTTTTTTTCATTGGGCTTCCGTACAGGTCTAGTGGTCGCATTTTCGATTCCATTGGTTTTGGCCATGACTTTTGCAGGGATGAATTTATTCGATGTTGGACTGCACAAGATTTCATTGGGTGCGTTGATTCTAGCACTTGGGCTGTTGGTGGATGATGCCATTATCGCCGTCGAAATGATGGCGATTAAAATGGAGCAGGGTTATAGCCGTTTACAAGCCGCAGGGTTTGCATGGAAATCGACCGCATTTCCCATGCTCACAGGAACATTGATTACCGCAGCAGGTTTTCTACCGATTGCTACGGCAGCGTCCAGTACGGGTGAATATACCCGCTCTATATTCCAAGTAGTGACCATTGCTTTAGTGGTGTCATGGTTTGCAGCAGTGCTTTTTGTGCCCTATTTAGGCGATAAATTACTGCCAGATTTTAATAGCCAAACTTTACACAAATCACCTTGGTATGTGCGTCTGTGGGCTCGTTTACGCAAACAACCTGAACCGCAATCTGTGATTCAGCAACATGGTGATCAGCATGATCCCTATCAAACCAAGGCTTATCAAAAATTTCGTTCGTGGGTTAATACTTGTATTACCTATCGTAAGACTGTAATTGCAGCAACAGTTGGGATATTTGTGCTGTCGATCCTGATGTTCAAATTGGTTCCACAGCAGTTCTTTCCACCGTCGAACCGAGCAGAAATCTTAGTTGATCTCAAGTTAGAAGAAGGTGCTTCACTCACTGCGACTGAAAATGCAGTGAAAAAAGTGGAAAAGTTCCTCTCAACTCAGAAAGGCATTGATAATTATGTGGCCTATGTAGGAACAGGCTCGCCCCGTTTTTACTTGCCACTTGATCAACAACTCCCTCAGGCGAGTTTTGCACAATTTGTAGTGCTTGCATCATCACTGGATGATCGTGATGAAATCCGAAAAAGTTTAAGTCAGGAAATTAGTAAGCTTTTACCAGAAGTACGAACTCGTGTATCGCTTTTGGAAAATGGACCACCAGTAGGTTATCCAATTCAATTCCGTGTGTCAGGTGAAGATTTAAATACAGTGCGTCAACGTGCGCAATTGGTATCTAAAGTTGTCAGTGAAAATTCAAATACCAGTAATGTCCATCTAGATTGGGGGGAGCCGAGTAAGATTATTTCACTGGAAATTGATCAAGATCGTGCACGTCAATTGGGTGTGTCCAGTTTAGATTTGGCCAATTTCTTAAATAGTTCAATTACAGGCGCGGTGATTAATCAATACCGTGAAAAACGTGAGTTGATTGATATTCGTTTACGAGGCGACAAGGCTGAACGGGTAGATGTCGGTTCTTTATCGAGTCTTGCTGTGCCGACCTCAAAGGGTGGTACAGTCCCTTTGGCTCAGATTGCCAATATCCAATACAAATTTGAAGATGGTCTCATTTGGCATCGTAATCGTTTACCAACCATTACAGTACGTGCAGATATTCGTACCAATTTACAGCCTGCGACAGTCGTTGGTGAACTCAAAGAAAGTATCCAAAAAATCAGAGATGATTTGCCGAGTGGTTACTTGGTCGAAGTTGGCGGTACAGTAGAAGAGTCTGCTCGTGGTCAAAGTTCTGTCAATGCAGGTATGCCATTGTTCTTGGTCGTGGTGTTTACCTTGTTGATGATTCAGCTGAAAAGTATTTCACGTTCATTTATTGTGTTCTTGACTGCACCTTTGGGACTGATCGGCGTGGTGTTATTCCTGTTGTTATTCAATAAACCCTTCGGTTTTGTAGCGATGCTCGGCACGATTGCACTATCAGGTATGATTATGCGGAACTCATTGATTTTGATTGATCAGATCGAACAGGATATTCGAGCAGGGCATCAACCTTGGGATGCGATTTTGGATGCGACGGTGCGACGCTCACGGCCGATTATTTTGACGGCACTTGCTGCTGTATTGGCGATGATTCCATTATCACGCAGTATTTTCTTTGGTCCAATGGCGGTTGCGATTATGGGCGGATTGATCATTGCGACATTACTGACACTATTTTTCCTTCCGGCATTATATGCAGCTTGGTTTAAAGTGAAAAAAGATACAAAAAATGCGTATAAATGATGAATTCTAGGTGCGTTGCTATGAAAAATTTAATATAGTAGTTGGTGAATTTTACATAAAATAACATAGGGTACCGATTGCATATATAACAACTGAATTTGCAATCGGTTGAGGTCAAAAGTATCCATGGGGCAAGACTTTTTAGAGAGAAATCGTCGTTATATGACGTTGTCTTATGTGTTCATGTTTCTTGCACTCTTCACTGTAGTGACAGCTGCGATCGCTTATTTTTTAGCACGTAAAGTTGTTAATACTGATGCGACAGAAGTATGGTTACACGCTCAAGCACTTTGGGTGATGCGAAGTGTGGTGTTATTTATGCTGTTGGCTTTGTTTGCAGCACTTTGGTTTATTCCCGCTTGTTTTATCTATTGGGACAGTGTCCTTTGGGTAAAAGCCTGTACTGTCATTGGTGTGATTTTTAGTGCTATTGCTTGGCTTTATTTGTTAAATACATGGCTAAAAGGCTTTGTAAAATATACGCAAAAAAAAGCAGCCTTCTAAAAAATATTTCAATATCGACTTGTAATCTCGACGTATGATCCCAACATATTTCGCAGTGAAGTAATCTCAAATTTTTGTGGAGCATCGCCAGACATGGCTAAACGTGATTATTATGAGGTTTTAGGTGTTTCTAAAACCGCTAGTGATGATGAAATTAAAAAAGCCTACCGTAAGTTGGCGATGAAATATCATCCAGATCGTAACCCTGACAACGCCGAAGCTGAAGAAAAATTTAAAGAAGCTGCTGAAGCTTATGAAGTACTTTCTGATGGCGAAAAACGCAGCATGTATGACCGTATGGGGCATAATGCATTTGAAGGCGGTATGGGCGGTGGTGGTGGCTTCGGCGGTGGATTCAGCGCAGAAGACATTTTCAGTCAGTTTGGTGATATTTTTGGTGGTGCTTTTGGTGGTGGAGGCCGTGGAGGTCAACAACGTCAAAAACGCGGCTCAGACTTACGCTATGTGATGGAACTTACCCTTGAAGAAGCGGTAAAAGGCATTAAAAAAACCATTACTTTCACAGCGCCAGCGCCATGTGAAACCTGTGATGGTAAAGGCTCTAAAAATCCAAACGATGTTGAAACATGTAAAACCTGTCATGGTGCAGGTCAAGTCCGTATGCAACAAGGTTTCTTCTCTGTACAGCAAACCTGTAGCACTTGTCGTGGACAAGGTAAAATCATTAAGAACCCGTGTGGCACATGCCATGGTTCTGGTGTGAAAGACCGTCAGCAAACACTTGAAGTCACGATTCCAGCGGGTGTGGACAATGGTGATCGCGTACGTTTGACTGGTAAAGGTGAAGCGATTCGTGATGGTCAATCAGGTGACTTGTATGTTGAAGTGACTGTGCGTGAACACGAAATCTTCCAACGTGATGGCGCTGACTTGTATATGGATGTGCCGATTAGCATTGCTGATGCAGCTTTGGGTAAAGAAATTGAAATCCCAACACTTGACGGTCGTGTGAACTTGAAAGTGCCTGAAGGAACTCAAACAGGTAAGATGTTCCGTCTACGTGGCAAAGGTGTAAAACCTGTACGTACCAGTATGGTGGGTGATTTACTTTGTCGTGTAGTGGTTGAGACACCAGTGAACTTAACGTCACGTCAACGTGAGTTGTTGAAAGAGCTTCAAGAATCGATGGATGGTGAAGACAGTAAGTCTTCTCCAAAGAAAAAATCGTTCTTTGACCGTCTTTTCGACTAATTCAGTATTTAAAAAAACCCGACTATGTGTCGGGTTTTTTATTTTCTAGATTTTAATATTCTAATTCTATGCTGTGGATCATTTCATTGATGCTAAGGCATAGGAAGTTTGAGTCCAAAGTTTTTCAAATTAGAGTATTCATACGGTGCATCTTCAGCGGGATAACGTAAATTTGGAATGCCATAAATTTTTGCAATCGTCCATACAATACTCTCACCAGCTGGGAGTAATTGGGGTTCAATGTTATACATCGGATCTTGGTAGGCAGTATCGCTGTCGATGAATATCCAACCCTGATGATGAAATGCATCAATAATGTCTTGTAGCCAAGCAGCATTGATCGCGCGAACATGAAGTAATAAGACATGCTTAGGTGAACGACCTAATGTTTGTTGGGCTAAATCATCGTAATATTTTGCTCGATCCAATAAATGGAAAATATACGCTTGTTTAAGTTTAACGAGGCTCTGTTGGTCATTCTCTTGCTGATATTTTAGAAAGAGTTGATTGTAAAACCAGTCACTTGCATCGATGCTTACAGCACCTGATTGGTAATGATGGTCTTTGATCCATTGTCTAACGCCATCTCTTTTTTCTAATGTGTTGCCTTCTTTTAGAAATGGAAAGCGATAACGTGGCACAAAGCCTTCTAGTGTGGAAAATGCTTGATGACCTTGTTGCATATCGGCTAGATAAGTAGACAAGTTGACTTCATCTTTATTCAAATTGAGATGTAAATTTCCATGATTACCAATGCGATGACCTTGTTCTCCCCACTGTTTGATCATACCTAATCCATCATTAGCTCCAATTTTACTCAGGCTTGGATAGATGATGGCACGTACCATATTGCGTTGAAGCGTGTTTAGAATAGTATCGTTAATATGTCGTGCTTGGGGATCAGTATGGGGATCTAAACCATCATCGAAACTGAGTGCTAAACTTTTCGCAAATGTAAAATTGGAAACCAATATAAGACAACTCAGCAAGATTTTTTTTAACATCGTATGTCTCTATGCTTTTTTAATGAAAGTTCTTAATTTGATGATTTAGATTTTTTTGTTTACCGATCATATAAAAAAGGATCGTAGAGATCCTTTTTTTATTTCGCAATTTTTATAACTTCATATTAAGCCTGTGCATCAATGCTTTGACCATTAAGCCCAATACTGTCTTCACCCATTAAATATAAATAAGCAGGCATAATCTGTTCAGGCGTTTGAAGAATTTTTGGATCTTCATCAGGATAGGCTTTAGCACGCATAGCGGTACGAGTTGCACCCGGATTAATACAGTTAAACCGAATATTAGGGAAAGTATTTTCTTTTGCAAAAATTTGACTAACCGCTTCAATGGCAATTTTTGAAACTGAGTAAGCACCCCAAGTTGGACGTGCCTCACGTCCTACGCCCGAACTGGCAAAGACCACAGAAGCATTATTTGATTTTTCTAATAGAGGTAATAGCTCTTGAGTGAGTACGAATGGTGCTCGCAGATTAACCGCCATGACATCATCCCAATCTTCAACAGGATAGCGTGCGAGTTCAGTACGTTCACCTAGAATGCCAGCATTATGCAAAATACCATCTAAACGTCCGAATTGTTGGGCAAGTGTGTCA
This sequence comes from Acinetobacter sp. CY81, assembly GCF_059515925.1. Taxonomy (NCBI): domain Bacteria; kingdom Pseudomonadati; phylum Pseudomonadota; class Gammaproteobacteria; order Moraxellales; family Moraxellaceae; genus Acinetobacter; species Acinetobacter sp. CY81. The sequence continues at coordinate 31,914 of NZ_JCAKNC010000009.1, forward strand.
TACAACAACTCATAATCATGCGAAGTCGCCGTTGAAAGTTGTAAGGGTAAAATCGCCGGTTGTGGTGCGCCTAAACTTTCAATTTCATCATAAATGACTTCAAGCTTGTTGATGGTTCGCCCATGCAGTACCACTGTTGCACCGTGCAGGGCATAACTCAATGCAGCTGCACGACCAATACCATCGCCAGCACCTGTGATCAGGATGATTTTGTCTTTTAACAAATCTGGACGAGGTTGATATTCTGAATAATTCATGGGCGACCTCCTATATTTTTATATTATTAAGTAAGTTGTTTTAGCATTACTGATTTCAATCATGCTATTTAAAAAGTCAGCTTCTACCGATTATGCTGACTTTTCTTGAGCATTCACCAGTTCTAGAATGACCTGATTTAATTCAGTAACGTCTTTTACTATACAGTCTGCTTTCCAAGCTGTTAAGTCATCTTTGTGCGCTAAAGGTAAATATCCGTAGGCAGCTAGAATGGTATACATCCCTGCATGACGACCTGCATCAATATCACGTGGGTGGTCACCCACATAGATACACTCTTTAGCATCAATGTTGATTTGAGAGGCTGCCAAATACATCGGTTCTGGATCTGGTTTGGTCTGTTTTACATCTTCAGGGCAGACTAAAACAGCACAACGCTCAGTGAGATTTAAGGCGTCTAATAAAGCCTCACTGAGCCAACGTGGTTTATTGGTGACAATACCCCAAGGAATTTGTTTGGCTTCTAATGCTTCAAGTAGTGAATACATGCCTTCAAATAGGTCAGTATCCACAGCAATATCAGCACCATAAATATCGAGAAAACGCTGACGATGTGCAAGGAAAATCGGGTCTTCGACATCTAAGTGCGGATAAACCAATTTCACCATTGCACGCGCGCCTTCAGACACCTGAGTTCGGATCAGTGCAGCATCTACAATGTCACGATTTTCTTCACGACACATGTCTTGAATGATACGGATGAAATCTGCTGCCGTATCAATCAAAGTTCCGTCTAGATCAAAAAGAACAGCTTGCATTACGCTTGCTCATTTTTGATTTCATTTTGGGTATACACCATGTAATTCACATCAACATTCGGTGCTAACCAATAGTTTTTCGTCAGTGGGTTGTAGTGTAAACCTGTCATGTCTTTTAGTTTTAAGTTCGCACTACGAATATCATGAGCTAACTCAGAAGGTTTAATGAATTTATGATAATCATGCGTGCCTTTTTTCAACATGCGTAATACATATTCAGCACCGATAATCGCGAATAAATAAGATTTTGGATTACGGTTAATGGTTGAGAAAAACACATGACCATTTGGTTTTACTAACTTTTGACACGCTTGAATAATCGAAGCTGGATCTGGAACGTGTTCTAACATTTCCATGCAGGTTACAACGTCGTATTGTCCTGCTTGTTCGTCAGCAAGTTGCTCAACAGGAATCTGACGATACTCAATATTGGTCACATTTTCTTGTTCTGCATGTAGGCGAGCAACATTCAGAGGCGCCGCACCCATATCAATACCCAGTACATCTGCACCACGACGTGCCATGCTTTCAGCCAAAATACCGCCACCACAGCCGACATCCAGTACTTTTTTACCTGATAAGCCACCTGAATGCTCATCAATCCAATTTAAACGTAAAGGGTTGATTTGATGAAGCGGACGGAACTCAGAGTGCTGATCCCACCATATTGCAGCCAGTGCTTCAAATTTAGCAATTTCTTGTGGATCGACATTGAGTTGCGTCATTGGGTACGTCCTCAGTAAATTATTGGAATAAATAAAAGATTAAGTATAGCGAGCTTAGTGTAGCGCTTGTTTGAAAAAAAGCGATAAATCATCAAAAAAAGTTCACAGAAGGAAAACGAAATTCTCATAATTGATTTATAGTGGATGTATAAGCTAATCATAATGATTTTTAGGACGATAATCCGAATGAATAAATTCCTTTTAAGTGCTGTTGCTGCATCTGTTATGGCTTTTTCAGGCTCTGCGATGGCGAACTTTGTGGCAGGTAAAGATTACCAAGTCGTACCAAATCCAATCAAGGTTGAAAAACCAGGGAAAATCGAAGTACGTGAATTCTTTTGGTATGGCTGTGGTCATTGCTTCACATTAGAACCACACATGCAGTCTTGGTTAAAAAAATTACCAAAAGATATTCGTTTTGTTCGAACTCCAGCGGCGATGAACCCAGTTTGGGAACAAGGCGCGCGCGCATACTACGTGTCTGAAGCATTAGGCGTACGTCAAAAAGCACATTTACAATTATTCCATGAGATTCATGTCAATCAAAAACCAATTTTAGATCAAGCTTCTTTAGCGAAGTTCTATACGCGTTATGGTATTCCAGAAGCGAAATTTAACAGTACTTATAAATCATTCCCGATAACCTCTAAAATTGCACAAGCTAAAAACTTAGCTGCTCAATATCAGTTGTCAGGTGTACCTGCTGTGACTGTGAATGGTAAATACATTGTGCAAGGTGACAATGGTCGCGTGATTGAAGTCGTGAATTACTTGGTTGATAAAGAGCGTAAAGCTGCAAAATAATCAAAAGTACATCGAACGTATCTTATTAAAAAACCCGCTGATCTGCGGGTTTTTTTATGTGTTTAAAATTAGGTCAACTTCATGATTTAGGGATGTTTTATAGATTTTTATACAGTTAGTTTGAACTATGCATGGCACTGTTTTACCAGTTTGAAATACCTTTGAATATAAGTTTGATTTGAGTAATGGACTGCTTTTTGAGCATCAATTTGTGTAATTCGAGTTCCATACCTGAATATTGACGACTGAGGCTAATCCATGACATTGCCCAAGTAAAACAGAGGTTAATCAGAATATTGGCTAAAACTTTTAAATCATCACCGTGATCAAAATTTTGCACAATTTCAAATTTGCGTAAGTCTTCAGCTAGATCAATATTTAAAAAATCAATTTCACGTGCAATAGCACGACGTACCATTTCTGAACCACCCCAACGTTCTGCGATCATAAAAATCCACGGGGTAGGGCTTTGATCAATCGCATCGAAGAAGAGTTCAATGCTCATTTCAGGATTTGCTTCTGCTTGAGCAAGTCCCTGACCAAGTTGATGCATGACATTTTTTAAATACAAGGCAACCTGATCGACCAGTTCCTGCCCCAATTCATCCATATCTTGAAAATGACGATAAAAAGCAGTGGGTACCAGTCCAACTTCACGTGCAACTTCACGCAGGCTAATGCTACTAAATGAACGACCAGACGTGCTTAAGCTTAAGGCAGCATCTAGTAAAGCCTGACGGCTTTGTTGTTTGCGTTCATCGCGTATAGACATTGTTGAACCTAATGATTTTAGTCGAGATGAGTCTACCAAAAAAATTACAAAATTAAATGATGAATGTCAGTGTACAAGTGTTGACTCATTTCTAAAATAAACTATAGTGTACGAGTGTTCACTATGAAAACACATGTTCACTCAATTAAATTGAAATACAAAGAGGAACGGAATGAGTAGCCAAATGCAGTATCAACCTGAATGGGTTCGTGAAGATTTTGTTGATTTTGTGGTCGAAAAAATTAACCCTGTTTGGGCGTGGAAACGTGTTAAAGCGACTATTGTTGCGAAGCAATGGTTAAGTGATGATTTTTTACAGATCACGCTTAGACCCAATCGGAATTTTAAACGTCAAAGCTTTAAAGCGGGTCAAAGCGTGTTGTGTACACTTGTGATTGCAGGTGTTCGTCAACAACGTAGTTATTCGATTGTCGATGTTTTAGCAAATGGTGATGTAGTTTTAGCAATACGTGTACAAGGCTTGGTTTCAAAAAAAATTGCGCAAAGTGCTCGTGGTGAGGTGATTGAAATTTCTCAGCCTCAAGGCGAATTTATATTAGAGCCTCATTTTCAGTCAGTTGTACTGATTGCCTCAGGCAGTGGGATCACTGCGATATATGCTTTATTGAAGCAGGCATTAGCATCACAGGTAACATCGGTTACTTTGTTGTACTTCACGCGAGATGATGCGTTTCACGTGGAACTGGAAGCATTGAATCAACAGCATACCCATTTTAATTATCATCACAAGAATACTAATCAGATACAACAACATTTAGATCAAGATTTGTTAGATCAACTTGTCCCACAGCTTAGTCAAAGTATGACCTATGCATGTGGTGCGATTGCCATGATGCAAAGTATTAATCGAATCTTCGCTGAACGTGATTTGCAGAGTCAACTTAAGCAAGAGTTTTTCCAGCTTCCAGTAGATGAACATCAAGCTAGTCAACCGATCATATTTGCACGCGCACAACAGCAGTTTGAATCAAAAACTAATCTACTTGATGACGCTGAACTCGCAGGCTTAAGACCTGCGCATGGTTGTCGTATGGGAATTTGTAATAGCTGTACGTGTACCAAAGTGAGTGGTTCAACCAAAAATATTCTAACGGGTGAGATAGATCACCAGTCGAATACACAAATCAAACTGTGTATAAGCCAAGCTGTTAGCCCAGTCGTTATTAACTTATAAGTATTGCTAAACCAATGCTCAAGTGAAGTGAGTACAACAATGAATATGTCAGTTACATTTCCTGAAAATAGTAAAACCAAGCATTTAAGTCCTGAGCAGATCGAAGCATTTGGACGTAGAGTTGAAGAAATTCGTCAAAATATAATGTCAGATATTGGCGAAAAAGACGCGAAATACATTTATAAAATCCGTAACTTTGTTCGTTATAGCGAAATCAGTTCACGTGCTTTATTGATGTTTGGTGGATGGCTTCCACCTGTGTGGTTGGTTGGTACAGGGCTTTTGGGCATTTCCAAAATTGTGGAAAATATGGAGCTCGGTCATAACGTGATGCATGGTCAGTTCGATTGGCTCAATGATCCGTCACTCAATGGTGCCAATTATGATTGGGATACGATGGCGACAGGGGATGACTGGAAATATACCCATAATTATATTCATCACACCTATACCAATATCGTCGGCAAAGATCATGATGTCGGTTATGGCCTATTACGTGTCAGTGAGTCGCAAAAATGGGAACCACGTTTTCTATTCAATATTCCTTTAGCAATTCAGCTCATGGTGTTTTTTGAATGGTATGTGGGTGTTCAAAATTTACATTTGGAAGATGCATTGATTTATAAAACCAAAACGTGGAAACAGGTGTGGGCAGATGCGACTAAATTTCGTAAAAAAGCACGCCGTCAGATTTTAAAGGACTATGTATTTTTTCCTGTGATTGCTGGACCCAATGCTTTACCTGTTTTAGCAGGGAATGCTGTAGCGAATATCATCCGAAGTCTATGGTCATCAGCAGTGATTTTTAATGGTCACTTCACCGAAGATGCTGAAACCTTTGAAGCGGACAATACTGAAAATGAAACACGTGCAGAATGGTATTTGAGACAAATCCGTGGTTCGAGTAATTTTACAGGGACTGATTGGTTACACATCTTAAGTGGGAATTTGAGCCATCAAATTGAGCATCATTTATTCCCTGATATGCCAGCAAACCGTTATGCAGAAGCTGCACCAAAAATTCGAGCACTCTGTGCAGAATATGGTGTGAACTATAACGAAGCAAACTTCTTTAAACAGTTTGGAAGTGTATGGGTACGTTTGGCGAAGTGTTCTTTGCCGAATGATATGACAGCTAAAGTTTCTGGAACTTTGCAGAAGTTGAAGGGGATCTTTGTTTAAAAAGATAAGCATGATCTCTGAGTTTAACGTATGAATTTTTATGAAAGTTGCATAAATATTCTGTGTGGAAAATGGACACTTATAAAAAAAGCCCAAACAGTGATGTTTGGGCTGTAAACTTTGAAATAAGTATTTGAATTTCAATTAAAATTATAGCACGTTTCGGATGGCATGTATCATGTTAATTTCAGGGAAGCTAAACGATTCAGTTCTTTTCACAGTCGAAATGTAAGCATTTTCAATAATTATAAAAATATGTTAGAAAACAAATTATTAATCATTCATAAATGCAAATGAATACCTTAGATGAATCTCCTTTATTTACATGTCGCTATCAACCGATTTCGTTTATTTTAATTATATTTTTGATCACGGCAATCTTTTCGTTATCAATGAATTCCAATATGGAGTTCAACTCTGTTTATAACTTAAATGATCTTATTGAATTTCTTATAAATCAAAATACTTATGGATGGTTCTTTATCATTTTTATATTGATAGCTTCGATTATATTTATGAATGCTAAATTGATCATTACGACCAATCAAATCTATGTCATCAGTTTTGGATTTTGCATTCGTCATATTGCGAATAAAGAACTTGTTGAACATATTCGGCTGTATGCTTCTTTCGCCTCACGTATCAATATATTACGTCCAATGGCCAAGAACCGTTTAGATTTTAATGAAAAGTTGAAACTAAGCAGTTTAGGATTTTGTTTATTGCCAGAATATCGAGATTTTCATTTAATGAAACATTTAGATTTAAAACAATTTAATGAAATAGACAGAATAAAAATCATCCAAGTCTTAGAGGAACATTGGGATCTAAATCCTAAGAAATTTGTCGGGCGTGAAGAATTAGTAAGAATGAAGATGCAACATAAACTAAAGTAGGAATAACTTCTATTTCACATCATAGGTATTTAGTGAAGTATTGCGATCAAGCGCGTTTTTGATATTTGATTAAGATAAAATATCACTTATAAAATTTAAACAATGGATGTTTTAACAGGTACTACATGATTAAGTATTGTGAATAAAGATACGTCAGTCCGAAACACCAACGAGTAACAAAACCATTCCTCTTGTATCTGCTATAATCTGCGCAATTAATTTTTAGTAAAATTTAGGACAAATCATGCGTATTGACCAACGTACATTAGACCAATTACGTGAAGTAAAAATCACCCGTAACTACACACGTTATGCAGAAGGTTCTGTATTGGTTGAATTCGGTCATACCAAAGTGCTTTGTACTGCAAGTATCGACAATTCAGTGCCACGTTTCCTTAAAGGTAAGGGACAAGGTTGGGTAACAGCAGAATACGGTATGTTACCACGCTCAACGCATACCCGTAGTGACCGTGAAGCAGCACGTGGTAAACAAAGTGGTCGTACACAAGAGATTCAACGTTTGATTGGACGTAGCCTACGTGCAATGGTTGATTTGAAGAAATTGGGTGAAAACACGATCACGATTGACTGTGATGTGATCCAAGCAGATGGTGGTACACGTACAGCAGCAATTACAGGTGCGGCAGTAGCATTGATTGATGCAATGAACGTATTGCTTGAGAAAAAGAAAATCAAACAAGATCCATTAAAAGGTCTAGTTGCTGCGATTTCAGTAGGTATTTATCAAGATGAAGTACTTCTTGATCTTTGCTATGAAGAAGATTCAAGTTGCCAAACTGATTTGAACGTTGTGATGACACAAGCTGGTGAGTTCATTGAGATTCAAGGTACTGCTGAAGAAAAACCATTTACACGTGCACAATCAAATGCAATGTTGGAAATGGCTGAGAAAGGTATTGCGGAACTCGTAAAGAAACAACAAGAAGCATTGGGTTGGTAAGTCTTTGACTTCATAATAGTTTAAGAACTATTAAAAAGCGTACTGAAAAGTGCGCTTTTTTTATGTCATTAATTTGACATTTTAATATCACGGCAATGTCATGAATGCTGTGTATTTCTAAGATCGCATAATAATAAAGGCAAAACCCATGTCCAAAATTTTATTGATTTTAACCTTAGTCATGAGCGTGTTCATCAGTGCGTGTAATAGCGATGATGATGCTGAAAAAGAATCGTCACAACCCAATCCTCAACCGAATTGCACAATGCATTGCGCACCATAATAAAAATAGTGAGTAAAAGGAAATAACCATGAATCGTCGTGATTTTATTTTAAATTCAGGAAAAACATTATTCGGTGCAACTGCTTTGGCGAGCTTTCCTCTGAGTATTCAAAAAGCACTCGCGATTGATGCTAAAGTTGAAACAGGGACGATCCAAGACGTAAAGCATGTGGTGATACTGACCCAAGAAAACCGTTCTTTTGATAATTACTTTGGCACATTTAAGGGGGTACGCGGTTTTGGTGATCGTTTTACCATTCCCTTAGCAGATGGTCGAAAAGTATGGGAACAATACGATAAATCTAAAAATAAAGTATTGCCCTATCACCTAGACAGTAGTCTTGGAAATGCTCAGCGTGTCTCTGGTACACCTCACTCATGGAAAGATGGTCAAGCGGCATGGGATTGTGGTCGTATGGATAATTGGGTTGAACATAAACAACCGCAGTCGATGGGTTATTATAAAAAAGTAGAAGTCGATTTTCAGTTCGCTTTAGCCGATGCCTTTACGCTATGCGATGCATATCACTGTGGTATGCATGCTGGGACCAACCCAAACCGAAAATTTATTTGGACAGGAACTAATGGACCTACTGGGGCAGGGGTGGCAAGTGTCGTGAATGAGTTTGATGGCATTGGTGCATCAACAGTAGGCTATGAATGGAAGACCTATCCTGAGCGTTTGCAAGAAGCAGGGGTAAGTTGGAAAGTTTATCAAAACATGCCAGATAATTTTACTGACAACCCCTTAGCAGGATTCAAACAATATCGCCGTGCCAATGAGCTATCAGGAAAGCCTGTAAGCCATTCAAATCCATTGTGTCCGCCTTATGATGAAACGATAGATACACAACAGCCCTTGTATAAAGGGATTGCCAATACCATGCCAAATGATGGCGGTTTATTGGGACAATTCAAACAAGATATCGTAGATGGGAAATTACCACAGGTCAGTTGGATCGTCGCACCTGCAACCTATAGTGAACACCCTGGGCCATCCAGCCCTGTGCAAGGGGCTTGGTATATCCAAGAGTTACTAAATACTTTAACAGCAAATCCTGAATTGTGGAGTCAAACGGTTCTATTGGTAAACTTTGATGAAAATGATGGTTTCTTTGACCATGTACCATCACCATCGGCGCCATCACGTGAAATTAATGAACAAGGGGAAATCCTCAAAGTTCACGGTAAAACGACTTTAAGTGATGAGCAAATTTCCTATGAATATTTTAACCATCCTCGGGTGAGTGGTTCGACGGCACAACCTTTACTGAAGTATGTGAATGGTAAAAATGAAAACTTCTGGCATGGGGTCTACGGACCTGGCGTTCGTGTGCCGCTGTATGTGATTTCACCATGGAGTCGCGGTGGTTGGGTCAATTCGCAAGTATTTGACCATACCTCGATTATCCAATTTTTGGAACAGCGCTTCGGCGTCAAAGAGCCAAATATCAGCGCATATCGTCGTGCGGTATGTGGTGATTTAAGCTCAGCCTTTAATTTTAAAACGCCAAATATCGACGTATTGCCAACATTGGCAGGACAGAAAACCAAACAGCAAGCAGACTCCATTCGATTAGCACAACAAGGTTTGGCTCAAGTCCAAGTTCCTACATTGCAAAATCTACCTGTACAGGAATCAGGTATTCGCTATTCGAGAGCCTTACCTTATATCTTGCATACCAGTGCTAAAGTATTGCCATCACAGCATCAAGTGCAATTATTATTTTCCAATACTGGTCAACAAGGTGCTGTTTTTCATGTGTATGACAAACTGAATTTAACGGCTATTCCAAAGCGTTATATGGTGGAAGCAGGGAAGCAGTTGGATGACGTCTGGAGTTTAGTTTCAGGTCAGTATGATTTATGGGTACTGGGTCCGAATGGCTTTCATCGAGCCTTCAAAGGTGATATGAAACAAAAAGATCAAGTTGAAAGTTTGCCTGAGATACGTATTTGTGTGGAAGAATGTGATCCGAAAATATATTTAAAGCTTCGCAATGATGGAGCGGAAAAGCTTGATTTAGTGGTCAATGCCAATGCATATCTAAAAAATAAAACTTGGAATATCACGCCTACTCAAACAGAGGTAGAGATAGTTTTGGATATGGCTGTAGTGTATGGCTGGTATGACTTTAGTGTGAAAATTCAGGGACAAGAACATTTTGAACGCCGTTTTGCTGGCCGAATCGAAATCGGCAAAGACTCATATTCCGATCCATTCATGGGTAATACCACTTAAAACGGTTTAGGTGAAAAGCGTACATATTTGTGCGCTTTTTCATTAAAAAATTACAGAGCTAAGTTTTATAATTGAATAGCATGGAAATGAAAATTTTAGGAGTTAAAAATGAAATTAATCATCATTTTCTTCACTATGTGTACTTTTTTGCTTGTAGCATGTGATTCGAGATCAGATCAAAATCAAGGTGATCAAGATTCTGTATTGAAGCATAATTCTGACAACGACAACGACAACGACAACGACAACGACAACGACAACGACAACGACAACGACAACGACAACGACAACGACAACGACCGTAAGAAAAATGATCGTGATGATGATTAATCTAGTGGTTCATCAAGTAAAAAAAGGAGGCTATGCCTCCTTTTTATATATAAAAATTATGAAATACGATGAGATTTCAGTTGTTCATAACTGAAATTTTTACCATTGATCACATCCATATTAAGATCTTTATATTGCTGTAAAATTTCTATTTTTTGTTGATCACATGCTTGATTACTTGGCGAACCTGTTTGGTGAATTTGTGAGTAGCATTCTTGAACAGAATTCATAAAATCATAATAAGGCGAAGAAGGTAAATGTGCCGCACGAAGTACTTTTTGAGCAAGGAAATGGGCAGGAATTATTGAATTGGGAGCTGAGTTTGAAAACTCACTACGATTTATTTCAAAATTACTCCATACAGCCAAAGGTGTACTAAAGAATTTCGCATTATTTTTTTGTGCTTTCTCTTCAGCATTGGCGTAGAAACCAAACTGATCAAAGACCTGACCTAAGTTCGGTAAGTGATCACCGAAGAAAATAATCATTGTTGGACGTTCAATTTTTTTAGCTTCATCAATCAGTGTTTTAAAATGTTGATCTGCACGTTGCATACCTGATAAATAAGTATTTAATTGGCGCTTATTTACATCTGAAATGCTATCTTTAGTGATTTTAAAATTGTCTTTTCCAAAGCGATCATCATTGTAGTTAAAGTGATTTTCCACCGTAATCGCATAAATAAATTGAGGTTGATCTTTAGATTGCTGTAATTGAGCATGAATACTTTGATAAATTAAATCATCATTCGCCCAACCACCTTTATTGGTATATTTTTTACGATCTACGGCACTTACCATATTTTCAATCGAGGTAAAACGGTTAAACCCTAAGTTCTGATAAACCGTACTTCGATTATAAAAATATTTGCCATTGTTATGCATCACAGTGCTGTCATATCCCAAACGATTCATATGCTGTGCTAGAGAGTACGTTGGTCGTTTCAATTTAGAGACATAAGCCAATTCATTGTGATTGAGCATGACATTCAGACTGGTTAGGACTTCAAACTCAACATTAGCAGTACCACCACCAAAAGAAGGTGATAAGAAATGATTAACCTGATATCGATCAATGGTAGGTGTAATATTTTTAGGGATACTTTTATCCAGCTGACGGGCATCCCAATGCGCTTCACTCATCACAAAAATAATATTCGGCAATATTGACTCATTAACGCCATTTTTCTTAGGCACATTGCCAATAGAGTCAGGATTCAGATCTTGAGAAGGAGGAGTGACATTAAGTATCTGTTGAACACGACTTTCATCAATATCTTCAGTTTTAAAAATTTTAGTATTTACACCATCTAAGGACTTAGAAACAAAAAAGCTCACATAGCCCATATTTTTAATGGTGAGATGATCACCGACCCAATCGCCACTTGTATTTGGCAGTGCATGAACATAAGGGCAAATCAATTGTTTTTTATTGTCCGCGCAAAATTCACTAAAGTTATTACTAAAATTTGCAGTAACAAAAAAACTGATTAATGCCACAGAAAAAAGAGCGTTGGGAATAAGCCATTTTAATGGCTCAATGCGCTCTTTTTTATACATGAAATAACAGATAACCATCACTAAAATAGTGACGATAACAACAGAGAGCTTCAATAAAAAAGGTGCAGCGGTAAAGGTTTCAGGCAGCAATAAAAAGTCACTGGGTACTAAACTGGCAGAAAGATACTGTTCTTTTTTAATATTAATAAACGTGAGGCTAAAAAAAATGAACTGACTGACAAAGAGTGTCATCCATGTCTTTCTAAGGACTAAATAGACGAGAGAAATGAGCGCATAATTAATAAGAACAGAAAAACCATACTTATATAATCTAAGCTTAAACTGGTAATCAGAAAGTTTTAAAAAGCGTTGTAAGTCCTCTTGATAAAAGAAAAAAATGACGACAGAGAGAAGCGAGGCAAGGACAAATAAAGCCTGCTGTTTTAATGTGGACATTTTGATCTAGTATTAAAATAAGAAGGGGAATTATTATAAAAGTTTGGGCAATGATTTCAATGACTTTGAGTGCAGATATATCTTGTCATTTTGATCAAAAAATATACCTGCATTTTTCTATTAGCTTATTGGTTGGATTATTTCTTCAGATTATGCGGGATTAAAACGCATGGATAAATCGATAGCAGTCACGTCTTTGGTGAGCACACCCATTGAAATATAATCGACGCCTGTCGTAGCAACATGACGTAGATTTTCAATAGTAATATTTCCAGAGGCTTCCAGTTTACAACGCCCAGCAACGTGCTTAACCGCATCCATCATTTGTTGTTGGCTAAAGTTATCTAGCATGACAATATCTGCACCTGCTTCGAGTGCTTGATTGAGTTCATCCCACGTTTCAACTTCAACTTCAACAGGTTTATTTGGGGCGATTTGATGTGCCTGCTGAATGGCCTGAGTAATGCCACCTGCTGCCATGATATGATTTTCTTTAATCAAGAAAGCATCGAATAAACCCAAACGATGATTTTGACCACCACCCACTGCGACCGCGTACTTCTGTGCAATACGAAGTCCAGGAAGTGTTTTACGAGTATCCAGTAATTTTGTATTTAAACCTTCGAGTTGTTTAACATATTGAGCTGTTTTAGTCGCAACAGCAGATAAGGTTTGAATAAAGTTTAAAGCAGGACGTTCTACTGTGAGTAGACTTCTCGCAGAACCACTGAGTTGAAGAAAAACTTCATTGGCTTCGACTTGATCACCATCTTTTTTTAGCCATGTGATTTGGACATTTGCATCAAAAGCTTGAATCAGTGCATTCACCCAAGGTTGACCCGCTAAAATCATATTTTCACGGCTGAGAATGTTCGCAGTGGCTTGCTCATTTTCAGGGGTCAATAGGGCAGTGATATCACCATCGCCAATATCTTCTTGTAGTGCTTGCTCGATATTGATTTGGATGGTTTGTTCAAGCAAAGATTGCGGTATGCTCATAAATTCCCTATCGTGTATACCTGAAAAATGAACAATATATTACATCAGCTGAAGTCAAGATGCATATGTCTTTAAAAAGTGATTCAGTGCAAAAATGATTTAGTATGTATTTAGATGAGAATGCATCATTGGAGTCGAAATGTCGGAAGTAGTTAAATTTCAAGTTGTCGATGGCTTCTTACAAGGGGCAAGGTTTATTCCATCTCCAAATTTTAATCAGCGCCCTGAACTCACCGACATTCAGCTGATTGTGATTCATAACATCAGTTTACCGCCCTCTCAATTTGGAGGTGGCTATATTGAACAATTTTTTCAAAATCAACTGGATTGGAATGGACACCCATATTTTAAAACCATTGAAGGTATGCAAGTTTCGACTCACCTTTTGATTCTACGTTCAGGCGATGTTTTACAGTTTGTAAACTTTAAAGATCGGGCGTGGCATGCAGGACGTTCGACTTATTTGGCTCAAAAAGAATGTAATGATTATTCTATTGGGATTGAACTGGAAGGCAGCGATGATACAGACTTTGAAGAACAGCAATACCATATATTGGCTGAAGTTGTGAAAACATTACAATGTGCTTACCCTCAGATTAAGCAACATATAGCAGGGCACTCTGATATTGCGCCAGGGCGAAAAACAGATCCGGGGCCACATTTTAAATGGCAATACTTTCGTGAAATGTTAAAGCAAAATAAAACAACTTAACCGTTAATAATATTCCACCCAAACATTTTTCTTTTTAATTACAATAACGACATTCTTTTCAGTGGTGAATACGATGGCGCTTTGGCGATCGACTTTTATTGTCAGTGCAATGACGATGTTGTCACGTGTTTTAGGTTTAGTACGTGACATGGTTCTACTCAACGTCTTTGGTGCAGGCAAAGATTTTGATACCTTTGTGGTAGCCTTCCGTATTCCAAACTTTTTCAGGCGGCTGTTTGCAGAAGGTGCATTTTCGCAGGCTTTTATTCCTGTTCTCACTGAATATAAAACCACAAAATTACATGCTGAAGTGCAGATTCTGATTAGTCGTGTATTCGGCTGTTTATTGGTCGTAATGACCATTTTGACCTTATTTTGTATGATTATTGCACCTGCAATTATGTATATTTATGCGCCAGGTTTTCATAATGATCCTGCAAAATTTGATCTCGCTGTCGATTTATTTCGTTTAACCATTCCTTACCTTTTATTCATGTCTTTAACGGCATTTGCCAGCAGTATCTTGAACAGCTATGGCTCATTTACCACGCCTGCATTTGCACCTGTTTTATTAAATATCGCCATGATTGCAGGGGCACTTTGGTTGTCACCTTATATGGCAACGCCGATTATTGCTCTGGGTTGGGCCGTGGTGATCGCAGGTATTCTGCAATTGGCATTACAAATACCAGAATTATGGCGTAAAAAACTGCTGATACCCCCTAAGATTGATTTCAAGCATGAAGGCGTTGAACGTATTTTGAAATTGATGTTGCCTGCACTATTTGGTGTTTCAGTCACTCAGATTAACTTATTGCTTAATACGATTTGGGCATCGTTTATGCAAAATGGTTCTGTCTCTTGGTTGTATACCGCAGAGCGTATGACAGAATTACCTTTAGGATTGATTGGTGTCGCGATTGGCACCGTCATTTTACCTGCATTGTCGTCACGTAAAGCCGAACAAGATCAAACTAAATTTAAGCAAATGCTGGATTGGGCAGCGCGAGTGATTGTATTTGCAGGTATCCCTGCCAGTATTGCGCTGTTTATGTTGTCCACACCAATTATTCAGGCACTTTTCCAACATGGTGCATTTGATGTTCGTGATACGCAAATGACAGCATTGGCACTGCAATGTATGAGTGCTGGTGTATTGGCATTCATGTTGATTAAAGTCTTTGCACCTGGTTTTTATGCTATTCAAGATACCAAAACACCTGTTCGTGTCGGTCTGATGGCTGTAGCTGCCAATGCCATTTTAAATGTGATTTTCCTTGGGATATTTAAATATATTGGTTGGGACGAACAACATATGGCTTTAGCGATAGCCTCATCTGGGTCAGCTTTAGTGAATGCGGGAATGCTCTATTTCTATTTACATAAACGAAATATTTTCCGTTTTGGAGCACATTGGAAAAAGCTATTTATTCAATTTGCCATGGGTAATCTGGTGATGATTGCCGCACTTTGGTATGGATTGACATGGTATACGGGTGATGTTGCTCCATGGATTCGAGTACTTGAAGTTGTGGGCTTATGTGTGATTGGTGTCTTGGCTTATGCCATTGGATTGCTAGTGTCTGGTTTTAGACCACGCGATTTAAAACATTAATCTTTAATTCTGTAATAAAAAACATCGCGTGAGCGATGTTTTTATTTGAATGATTTGAAATGATGTAATGGCTTAAGACCCGATTTTAAGCAGTTCAATATCAAAAATCAGGGTGCTATTTGGTTCAATAGAATCACCAGATCCAATTTCACCATAAGCCAATTTTGCAGGGATAAAGAAACGGTATTTAGCACCTTCTTTCATCAGCTGTAAGCCCTCAGTCCAGCCTTGGATCACTTGGCTGGCTTGAAATTCAACAGGTTGATTACGTGCAATCGAACTATCGAAAATCGTACCATCGATTAAACGTCCTTCATAACTGACTGTAACTTTTGATTTGGCAGTAGGGCTTTGCCCTGAGCCATTTTTGAGTATCTGATACTGTAATCCACTTGGCAACGTCACTACGCCTGCTTTTTTAGCATTTTCAGCGAGAAATTGTTGTCCTGATCTTAAATTTTCAGCAGCAAGTTTCTGAAACTTAATCAATTGTTTTGCTTCATTGATTTTCTTAAATTCTAACAAAGCTTTAGCCATTTCTTCATCGGTTAAGCTAGATTTTTCAGCAGCAGAACCTTGTTTTAAACCCATGACAAAAGCATCTAAATTGATGTTGCTTAGGGTTTCAGCATTACTACGTCCCATGAGGAAACCATAGCTATAACCCATCTGTTGTTGTTGTGAACTTTTATTATTGATGGTGTCGGCATATGTTGCACAACCACAAGCGACGAATAATGTACTTAGAATTAATTTTTTCATCATTTATTCCAAAAAAGGAGAGCGATGCTCTCCTTGAAATTGATTATTTTACTTGTACCAATTCAACATCAAAAATGAGTGTACTAAAACCTGGGATAGGACCTTGGTTCTGTTCACCGTAACCTAAGTAAGCAGGAATGTATAAAGTTGCTTTAGCACCTTCTTTTAAGTGTTGGAAACCTTCTGTCCAACCCGCTACAACTTGATTCAATGGGAATTCAACAGGCTTACCTGATTCTAATGAACTGTCAAAAACAGTACCATCAATTAAAGTCCCTTTATAATGTGCAAGTACTGTTGATTCGGCTGTAGGTTGTTTACCTGTACCTTGCTTGGTAATTTTATACTGCAAACCAGAGTCAGTGGTAATCACACCTTCTTTCTTTGCATTTTCTTTAAGGAATTTTGTATTTGCATCATATGCAGCAAGTGCTTGTTCAGCTTCAGCTTTTTGTTCAGCGGGAATACTCGCTAAATTGGTACGAAGCTCATCCATGCCTTTTGCATAAAGTTCTTTATTGAGTAGTACTGTTGCAGACTTAATCTCTGCTTCTGAATACTTTGATGGCTTTTCAGACTTAGCATCAAGTAAACCCGCGACTAAAGCATTCACATTTACTTCAGCTGGAATTTGTGATGCCATTTGATAACCGTTGGCATAACTGAGCTTATTTAAAACTTCGCTATTTTGACCTTCTTTTACAGCAACTGTTATTAAGGCTTGGCTCGTAGCTGGCGTTTTTGAAGCATAATAAACAGGTGCGAGTGCAGCTCCACCTAAAAGAATTGCGACAGCGATGGGTAAGGCTTTACTCATGAGGATTCCTAATTTTTAATCTTTAATACGCTACATTATTGAGGTAGCTTGTTGTATGAAGCATATATCGTCTAGTCTATAAACGATAGAGAAATTAAACTAAATCTACCGAAAATAACAAGATACAATATTTAAAAATAAGTGGTCTATGCAATAAAAAGCCAGAATCGAAATTCTGGCTTTTAAATTTTAATAAGTTAAATGATGTTAGTCATTGTCTTTTGATGCTTTGTAGGCATAGTTATAATTATATCCATAACCGTAACTACCTCCTGCATTACGCTGAATGTCATTTAAAATGAAGCCATTGACTTTAACACCCGCTTGCTCAAAACGATTGATTGTAATATCAAGCTCTTTCATTTGTGTTTTTGAATGACGAGCGACGACTAAATTCACCCCTGCATATTGAGCAATAATAATACCATCAGTGACTGCCAATACTGGCGGTGTATCAATAATGACATAATCAAACTGAGTAGAAAGTTGCTCTAATAATGCTTTAAAACGTGGAGAACCTAATAACTCAGATGGATTATTTGGACTTTTACCACGAGTCATTACGCTCAAACCGGAGACATTGCTGTCTCGAATCACCGATTCTAGCGAAGATTGTGAGTTTAGGTAGTCTGTGAGTCCCGGTTGAGTATCTATATTAAAATATTTATGGATATAACCACGACGTAAATCCGCATCAATAATTAGTACACGGCTACCAGATTGAGTCAAAATTGTTGCTAGGTTGGTTGAAATAAATGACTTACCCACTTCTGGAGAAGGACCAGAAATCATGATGATGTTATTGGCAGCCGAATTTAATACAAAATGAATTGCAGTCCGCATACTGCGTAAGCTTTCAACCGCAATATCATCACCATGCTTTACAGCTAAAATAGGAATCGACTTTTTCTTTTTCAATAAACGAATGCGATTTTCTTGTAACGGTGAGCGAGGGACTGTAGCATAGACTGGCAGATTAAACTCGTTTTCTAATTGAGTTGCATCTTTAATGCCTGATTTCAGCATGTTTCTGATCAGTGCAATCAGTACGCCAATAAATCCACCAACAAATAATGAAAGCAATAAAATAATGAGTGAACGAGGCTTAACTGGTTTTACAGGTTCTACTGCGTGGTCAATGATGCGTACGTTCCCAATTTCACCTGCTTCTGCGATTTTGAGTTGTTGGTAGCTATTTAGTAGCGTTGTATATAATTCGGTATTTACTTTTACATCACGATATAACTGTAAATAAAGACGTTGTGTCTCAGGCAATTTTTTAATCGTCTGAGTCATTTCGGATGTTTTTTGATCAATTTCAGCAAGCTGAGCATTTACTGCTGCCATGAGTGGATGATCATTGGTATATTTTGATGATAATTCAGCTTGCTGTTGTTGTAACTCAATTTTAATTTTTGCCAATTCAACATTTTGTTTCAGCATCAATTCAGCTTCTTGAGTCACGTCAATCGTATTATATTTTTGACGGAAATCATTAAATTTGATTTCTGAAATTTCAAGTTGCTTTTTTAACTCAGGGAGCTGTTTGTCTAAAAAGCTCAATGTTTGCTTAGACTCTAAACTTTTTCTTTCAACATTTTGTGCTTGATAGACATTGAGGACATTGTTAAGAACATCGGTAATGTGCTCTTGATCTGTACCACTATATGATAAGCCGATCACACCAGATTGTTTGCCTCGTTCACCTACACCATATTGTGAGCGAACAAGGGAAACCGCAGAAGGTAACGACAGTTTTTTAAGGATGAAACTTTGCTTAAAAGGCGTTTTATTAAATAGCGCTATATTCCATTGCCCAAATTTATCAGTTTTGATATTGGCAGTATTTAAGGTACCTTCAAAAACGATATTATCTTTATAGCTGAGTGTGAATTTATCTGTATTGATAAAATTTAACTCTAGAGGCTTATCAATATAATAGGCAGGAACATCAAGTGTTTTGATGACAAATTCAGATTTTTCATTTTTAAAAATAACTAAATTATTCTTATAAATCGTTTGGTTTTTATTCGGTTCTATGATTCGGTTAAATAGAGTATCTTGATTATCATGAATACGAATATTCAGATTTAAGTCTTCAATCACTTTACCCAAGATCATACGAGAGTTTAAAATCTCAATTTCAGCATCGGCAGCAGATTTACCACCTACGCCAGGTACAGCTTTGCTTAGATCGCCTAGTAGTGCTGCAGCTCCTGCACCTTTACTATCTTCGACTTGTACCAATGCATCAGTCGAGTAAATAGGTGTAGTAACTCTTAAATATAGCAAAGCGCAAATCAAGCTTAAAATCACACAGAGTGCAATCACTTTCCACTGTGCGATCAGTGAAAAAAACAACTCTTTTAAGTCAATAGTGTCGTCAGTCGTGTTCGAATTTTGATTCATAAAAAACTACTAAATAAATTTTAAATATGTGATTTCCAATCCGCAACATAGGACTGTATGTTACGACACGTTTCTTCAAAAAAAGCTTGATCATGTTGGTAAGGATCAGGCACATTTTGTCCTTGCCAGTGACCTAGTCGAAACACTTTACCTTTAGCAAAAGGCCAAGTGTGTTCGATATGTTTTTGTTGATTGCTACTCATCACCAAAACCAGATCCGCTTTTTTGATTAATTCTGCATTGATTTGCTTGGCTATATGAGAACGCATATCAATATCTAGCGTATCCATACACGCGATTGCTTTATCATCTGCTGGATGTCCAACCATTGCAGATAGTCCCGCTGAATCAATCTGCAAATCAGGATGCTGCCTTTTGATTAGATATTCGGCCATAGGGCTGCGACAAATATTACCGACACAGACCACTAAGATATTTTGAATCTGCATCTTGATTACTTACCTAACTGATCAAATGAGTATAGTGCACTTGAGAACGGAACAATTTGGCTCACTACGCGTTGCCAGCGAGTCAACCCCGTTGCATCGATATACACGATATCATTTTTTTTCATATTGAATTGGTTGGCTAAGGCTAAGTTGCCTAAACTACTTAAATTCAAATGGTACACAGTAGATGTTTTAGCTGCTAAGTCCGTACGCATTACATAAATGCGAGCCGCACTTGCAGACAAAGGGTTAATACCTTCACTTTCACCCAATACATCACTTAAGGTCATACCTTGATCGCGTAAAGCTAGCCCCTGACTTTTATTTGACTCACCCATGACATAAACTTTTTGGTTTTGCTTTGTATTCACAAAAACGGTGTCATTGGACTGTATGAGTAAATTATGGAGTGAAAATCCATTTTTTTCCAAATCTAATGAATTTAAGTCATAAGTTTGACCGTTACGAATAAGCTGAATATTGGTGGTGTCACCAGTCTCTGGATTAATACCACCAGCCATGCTTAGTGCTGTATACAGGCTTACAGGTTGATCATTTAAAGTATATTGACCACTTTTAAGTACTTGACCATTGACAAAATAACGGCGACCTTCGTAAGACAAAACCCGAACAATGGCATCAGGATGTTTTAAGAACCGTGAAAACTGGCTTTTTAAAAGCTTATTGACTTCAACTAAAGTTTTACCAGCTACTGTTAGTTGTCCGACGAGTGGCAGGTAAATATTTCCGTTATAATCGATTGTATACCCAAGTGCACGAGCATTTCCTGAATCTGTTACTGGAGGCGTGATTTCAGGATAAGCCCATAATTGAATAGAAAGAACATCCCCAGAAGACAAACGATAGGTACTTTGATGGTTTTGAAATAGATGTGAAATTTGGGAAAGTGATGTAGATGTAGATGTAGATTGTGTTATTGCTGGCAGTGATTGTTGACTGATCTGAACAACATTCAGTTCAGCACCTTGATCTGTTTTGTATTCACCTTCGTTGGGAATATCATAAGTTTGAAGTCCAGAGGTGATGGCACACCCTGAAAATAAGAAAGAAATTGCGAGAAAAAGTGATGTGCTTTTGTAATTCACATTCAAAACCCTTAATTTGTAATATATTGTTGCTTGAAGTGTTTCTATATGCAGCAAATTCTATTCTAAATTTAAGTTCTTGCCTATTGTTTAATGTTAAGGGATGAAATGATTGTTTTACAGCATTGCAGCGTATGTGCAATACACGCGGTATTCGGTATAATTATATGGAATCGATTTAAAAAATGCGCGTTGATTAAATTTTATAATAACTGTGATATGAACCACTATGAATTTGTGATTTAAATCACATTTTTGGTGATGAGCGATGATCAGTATTGATGGTTTTAATTCGAAAATGTAAATAAAGGGTTTATACGTAAAAATGAAAATATTAGTGACAGGTGGTGCAGGCTTCATCGGTTCTGCCGTGATTCGACATATTATTAAAAATACCGAAAATGAAGTTATTAATATCGATAAACTTACCTATGCAGGCAATTTAGAGTCTCTGGCTGAGGTGGATCAAAATGAGCGCTACCAATTTGCTCAAGTCGATATTTGTGATGCGACTGCTTTAACTCAAGTTTTTGCTACGTTTACACCTGATTTGATTATGCACCTTGCTGCTGAGTCTCATGTTGACCGTTCGATTGATGGTCCTTCTGAGTTTATTCAAACCAATATTGTGGGGACCTATACACTTCTTGAAGTGGCACGTCAGTATTGGCAAAACTTAGATGAAAGCAAACAACAAACATTCCGTTTTCATCATATTTCAACAGACGAAGTCTATGGCGATTTAGAAGGCACTACAGATCTGTTTACTGAAACTACATCTTATGCGCCAAGTTCTCCTTATTCAGCCAGTAAAGCCAGTTCGGATCATTTGGTGCGGGCGTGGCATAGAACCTATGGCTTACCTGTAATCGTGACCAATTGTTCAAATAATTATGGCCCTTATCATTTTCCAGAGAAGTTGATTCCGCTGGTCATCTTAAATGCACTTGAGGCCAAGCCACTGCCTATTTACGGAAAAGGCGATCAAATTCGTGATTGGCTTTATGTTGAAGATCATGCCAGAGCGCTCTATAAAGTCGTGACAGAAGGTGTGGTCGGCGAGACGTATAACATTGGTGGTCACAATGAGAAGCAAAATATAGAGGTGGTGAAAACCATTTGTTCTATTTTGGATGAATTACGCCCTCAAGCGAATAACACACGTTATGCGTCATTAATCACATTTGTGAAAGACCGTCCAGGTCACGATTTGCGTTATGCGATTGATGCGTCGAAAATGGCCAAAGAATTAGGCTGGAAACCAGAAGAAAGCTTTGAAACGGGCATTCGTAAAACGGTTGAATGGTATTTGCATAATACCCAGTGGGTGGACCATGTAAAAAGTGGCGAATATCAAAACTGGTTGACGAAACAATACTAGGATTGATGATGAAAATACTATTATTGGGTAAGCATGGTCAAGTGGGATGGGAGCTTCAACGTGCATTACAGCCCTTAGGTGAGATCATCGCTTTAGATCGCAGTGTAAATGATCTGGGTTTATGTGGCGATGTGGGTGATTTTTTAGCGATTTCTAAAGCAATGGATGTCATCAAGCCAAATATTGTGGTCAATGCGACCGCCTATACGGCTGTAGATAAGGCTGAGTCTGAGGTCGATCAAGCCAATCATATCAATCATCTGGCAGTCAAAAACTTAGCTGAGTTATCTAAACAACATAATGCGTTGTTGATCCATTTCTCTACCGATTATGTTTTTAATGGTGAGGGTGTAGAGGCTTGGCGTGAAGGTGATCAGTGTGCTCCTATAAACGTATATGGCAAAACCAAACGCGATGGTGAAATTGCTTTAGAGCAGAGCCATGTTGATTTTATTAATTTTCGTACTTCTTGGGTATATGCAGCGCAAGGCAATAATTTCATTAAAACCATGCTTAAATTGGGTCAAATCAAAGATGAGCTCAATATTATCCATGATCAAGTCGGTGCACCTACAGGTGCTGCTTTAATTGCAGATGTGACGGCGCAAGTAATCCGTTTCTATAGCTTATCTACTGATGAGCAAAAAATAAGTTTAACTGGACATTATCATCTTGCTTCAACAGGTACATGTTCTTGGTTTGAGTACGCACAATATATTTTTAAGACAGCCAAAATTCTGGGTCAGGACCTTAAAGTGAATCAGGTCAACCCAATTAATACTGTGGAATATCTGACGCCGGCTAAACGACCATTAAATTCACGATTAAATACCCAGAAATTACAACAAACATTCAAAATACATCTGCCGCATTGGGAACAAGGTGTAGAGCAAGTGTTACAGGAAATCATCAAATGACTCAAAAAAATAGAAAAGGCATTATATTGGCAGGCGGGTCAGGTACGCGTTTGTACCCGATCACCATGGGAACATCAAAGCAGCTGTTACCTATTTATGACAAGCCCATGATTTACTATCCTTTGTCAGTCCTGATGTTAGCAGGAATAAAGGAAATCTTAATTATTTCAACACCAGAAGACTTACCTAATTTTGAAAAATTATTAGGCACAGGCGAAGAAATCGGTTTAAAGCTGTCTTATAAAGTTCAACCTTCACCAGATGGATTGGCGCAAGCCTTTATTTTGGGTGAAGAATTTATTGGTGAAGATAATGTCTGTCTGGTTCTAGGCGATAACATATTTTATGGTCAAAGTTTTAGTACTCAGTTGAAACGTGCTGCAGAGCAAGAAAAAGGTGCTACAGTTTTTGGATATTATGTGAATGATCCTGAGCGCTTTGGCGTAGTAGATTTTGATGGGACAGGTAAGGCACTCAGTATAGAGGAAAAACCGGAACAGCCTAAGTCTAATTATGCTGTAACAGGTTTGTATTTTTATGACAATAGCGTCGTTAACATTGCAAAAAGTATTCAGCCTTCGCACCGCGGTGAACTTGAAATCACTGATGTGAATAATGTGTATTTGCAGCAACAACAACTGAATGTCGAACTGCTTGGGCGTGGTTTTGCTTGGCTGGATACTGGAACACATGACTCTTTACTTGAGGCGAGTCAATTTGTGCAAACAGTAGAGCATCGCCAAGGTTTAAAAATTGCTTGTCTTGAGGAAATCGCATTTAACAATGGTTGGATTAATGATCAGCAATTATTAGAGCGTGCTAATTTCTTTAAGAAAACTGGGTATGGTCAATATTTGTTGAAATTGCATAAAGAGCATCAACCCAAAATTTAAGCTTAACGTCAATGGATATGAAAATTTAAGTGGTTTTAATTCAAAACGATTTAAAATCACTTAAATAAATCACATACGTGATTAAATATAAAATGAGTGAATTAAATGAATATTATTGAAACGAAAATTAAAGGTTTATTGATTTTAGAACCAAGGGTATTTGGAGATGACCGTGGTTGGTTTATGGAAAGCTTTAATCAGCAAAATTTTGAAAAAGCATTGGCTGAGCGTGGTTTAGATATTCCGCATTTTGTTCAAGATAATCATTCATGTTCGCAAAAAGGGACACTGCGGGGTCTACACTTTCAGAAATCACCTCACGCACAAGGTAAACTGGTTCGTGTAGTGCAGGGCAAAGCGTGGGATGTTGCAGTTGACATTCGACCACACTCTAAGACATATGGAGAGTGGGTAGGTATAGAGCTCACAGGTGAAAATAATAAGCAGTTCTGGATTCCAGAAGGTTTTGCGCACGGGTTCGTAGCACTCGAAGATAATACCCATTTTTTATATAAAACAACAAATTATTATAATAAGGAAAGTGAAGGTTCGATTATTTGGAATGATCCTGATTTAGCGATTGAATGGCCTTCCAGTACCATGGAGTTAATTATTTCCGATAAAGATGAAGCTGCACAAAAAATTTCTGAGCTTGGGAAATTTGATACTTAATGATTAGTGATATTCGTAAAGAGTCAATATATCTTTATGTTATACAGTTCGCAAATTACGTCGTTCCAATAATCTCATTGCCTTATTTAACTAAAGTATTGACTTTAGATGGGGTGGGGAGATTGGGACTTGCACAAGCGGTATTTGTTTTAGCTCAAGCATTCATTGATTTTGGATTTACATATACAGCTGGTAGGGATGTTAGTCTAAACTTAAATGATAAAAAAGAATTGAGTAAAATCTATACAAATGTTCAGTTTTTAAGATTTTTAATTTTTTTATTTTTAGTGGTTGTTTCAACTTTAATACTTTATTTCATTGAACTTAATTCAGAAGACAAAATCTTATATTTCTTGGCTATTGTTTCCTCAGGCGCAGTTGTTCTAATGCCTCTATGGATTTTTAATGGATTATCAAAAAATTCTATTTTTTCTAGATATCTGATTTTTTTTAAAATTATAACTTTATTTCTTTTATTCATATTCGTTAAAGATATTGGCGATTATCTTGTAGCTTTTTTAATTTTAAACTCTTCGATGATTTTTTTAGGAATCCCTATATATATATATTTAAAGAGAAATAATATTGAATATGATTTCGGTGTGATAAGTTTAAAATCAGTTAAAGGATATTTTAATAAAGGGTTAAACGTTTTTATAGGTACCTTTCTAAGTATGACCTATACAAACTTTATTCCTTTTTTTATTAAATTTTTTACGAATGATTATTGGGTAGGTGTTTATATTGTTGTTGAAAGATTAATGTCAGTATTGAAGCAGATGTATATGCCTGTAATACAAGCAAGTTATGGTAAAATTTGTCAGTATGTCGAGCAAGATAATCGGTTGGGCTATAATGCTATTATAAAGAAAATATCATTTATTTTCCTAGGAATATCAGTGGTAGCATTTCTTGGAAATGTTTTTCTCGGTAAATATGTAATTTACTATCTATTAAATAATGAGCAAATAGCTTATAGATATACATTTATGTCAATGTTTATCAGTTTTTTAGTTGCAATTTCCATAATACTTACATATTGCTATTTTTTGGCGAAAGGATTAGATCGTGTTTTAAAATGGATCTATATCTTAGCATCTTTGTTTTTCTGTTCAATATTATATCTTGTGGGACAAAGTACATTAGTAAGTCTGGAAAATATTTATATAGCTATATTTTCTGTTGAAGCTTCGGTGGTTATTATGCAATTATTTTTTCTGTTGTTTTATCATAGATATTTAACTAATAGGAAAAATTGAAAATATATTTAATGTGTATTTTAAAATTTTAAAAGAGTTTAAACTTATGAAGCCAATGTTGTTAGCTTATTATTTACCCCAATTTCATGAAGTTGAAGAAAATAACTTGTGGTGGGGGAAGGGTTTTACTGAATGGACAAATATAAGAAAATCAAAAAAATATTTTCTTCATCATGAAATTCGTAAACCAATCCAGCCACTGGGAGAGTATGATTTGATGCTTGGTGATAAGGTTATGGAGCAACAATTTCGATTAGCTAATAATTATGGTATCGATGGATTCTTAATATGGAATTATTGGTTTGGTAATGATGAAAAAATTTTAGAAAAACCAGTTGAAAAAGCTTTAAAAGAAAATATGGATGTTAAATATGCATTTACATGGGCAAATCATAGTTGGTTAAATAAGACCAAAGGAATATTGCTTAAAGAACAAAAGTACTTGGGGCGAGAAGATTATGAAAAATATTTCAACTATTTAACGCCATACTTTATATCTGAACAATATATTAAAAAAAATAATAAGCCTGTATTTGGTATTTTTATGCCGAAAGACATTCCTGACATGAGCGAGTTTACTAATATATTTAATGAAAGAGCAAAAGCACTGGGATTTGATGGAATATTTTGGATTGGTGAAAATACGAACATAAATGATGATCATCAAAAATATTTAGATAGATATGTAGATTCAGGACTTTTTTTAAAAGGTAGAAACTATAATCATATTCAATACTTCCTTGAAAGACTAAATACACGGACAAAAGGAAAAATTAACTTTGGTCCTTTTATTTATGATTTTAATAAGCTTTCTTGTATTCATGAAAATTATAAGCTTAATGATAATGAATTGAGTGTAATATTTTCAGGTTGGGATACAGGTATAAGACATGCTAAAAATGGAATTATTCTTAAAAATCTAACAGAGCAGACTTTTAGGCAACATGTGTTGGATATTTTTAACAAATCACGAAAAAATAAGTCTGATGTAGTTATTTTAAAATCTTGGAACGAATGGGCTGAGGGTAATTTATTAGAGCCTGATTCAAAATTTGAATATAATCTTTTAGAGATATTGAAAAATTGTACTGAAACATCTAATTTTTAAAGTTTTAGCTTTATTAATTATTATAGAAGTTGGATCTTATGAATAAAATCGGTGTTGGAATAGTAACATTTAATCGAGAAAATGAATTAAAAAGGTTGTACGAAAGTTTACCTTTAGATTTAATTGATTGTTTGGTTATTGTTAATGATGGTGAGCAGCTTAGAAATAGCTTTGATTCGGCAAATATTTTAAATAATCAAATAAATCTTGGCGTAGGTCGTTCTAAGAATAGAGCAATAAAATTTCTTTTATCTAATGAAGTTGATTATCTTTTTTTAATTGAAGATGATCTATTTATTAAAGATAAAAATGTTTTTGAAGAGTATATATCTGTACATAAAAAAACAGGTATTCATCATTTTAATTATGCTTTGCATGGAATGCTTAATGTAAGCCTGATTGGAAATGAAAATCAAAAAATAGATGTATTGTATGATGATGAGTGTTTGATCAGTTTGTATGAGAACTGCGTAGGTGCATTCTCTTTTTTTACAAGAGAATGTTTAGATAAAGTTTCTTATTTTGATGATGAGTATTATAATGCCTTGGAGCATGTTGATCACACTTATCAATTAATAAAGAATGGTTTTCATCCTCCATTTTGGTTCTTCGCTGACATTTATCAATCCTCTCGATATATAGGTGATGATGGATGGACTTTAAAAAAATCAGTAATATCTAGTAATCCTGATTCTAGTGATAATCAGGATGTTGCGAGGGGGTATTTCTTTTACAAAAATGAAATAGATTTTCTTTCAATTGATAAAAGCTCCAATCTGCTAGTTTTATCTTGTTTAAAGTATATTAATTTAAAATATGGTGTCAAATCCATAATAAAATTTAGAAACTATAGGTTTATTTTTATAATAAATAAATTATTATTTAAGTTTAAAAGTAAATTTATTATATTTTTTAATAAATGTAGTTAAATTTATTTGAGAGTTAATTTATGAGTTATAAGATTAAAAAAACAGGTATTTTAGCTGCTTGTTTTTTTACAGTTTCATTAATTTTATCTTATATTGTTTCTAATCGAGGACCTTATGTAGATTCAGATTACCAAGCTTACGAATACATGTTTGAAGAGTATAAAAACTTTAGTGTAGAACCTGTATATAAATTTATTTCTATGTTGGTTCATAGCTTAAATTTTGAATTTGAATTTTTGTTGTTTATTTTTTGTTTTCTCTCTATTCTTTTAAAAATATATTCATTAATTCTTGCTAAAAGTGAAAGAAAAATTGAAAATGAAGGTCTAATTTATTTTTTATTATTCTATTTTTTTTGCTTTTTTGCATTGTGGGATCTTACCCAGATAAGAGCATCTTTATCAATATCATTCCTAATGATATCTTTTTTTGTGTTTTCTCGTAATATTAAATTATGTTTAAAACTATTAGCATTATTATCTCACTATTCAATTTCATTTGTTTTGGTTTTTGAGTTTATATATCATATCGTTAAGAGAAATATCTTACTTCATATTGCTTTTACTATAATTTTTTGTGTGTGTTTATATTTCTTAATAGGTTTTACACCATATGTGATTTACGACTCATCTAGTTACACTGAAAGTTTTAATCCACTTTCATCTAAAAATTTTGTCATTATATTTAGTTTTTTTATGATAATTTATTTTTACAAAAATAAAGATGAAAATTTTTATTTTGTAAAAAAACTAAGTGCTTTATCTATTAGTTTATTAATTATGTATTATATTTTTGGTTTTAGATACCCTAGTATAGCTATTCGTATTGCAGATTTAAGTCTCTTTTTTAGTCTGCTTAGTTTGACATTTATTAGAAATAATAGTGTTCTCATGTTATATAAATACATATCATTAATTATTTTAGCAGTATACTTTACTTATATATTTTATGTAGCCGACAATCCTGTAATTAGTCTAGATGAGTGGGGTGTCAATTGAAAGTTTTCACAATTATTATTACATTTAATCCAAGTAATAATGTTATCAATTTAATTAATGCTTTAAAAGCTCAAAATGTAACACCAGTCATTGTGGACAATGGTTCTACAAATTTTGATTTTACTTCAATTGAAAAAGATCCAGATTGCTATTTATTAAAACTAACAGACAATCTAGGTATTGCAACTGCTCAGAATAAAGGAATTGAAAAGGTATTGGAACTTGGAGCAAAATATATTCTTTTTTTCGATCAAGATAGTACAATTCCTGAAAATTTTGTTGAAAATATGATGGATGATTACCAACTCATATCTGATCAAAACATCAAAATTGGGGCATTAGGACCAAGATTTATTGATGAAAGATACGGGTTTTACTATAAAACCATCAGTATTACAAAACATGGCTTACGAACTAAGCATGACGTTTCCGATATTCAACAGCCAGTTAATTCAACATTACTGATATCTTCAGGATCACTTGTGAGTGCTGAGACACTTCAAAAAGTGGGTTTAATGCGCGATGAATACTTTATTGACTATGTAGACACAGAGTGGTGTCTGCGTGCCGAATCACTCGGATTCAAAAACTACATTTCAGCTAAAGCTGTGATGAAGCATACGATTGGTGATAACGTTTTAAATTTCAAATTTATTAATGTGCCTGTACATTCTGCTTTTAGACGTTACTTTCGCGTACGTAATGCATTTTATATGCTACGCGAACCTCACGTGCCTTTCTTACTTTTTGTTCGTGAAATAACGTTCAATTTCATACATCAAGGTATTTTAATCTGTTTTGAAAAAAATCGTCTTGCTTATATAAAGTCATATTTTAAAGGCTTAAAAGACGGTGTGTTTACAAAAGGAAAAGAAATTGATTAAGGTTTTTGCTTTATAACGCCCATTTGTCAAAGGCGGAGCAAGTCGTTTAAAAATGTATCGTTCGAAAAAGTCTTTCTCTGCATACCATATGCCTTGGTATAAAGATTCGGCAAATTTGTCAGAGGAAGAAAAGTTTTATATTGAAAATGCAAAGACAAGTACACATTGGACTAAAAATAGATGAATACATTATTTATTATCTTCACTTCCTTTATTGTGTTTACATTTAAAATGAAGTGAATGGGTGCGATTTTGGGTGTTTTCCTAAATGCATACCCTTTTTTGTTGGAATTTCCTAGCACGGTGGCCTATTATCCATATCAGAACTACCTTTTATATAAAATATTTGATTTAAATAGTGATGGTTACTCTCGATTACAGGAACATAAAGCAAATCATGAATAATATTAGAATTTCAGTTTGTATAGCCACTTACAACGGTGGCAAGTATATTAAAGAACAATTAGAATCAATTCTTTCTCAAATTGGAAAGGATGATGAAGTTATTATTTCTGATGATGGATCAACAGATAAAACATTAGAAATTGTAAAAGAATTAAATGATGCACGTATAAAAATTCTTTATAACAATAATAAAAAGGGTGTAACATACAATTTTGAAAATGCATTAACACATGCTAAAGGAGAATATATTTTTTTGGCAGATCAAGATGATATATGGTTGCCAAATAAAGTAACTTTATCGTTAAGGGGTTTGGAAAATAATGATGTTGTTGTAACAAATTGTATATTAACGGATGATGATTTAAATACAATCAATAATTCTTATTTTAAATTGAATAACTCCAAAAAGGGATTTGTTAAAAATTTGTATAGAAGCTCTTATTTGGGGTGTTGTACGGCTTTTAAAAGGGTGTTACTTTCGGATGTGCTTCCCTTCCCACCAAACTTATATTTATATCATGACTGGTGGATTGGTTATATAGCTGATATTAAATATAATGTTGAATTTATAGAAACTCCTTGTTTATTATATAGGAGACATAATAATAATATGTCTTTTACGGGGGGGAAATCAAAACAAAGCTTATTTAAAAGAGTTAGAGATAGGTTACAACTACTTTATTTGGCTAACTTAAGACTTTTGAAGTTGAACTAATGATAAAATTAATTTGGATTTTACGAGCTATTATTTACAAGCTATTCTTTGGAAGATTTGGATTTATTTCTTATTTAGGAAAGCCTGTTTATATTAAGGGAAGCAAGAGAATTTTTATCGGAAAAAAAGTTAGAATTTTTCCAAATGTTCGTATAGAAGTTCATGGTGAAGAATCAAAATTATTAATCGGTGATAATGTTGGTATAGCTCAAAATGTGCACATTACTTGTGGTTCTACATTAATTATAGGCAAGAATTCAACTATTCTTGCGAATGTGTTTATAACAAATATAGACCATGATTACACAGAGTTAGATATTCCAATTTTGGAACAAAAAAATATTATTAAAGAGACTATTATTGGTGAAAATTGTTTCATAGGAATTGGTGCTGCCATTCAAGCCGGAACAATTTTAGGCAAGCAGTGTATTGTCGGTACTAACTCTGTTGTTAGGGGAACATTTCCTGATTATTGTGTTATTGCTGGTAATCCTGCAAAAATCATTAAACAATTCAACTTTGATACTCAGAAATGGGAAAAATATGCCAATTAAAAATGTATTAATCACTGGTGGCGCTGGATTTATCGGTTCAAATTTAGCTCTAAAGCTTATCGAAAAAGGTTATATAGTTACAGTATTAGATAATCTATCTCCCCAAATTCATGGTGAAAACCCAACCGAGACATCTCCACTCTATTTAAGCATTAAAGATAAAGTAAAATTTATTCATGGTACTGTGACAAATAAAGCGGATTGGGAAAATGCATTAAAAGGACAAGATGCTATTGTTCATTATGCTGCTGAAACCGGTACTGGCCAGTCCATGTACGAAGTCGAAAAATATGTAGATGTGAATATTAACGGTACTGCCTTAATGTTAAATCTTCTGGTTAACGGCTCATACAATGTAAAAAAAGTAGTTGTTGCATCATCTCGCTCAATCTACGGTGAAGGTAAATACATTAGCAAAGAGTTAGGTGCTGTATATCCTACGCAACGCGATTCCATCTATATGGATCAAGGTGATTTTGAAGTCAAATATCCAAATTCTTCAGCATTGACCTTGGTAGGTACAGATGAAGAATCAAAAATTCATCCTTCGTCAGTTTACGGTATTACTAAACAAAACCAAGAGCAAATGGTCTTGACCGTGTGTCCAACAGTTGGAATTGCAGGGGTTGCATTTAGATACCAAAATGTCTACGGTCCAGGACAATCTTTAAAAAATCCGTATACAGGAATTTTATCGATCTTCTCGACTCAAATTAAAAATGGGAATGATATTAATATATTTGAAGATGGCCTTGAGAGTCGTGACTTTGTTTATATTGATGATGTTGTAGATGCGACAATTTTAGGTTTAGAGAAAGAAGAAGCAAATAATCAAGTTTTTAATGTTGGTACTGGTGTAGCAACGAATGTACTCACTGTGGCAAATGAACTTGTAAAAAACTACGGCGTTGACGTTTCAATAAAGGTATCTGGTAATTATCGTTTAGGTGATATTCGTCATAATTATGCAGACTTAACCAAGATTAGTAAATTGCTTGGTTTTAGTCCAAAGGTATCTTTCGAACAAGGTTTGAAAAATTTCGCCAACTGGGTTAATACTCAAGAAGTTCAAGAAGATAAATACCAAAAATCAATTGATGAAATGAAGAAAAAAGGTCTGTATAAATAATATGACCAAGCTAGAGCATCTAAACGGCAAAAAAATCCTATTCTTTTGTGTGCAGTCTTTTAACTTGGAAAAAGATATTGTTAATCAATTGCAGAAACACGGTGCTCTAGTTACCTATTATGACGAACGTCCTGCAAATAATAACTTTACAAAAGGAATGATTCGTTTAAATCGGAATTTTTTAAAATCTCAGATCGTAAAGTATTACAAAAGAATTCTGAAAAATCTGAAGGATCAACAATTTGATTACTTATTTGTAAATCGAGGTGAGGTAGTACCAGAATTCTTCTTAAAAGAATTTATGCAAACTCAAAATAATTGTAAAAATATTTTTTATACTTGGGATAGCTTTCAGAATAATGGACATTGTTTATCTATACTTAAATATTTTGATAAAAAAATGACTTTTGATCATGCAGATGCTGAAAAATATGAATTAGAACATAGACCTTTGTACTTTACAGATAAATATAGAAAGATTTACGATAGTAACCAAAAGAAAGTTTATAATTTACTCTTTTTGGGAACAGCTCATTCGGATCGATATTTGATTAGTACACAAATTTCAGATTGGTGTAATGCACAGAATCTTACAAGCTATTGTTACTACTATATGCAAGGACGTTTAGTTTACTTTTTTAAAAAGTATTTTGATAAAAGTTTTCAAATGTTTGACTATAGTAAGCTAAGTTTTAATAGCTTGAATCTAGATGAAATCATTGATTTTTATGATAAAAGTGAAGTTATTCTTGATATTAGCCATCCGTATCAATCTGGATTAACGATGCGTACTTTTGAAGCGATTGGTGCGGGCAAGAAGCTTATCACTACAAATGTAAACATAAAAAAATACCCTTTTTACAATGAAAATAATATTTATTTGATCGATAGAAATAATATTCAGTTAGATATAAATTTCTTTAAAAATAAATATTTACCTTTAAGCTCTGAACTCTATGAGAGCTATTCAATTGATGGTTGGCTTTATGATATTTTTAAATAGTTAAGATTATGTGTCCATATTATTTGCAATAAATTTCAAATAAAAGTATTTAAGCTATGGTTACATTATATCCTGTATAAAAATTGAATAATCAATGAATTATTTCTTTATACGTGTTGATGCTACAATTTATATGTTAAGAGTGTTATAAAACTAAGGGCTTGCTAATGAAAAGATTTTTTGATGTGCTTATTTCAGGTCTTGCACTTTTGCTCCTTTCACCAGTGTTCTTACTTGTTGCGATGAAAGTTCGCCAAAACCTAGGTTCTCCGATCTTCTTTTTCCAAGAAAGACCGGGGCAGAATGGCAAAAATTTTAAAATGATCAAGTTTAGGTCGATGAAAGATGCTTTTGATAAAAATGGGCATCCTTTGCCTGATGAAGAGCGAATTACACCGTTTGGTCAAAAGTTACGTTCCACCACTTTGGATGAAATGCCTCAACTCATCAATGTTTTAAAAGGCGATATGAGTATTGTTGGGCCGCGTCCTCAACTTTGTGAGTTTATGGAGCATTACACACCTGAACAAATGCGTCGTCATGAGGTGAAACCAGGTATGACTGGACTTGCTCAAGTGAGTGGGCGTAATAACCTGTCATGGGAAGAAAAATTTGCGCTTGATGTTGAGTATGTCGACTCAAGAACCGTCTTGCTTGATTTTAAAATTATGTTTAAAACAGTTCAGGTTATGCTGAACAAAGAAGGCATTAATGCTCCAGATCAGACTGTGGGGGCTACACGTTTTTCAGCTCGTGATAATGTAAAAAATCTGGATTCTAATTCTTCCTCAAATTCTTAAAGTATGTAATACAGTAGTTATATTATGATCAAAAAAGCAATTCTCCCTGTTGCAGGCCTAGGTACACGTTTTTTACCTGCAAGCAAATCTATTCCTAAGGAAATGGTGACTGTAGTAGACCGTCCCGCTATTGAATATGTGGTGAAAGAAGCGGTTGCTGCAGGGATTGAGCAAATTATCTTGGTCACTCATTCTTCCAAAGGCGCAATTGAAAATTACTTTGATCATAATTCTGAATTGGACAGTGTACTTAGAAATAAAAAGAGTTTTGACTTATTGGATGAAATTAATAATATTATTCCAAGTCATATTTCTGTAATTAGTATTCGTCAGCCTCAGCCTCTGGGACTTGGGCATGCGGTGCTGTGTGCAAAAGATATTGTGGGTGATGATGCCTTTGCGGTACTACTGCCCGATGTATTGGTGAAAGATGACAGTCATCAAAATGACCTGAGTTTAATGATCAATCGATTTAATCAGGTACAGGCCTCACAAATTATGGTGGAGGCTGTTCCAGATCATCTGGTCGATCAATATGGAATTGTGGATGTTGCAACAATGCCAGATGAGTGTCAAAGTATCTTGATGCGGGGTATTGTCGAAAAACCAAGTGTAGGCACAGCACCGTCTAATTTATCTGTAGTGGGTCGCTATATTTTGCCTGCAAAAATTATGCAGCTTCTTGAGCAAACCCCACGTGGTGCAGGCAATGAAATTCAACTCACTGATGCGATTGCCATGCTACAAAAAATCGAGCAGGTTGAAGCCTATCGTATGAAAGGTCAGACTTTTGACTGTGGTAGTAAAATTGGCTACCTCAAAGCCGTATTACATTATGGTTTGGCACATCCAAAATTAGGGGCTGAATTTAAAGCCATGATTCAAGCGCTGGATGTGTAATTGCTTTATATAAGAAATAAATTTGGTGACATATGAAAATTAATATTTTCGGTTCAACCCTTCAAGCGGCAGTGTTTGCCGGCTTGTTTGCCGAATCAGGGCACCATGTAGATTGGTGTCTTTATCCTTCAAATAGTGATGAGACCCAAACACCAGAATATCAAGATCATCATGTCAATCAGTTGATTGAACAACAGCAAAAAACCGGTTTTTTAAAGCGCATAATCCAGCAGCAGTGTGATTTCAAACATGATGTTTTACTACTGAGTTATGCAAATACGGAGTATCTACTTGCTGAACAGGTCATTCAACGGCTTGCTCAGCACGATTTATCTCAGCATAATTCCTCTCAGCCAAAGCTCATCATGAATGGTTCGACCTTTGGCCTGCATGAAACAGAAAAATTATCTCATTTATGTCCAGAGCATTTATGGGCATATTTGCCGGATAATATTCAAGAAGGCAATGCTTTAAACAGTGTGCTTCAAATGCAGAAAATCATGGTGGGGGTGTCAAATCACCCAACTGCCAAAATGATTACCGAACTATTTAGACCTTTATTTCCGGCCAAACAGCAGTATCTGTTTATGCCGATCCTAGATGCTGAATTTACCAAACTGAGTATTTCGGGCATGTTGGCGACTCGCATCAGTTATATGAATGATCTTGCCAATGTCTCTGAAAAACTGGGCATTGACATCCAGAATGTGCAGCAAGGGCTTGCAGCGGATAATCGGATTGGTGGCTCCTATCTCTCGCCTGGTGCAGGGTTTGGAGGGGAGAATTTCTCACATGATATTTTAACCCTATCCAATACTGTCTCTGCTACCGGTGTCAAAAGCAGATTGTTGGATCAAGTGTGGTCGATCAATGAACAACAAAAAGAAATCTTGTTTAGAAAACTATGGAATTATTTTCAAGGTGACTTAAAAGGTCGCAAAGTGGCGATTTGGGGAGCTTCTTTTAAAGAAAATACCAACAGCATTCAAAATTCATCGATTCATCCTTTGTTAAAAGCACTGTGGGCACAAGGTGTGGTGGTCTATTTACATGACCCTGAAGCACTGAGTGCAATTGAAAATATGTACGGTCAGCGTGAAGACTTGGTTTTATGCCAAGATCAGTATCAAGCCACTCAAAATGCGGATGCACTATGTTTATTGACGGCTTGGAAGCAATATTGGAGTCCTGATTTTGCCTATTTGGCGCAGCATATGGCGCACCCTTTGATTTTAGATGGTCGTAATATTTATGATCCTGATTATGTGAAAGCGCAAGGCTTTAGCTACCAAGGAGTGGGGCGTGCATGAATATAACGATGAATACACAACTTGCAGATGATCAAATAATGCTTGAGACTTTGACACAACATGCCAATGAAAAAAAACAGCAACATTTAACCACATTATTTGCTGAAAACCCTCAGCGTTTTAAGCAACATTCAGTTCAGTTTGATCAATTAACCTTTGATTATAGTAAGCATCGAATTGATCAAAATATTATGCAAAATTTATATAATTTTGCTAATCAAAAAAAATTAAATGAATGGATTACTCGGTTATTTTCTCCAGAAGCGATTAACTATACTGAGCAACGTTCAGCCATGCATTGGGCTTTGCGTCTCCCGAAAGATGATTTAAAGCATGCTGAACTGAGCGAACAGGTGCATGAGCAACTTGATCGAATGTATCAATTGGTTGATCACATTCATGCAGGACAGTATCGTGGTTGCACAGGTGAAGTGATCCAAGATGTGGTGAACATTGGCGTGGGTGGCTCAGATTTAGGGCCACTCATGGCTACTCATGCTTTATCCGACTTTAAAGTTGCGACGGCTAAACCCCTGAATGTACATTTTGTCTCTACTATGGATGGCAGTCAGCTGTCTGAGTTGTTGCACCAACTGCGACCAGAAACCACTTTATTTATTATCTCTTCTAAGTCATTTGGCACGATTGATACGCTATCCAATGCGCAAACCGTTCGTCAGTGGTTGGATAAATCATTAGGAAATGACGCTTGTGCGGTGAAACATCACTTCATTGGGGTATCGACTAAACCTGAGAAAATGACCGAATGGGGAATCGCACCGCAAAATCAATTCCTGCTTTGGGATTGGGTTGGGGGGCGTTATTCGCTTTGGTCGTGCATTGGCTTACCCATTGCTCTCAGCATTGGTGTAGAGGGCTTTAAACAGCTTTTAGCAGGTGCATATGCAGTCGATGAGCATGTAAAAAATGCACCGCTACCTGAAAATATCCCAGTTTTAATGGGATTGCTGGGTGTTTGGAATAATAATTTTTTAGATATTCAAACCCATGCAGTTTTACCCTATGACGGACGGTTAAAGTATTTTGCATCCTATTTGCAACAGCTTGAAATGGAATCCAATGGTAAGTCAATTCAACGTAATGATCAAAAAGTTGACCTAGATACTTGTCCGATTTTATGGGGTGAAGTTGGACCAAATGCTCAGCATGCGTTTTACCAACTGTTACATCAAGGGACACATGCGGTCAGTTGTGATTTTATTGCACCTGTACAACGTTACAATGCCAAGCAATTTACTTATGTTGAAAATGCAGAGGCTTTGATTGCACAACATTATTTAGCATTGTCCAACTGTTTGGCACAATCCAGATTATTGGCATTTGGTAATCAAGCACTCGATCAAAATGAACTAGCGCATTTACCCGAATATAAACAGTATGCAGGTAATCAGCCAAGTACTACGATGTTGCTGAATGAGTTGAATCCATATTCCTTGGGTATGCTGATTGCTCTTTATGAGCATAAGGTTTTTGTTCAGTCTGTGATTTGGAATATCAATCCATTTGACCAATGGGGTGTTGAAAAAGGTAAAGAAATTGCCAATCAAATTTTACCTGTCTTAAATGGAGATCAATCTGACTTGTCTCATTTAGATGCATCAACACAGGGCTTATTAAAAGTACTGCTCAATAAATAAAGACTGTAAGAGTGCAGGGTGGGATTATGGCTCAAATATTAGTCACAGGTGGTGCAGGTTATATTGGATCTCATACATGTGTTGAGTTGTTAAATGCAGGTTATGATGTTGTTGTTTTAGATAATTTATCTAACAGTTCGGTTGAATCTTTAACACGAGTTCAAGAATTAACGCAGAAAAGTCTGAATTTTGTGGAGGGGGATATTCGTCATTCTGAAACTTTAGATCAGCTGTTCAAGCAATTTAAGATTGATGCTGTGATTCATTTTGCAGGATTAAAAGCAGTCGGTGAAAGCCAGCAGATTCCATTAATTTACTTTGATCATAATGTTGCAGGTTCAATTAGCTTGGTTCAAGCAATGGAACGTGCGCAAGTCTTTAATTTGGTGTTTAGTTCATCAGCAACTGTCTATGGTGATAAAAACCCTTCTCCTTATCATGAAGATATGATTTTAGGAATGCCAAATAATAATTATGGATATACAAAACTGGTTGTTGAACAAATATTACAAAAAATAGCTCTAGCAAATGATGCTTGGTCTATTGCATTGTTACGCTATTTTAATCCTGTAGGTGCTCATAAAAGTGGTCGAATTGGTGAGGATCCACAAGGGATTCCTAACAATCTACTGCCTTTTCTGACACAAGTAGCAGTCGGCCGACGAGATAAACTTTCAATTTTTGGTAATAATTATGCTACTGAAGATGGTACTTGCGAGCGAGATTTTATTCATGTTGTCGATTTAGCAAAAGCTCATGTGTTAGCAATTCAAAATAGATTGTTAACAAATGGTTGTAGAGCTTGGAATATAGGCACAGGAGTTCCTATATCTGTGCTAAAAATTAAAAATACATTTGAATCGGTAAACAATATATTAATTCCTTTTGAATTTTCATCGGCAAGAAAAGGCGATTTAGCAAGTTTTTATGCAGATAGTTCAAGAGCTCAAATAGAACTGGGTTGGATACCTCAATATGGTTTAGAGGATATGTTGGCTGATAGCTGGAACTGGCAAAAACAGAATCCAAAGGGTTACAACTAATTTCAATTAATATATAAAAGGGAGCATGAAGCTCCCTTTTATGATTTATTAGATTCTTAGAAGTACAACTCAATTTAACCTTCAATCAAGGCTGTTAGTTCATGAACATAATCTTGCATTGGTTTGGGATTTTTATCTAAACGACTTTCAATATTTAAGCGAAGTAAAGGTTCAGTGTTGGATGCACGAACATTGAAACGCCATGCGCCGAAATCTAAACTGACGCCATCAGTTTCATCAATACTTGGATGTTGATGTGCATAATGGTCAAACAGTTTCTGGATCGTGACTTGAGTATCCGCAACTTTGAAGTTAATTTCACCGCTACAAGGGAATTTAGTGATCATATCTTCAACCAAGCTCGATAATGATTGTTTGGTATCTGAAAGTACAGAAATTGCCAATAACCATGGAATCATGCCACTATCACAATAGGCAAAATCACGGAAATAGTGATGAGCACTCATCTCACCGCCGTAAACTGCATTGTGTTCACGCATTTTATCTTTAATGAATGAATGCCCAGATTTAGATTGAACCGTGATGCCTTTATATTGTTCAACGATGTCCAGCGTATTCCACACTAAACGCGGATCATGAACAATTTTTTCGCCTGACTGTTTGAGTAAAAATGCTTGGGCGAGTAGGCCAACAATATAATAGCCTTCAATAAACTGACCTTTTTCATCAAACAAGAAGCAACGATCGAAGTCGCCATCCCATGCAATACCTATATCTGCTTGATGTTGAATCACAGCTTCGCTGGTACTTGAACGGTTTTCAACTAAGATTGGGTTGGGAATCCCATTTGGGAAATTGCCATCTGCTTCATTGTTGATTTTAATGAATTCAACAGGAATTTGTAGCTCTTTAAATTTAGCTTCAATCGCATCAACAATATGACCTGCAGCACCATTCCCTGCATTCATGACTAATTTGAGTGGACGAATGTTTTGTGGCTGAATATAACCCATCAAGTGTTCAATAAACTCAGGCACGATATTGTAGCTTTGTGTCGTACCTTTCACTGCAATTTGAGTGAAGTTTTCAGATTCAGCCAAAGCTTGAATCTCATTCAGACCTGAGTCAGCTCCGATTGGACGCGCATTTTCACGCACCAATTTCATGCCGTTATAATCCATAGGATTGTGGCTTGCAGTGATTTCAATACCACCTTGTACATCTAAGTGAAATGCACCGAAATAGACTTCTTCTGTGCCTGTCATACCTAAATCTAGAACATTGACCCCTGCGTCGTTTAGACCTTTGATCGTCGCTTGTTTAAGACCTTCGCTACTTAAACGAATATCACAGCCAACAACGATGGATTTGGGTTGATAAATTTGTCCATAAGCACGTCC
This sequence comes from Acinetobacter sp. CY81, assembly GCF_059515925.1. Taxonomy (NCBI): domain Bacteria; kingdom Pseudomonadati; phylum Pseudomonadota; class Gammaproteobacteria; order Moraxellales; family Moraxellaceae; genus Acinetobacter; species Acinetobacter sp. CY81. Next base: position 73,081 of record NZ_JCAKNC010000009.1, read on the forward strand.
AACTTTATAAGCAATGTCCTCATTTAACTCAGTTCCGAGTTTTCCACGGATATCATAGGCTTTAAAACAAGTCAGTTTAGTCATAGTGTTCATATTTTAATGGTTGATTTATATATCTTGATTATAACGGATTGAACTAACAAAAGTGACCGAAGAAAATCAAATCCCGTAAATCAGTTATGAGCTGAAAATAGGGGTAATTTTGTTTACTACAAGCTTAGTTTTTCAATTTTCTATATATTTAAACTAGGTCGTTAATAGAGTTATCTTTAGCTAAAATAATTCAAACCCTTTCATCTGGTCGCAACGAATTGAATGACTTGATCTACAAATTGGTTTGATCAACAAGCTGTATTTATAAATATTGAACTTCAAAATGTAAAGAAAGTGCTTATAAGGATAATTTAATTTAAAAATATTCATTAAAAATTAATTAAAGTGAATTAATTTAATTATATGTTGTGAAAATACCTTACTATGACAGGGCTAAATTTTTTGTTGTAGTGGTAAGTAGACGTGATAGAACTGAGACATTTGAAAACCTTAACCGCACTGAGAGAGCATGGCTCTTTGGTCGCAGCGGCAGGGGATTTATGCTTAACCCCTTCAGCCATTTCTCATCAATTAAAAGAGTTAGATCAATGGTTTGGGGTTGAGATTGTCAATCGCCGTAATAGACCTGTGAGTTTTTCGAATGTTGGATTACGATTGCTAAAACTTGCTGATGATATTTTGCCTCAGGTGCAAATTGCGCAAAGTGATATTTCTCGCATCGTTCATGGGCAGACTGGGCGTATTATTTTTTCATCTGAATGTCATAGTTGCTTTGATTGGCTTATGCCTTTGCTGAACCAATATCGGATGCAATATCCAGATGTAGATTTAGATTTTGCATCGGGTTTTGAGGCGAATCCGCATGAGTTATTACAAAATGCCGAGTTCGATCTTCTCATCACGGCTGACCCAATTGCATTGAAAGGAATTGAGTATTTTCCTATTTTTGAATATGAGTCGCGGTTGGTGCTATCAAATACACATCCTTTGGTGCGTTCTGAGCAGATCACGGTTCAAGAATTAGCTGAAGAGACGTTGATAACCTATCCTGTGGATAAACATCGTTTAGATATTATGTCGAAGCTTTTTATCCCTGCAAATATTTTACCGAAGCAAATCCGCACTACGGATTTAACTCAAATGTTAATTCAGTTGGTTGCAAGTGGGCGTGGCATTGGTGCATTGCCGGATTGGGTGGTGAATGAATATGAGCAAAAAGGTTGGGTGACTTCGAGACGTTTAAATTGTGTTGCACCAGAAGGCTTGCGTCGTACTTTATATGCAGGTTATCGCATAGAAGAAAAACAAAAAAGTTATTTTGAGGGTTTTCTAACCCAGCTGGATAAGTTTTCTAAAAGACGTACACACTATTATGATTAGTATTTAATTAGAGATACTTTGGGCTAATCATGTGAGTAAAGTGCAGTGCTAGACTTTACTCATCATTTATCAGAATCAAGACTTTGCAAAGATTCTTGAATTTAATTGTGCTTACAAAATTTTAGGCAATAAAAAAACCCTCATCAAATGATGAGGGTTTTTTTAGAATCTGGAGCGGGAAAGGAGACTCGAACTCCCGACCCCAACCTTGGCAAGGTTATGCTCTACCAACTGAGCTATTCCCGCGGAGTCTGTACTGTTTTTTAAATGAAAAAACTATACTAAAAAATTTTGAGCGGGAAAGGAGACTCGAACTCCCGACCCCAACCTTGGCAAGGTTATGCTCTACCAACTGAGCTATTCCCGCATGCCGTGTATAATACAGGATGAAAAAATACGGTCAATCACTTTATGTGAAATTTGAGTTTGTTTGAATAAAATAAAAGCATTTTTAATAAAAAATAAGATGAATTGATCAATTTTTCATACCTTTATGTTCAAATGTCACTTCAAAATAGGGCAAAGCTTGAAGCGCCACTGCAATACAGAACAAGGTATACTGCCTGTAATAATGGTTTTAGATCTGGAGAAGTGTTGTGACTTTAGAACAACAGCTCATTGAACGCTTACAAAGTTTAGTCCCAATTCATTTGGACGTGATTAACGAGTCAGCAGGGCATGGCGGTTATTTCCCTGGTAAAGAGTCTCATTTTAAAGTGTCTATCGTGAGTGATGCATTTGCCGGACTACGCTTAGTTCAGCGTCATCAAAAAATTTACGCTGCTGCAGGTGATTTACTTTCTCCAGGTAAAATTCATGCCTTGGCAATACATGCTTATTTGCCGACTGAGTGGACAGGTACAGCGCCAGCAAGCCCTGAATGTGCACACGCACCAAAACAATAAGAGTCATCTATGGAATTACATCTCATTATTAAAATCGTGCACATGTCGAGTGTGGCATTATTGATCGTGGCTTTTCTGTTACGAGCGTCTAAGCTTCTTTTGACTCAAGAAAACGATGCCCCTATAGCAAAAGGATCGAAAGCCTTAATTGGATTGCAACATTTGTCATTGACCTTGATTGTCCTGACAGGTGTGACTTTACTCATCATGAATGATTTACAAGTTCAACCTTGGTTTTATGCAAAAATTATTCTGTTTTTAGTCATGATTTCATCATTGATCAAAGCCTATAAAACCGATGAGCGTATTCTGTTGGTGCAACGAAAAGCAGGTTTAGTGATTAGTGGCGTAGCGTTGGCAGCAATTATTGCTTTGGTGATGATCAAACCTGTATTTGGTTGATTGTTAGACATAAATTCACAACTCGAGCATACTCTCAGTTAAACTAAAATAGACTAAAAATTAAATAGTTTGAGGGGCTTATGTTAATTCGAGTTGTGTTCAATGCACGAAAAAGAAAGGTGGTGTTGGTAAATCGAGTATTGCAGTGAATTTGGCTGCAATCAGTGCTCATCAAGGCTTAAAAACACTGGTTATTGATTTAGACCCTCAAGCCAATTCGAGCCAATACTTATTGGGTGATGACGCCACTTATTCAGCAGATAAAACAGCACTTGAGCCTAATATTCAAAACTATTTTGAAGAGGTATTGGGAGCAACTCAAGCCAAAGGGTTAATCGGCAATGCGATAGGCACATTACTTAAAACGAAATCTAAAGGTTTTGAGGCTTATATTCATCGTTCGCCTTTTGAAAATTTAGATGTACTGTCTGCAAGCCCTTCTTTAGGTTCACTTGAACATGCATTAGAATCAAAACATAAGATTTATAAATTAAGAGATGCAATTCAAAGCCTTTCAGAAAAATATGATCGGATTTTTATTGATACACCACCGGCATTTAACTTTTTCACATTATCAGCACTGATTGCGTCTAATCGTGTACTGATTCCATTTGACTGTGATGTATTTTCAAAACGTGCCTTACAAGGCTTAATTGAAAATGTCATTGAGACTCAGGACGACCATAATCAAGGTCTTGAGATTGAAGGTATTGTGGTGAATCAATATCAAGCTCAAGCTAAATTACCTAAAGAAGTGGTTCAGCAGCTTAAAGATGAAGGCTTACCTGTGCTTGAAAATATGTTACCGCCATCGGTGATGATGAAAGAATCGCATCATCAAAATAAGCCACTCATTTATTTAGCAACAGATCATAAATTGACGAAAGCCTATCAGGCGTTGTTCAATGAGATAGAAAAGAAATAAGATCGAGAATGAAATGAAATTTACATTATTAAAAATGGTTCAATTGACTGTCGTTGGGCTCAGTATTGGTTTAATCAGTGCATGTGCGACGACGGTGAAACCAAGCTATGTTTCTCCGACTCAATACCAAGGTTTGAACTGTGCACAGCTCAGTTCCGAATTTGACCGCATTCAGCATTATATTGAAACAGGGGTTCAAACGCCAAAACGTACTGGCATGGGTGTAGGTATTGGTTTAGGTGGTGGTTGGGGGAGTCGAGGTGGTTGGGGAATCGGTCCATCTGTTTCAGTGAATATGGGACAGTCCTCAAATACCAAAAATACTGAAATTTCACGTCTCTATGGTGAGCAAGATGCCCTGAGTCAAGCCGCCCAATTTAAAAATTGCCCTTATGTGCCAAAACGCCAAGTTGAAGTGAAAAAATAACACATCGAGCTGTTTGTATGGTTGTGTATGGTCATGCAGACAGCTTTTTTATGGCAAAATGTTTCAAAAATAATTTCTTATAAAACATCAGACTAGAATTTTTAAATTACATATTCTGACTTCAAATTCACATTTTCTTCATAATTAAAACTTGTTATCTTTTCCTTAGATCGTTTAATGTGTGCCCCATTCAACGTGGTTTAGATGTTACATGATAGAAAGTTGGCTCTTTATTTTTGCAGTGATTGCAGTACTTTTAGTACCTGGACCAACCAATGCATTATTGGCAAGCGCTACACATCATCAAGGCATTTTTAAGACATTTTTACTGGTTCCCATGCAACTATTGGGCTATGTCTATGCCATCAGTATTTGGGCATTGGTGATTCATTTAACTATGCCAATTTGGCCCAATCTGATTCATGTCTTACATACTGTGAGTATGTTTTATGTACTTTGGTTAGCATTTAAATTGTGGAAAACGGTAAATTTAGAACAGCACAGTAAAAAAAATACCAGTTTGAGCAAATCGCAACTCTTTAAAGAAACGCTGAAAAATCCAAAGTCGCTCTTGTTTGCTGCGGGTATATTTCCAGTGTGGACATGGGATTCATTTCAAAACTACTTTTTTGTCCTAGGCATTTTTATTGTTTGTCTTTTGCCGTGCGCATTTTTTTGGATGTATTTGGGGAAACGAATTTTATCTGGGGGCATGAAAGTGATTACTGCCGATCGATTATACAAAGGATCGGCACTGCTACTTATGCTCAGTATGTTACCTGTCTTTGTTGGATTTTTTCGCTACTAATCTTTGAAGGTGCTTTTGAGCACGATCACTCAATCAATATTAAACATTTACATCTTTTTTCGGGAAAAATTTATGGCGAATAAAGCCAATCACACCCGGTAACACGCTTAAAATGATGATGCCGAAAATCAAATAAGTGAAGTTATCTTTCACGATTGGCATGTTGCCAAATAAATAGCCTAGCGTAATAAAAGAACCAATCCAACAGAAAGCGCCAATGACGTTATAGGTCAGGAAAAACTTATAATTCATGCTACTTGCGCCCGCAACGAAAGGTGCGAAAGTGCGTGCAAAGGGAATGAAGCGCGCAAAAATAATGGTTTTACCCCCATGTTTATCAAAGAATTTTTGTGTTGCGATTAAATGCTTTTTATTGATAAATCTTGATTCTATTTCAAAAACACGTGGTCCAATATATTTACCAATGTGATAATTGAGGGTGTCACCTAACACTGCAGCAATAAATAATAATAATACTAAAACCCATGGGTTCATTGCCCCTGTTGACGCTGCTAAAGCACCCGCAGCAAACAATAGGCTATCACCTGGTAAAAATGGCATGACCACTAGACCCGTTTCTACAAAAATAATCAGGAATAGAATGCCGTAAATCCAAACGCCGTAATTTGTTATAAATTCAAGTAGATGATCATCTACATGCAAAATAAAATCAATTAAATCCATGAGCTAAAAACTGCACAAAAGTGTGCAGAAATCCTAGCAGTCCTCTTCTATAAAGTCAGTATTAAATTGATTTAAATTCTCAATGTAAAAGGGAATATTTGAGTTTTTTTTCATCCTAAATTTGCAACACAGGGTTTGATTGCTAGTATTTATCCTAAAAATAAAACTGATTATTCTGAGTTCATATTGTTAATACCATCAAAATTTAGGAAAAGAAAATGTTTAATCCCAATATTGTTGTTAAAAATGCGGTGAGCCAAAATCTGATGAATAACGCATTAAGTTTAATTGCTCGTGTATTAATGGCGTATATCTTCATCATTGCAGGCTGGGGCAAAGTTGTGGGCTATGAGGCAACCGTTGGTTATATGGAAGCTATGGGTGTTCCGGGCGCGATGTTGCCATTGACCATTTTGGTGGAGTTGGGTGGTGGTTTGGCTTTACTTTTTGGTTTTCAAACACGCTTTGCGGCATTGGGCTTGGCAGTATTTAGTTTGATTACAGGTTTTATCTTTCATTCAGGCGCAGATGATGCCATTAATTTAATGAAGAACTTGGCAATGGCGGGTGGTTTATTCTTCTTGGTGATGCATGGTGCGGGCAAATTGAGCTTAGATCATCTTATTGAAAAATAAGATGATAGCATTCATCCAACAGCGAAAAAGCTGGTTATTCAAAGCCAGTTTTTTTACGTCTTAACGGATAGAAATATGCTGAAAAAAACAACTCAGCTGAATCATGTGCGTAATGGTTGGAAAAATGTTAGAATATGGCGCTTATATTCGTTGCCTACATAGTTGTATACCATGACGACCAATACCCAAATTACTGAAGATCGCATCCTAATTTTGGATTTCGGTTCTCAATATAGTCAGCTTATTGCACGTCGTGTACGTGAAGCTGGTGTTTATTCAGAAATGTACGCATTTGATATGTCTGAAGAAGACATTCGTGCATTTAACCCAAACGGGATCATCCTTTCAGGTGGTCCAGAAAGTGTTTATGAAGCGGGTAGTCCTCGTGCCCCTGAAGTTGTGTTCAACTTAGGCGTACCTGTTCTTGGTATTTGCTATGGTCTACAAACCATGTCGGAGCAACTTGGCGGTAAAGTAGAGCCAGGTGATGTACATGAATTTGGTTATGCAGAAGTCGATATCCAAGTACGCGATAAATTGATTGGCGATCTGGAAGATACAGCAAACCAACTTAAAGTCTGGATGAGCCACGGCGATAAAGTGACTGCGTTGCCTGAAGGCTTTAAAGTGACTGCAAGCACACCAAGTTGCCCATTTGCGATGGTTTCGGATGAAGCTCGTCGTTTCTACGGTATCCAGTTTCACCCAGAAGTAACACACACTGCTAAAGGTGCTGAATTACTTTCTAACTTCGTTCATGGAATCTGTGGTTGCCGTAACTTATGGAACTCTGAAAACATTATCGATTTACGTGTTGAACAACTTCGCGCGCAAATTGGCGATCAAAAAGTTCTTTTAGGTCTTTCAGGTGGTGTTGACTCATCTGTTGTGGCTGCACTTTTACACCGTGCGATTGGCGATCAATTGACGTGTGTATTTGTAGATAATGGTTTACTTCGTTTGAACGAAGGCGAGCAAGTGATGGACATGTTCGCGAAAAACATGGGGATCCGTGTGATTCGTGCCGATGCTGAAGATCGTTTCTTGTCTGCACTTGCAGGTGAAGTTGATCCTGAAGCTAAACGTAAAATTATTGGTCGTGAATTCATCAACGTATTTGCTGAAGAAGCGCGTAAGCTTGATGGCGTAAACTTCCTTGCTCAAGGTACGATTTACCCTGACGTAATCGAATCTGCTGCGACTAAAAATGGTAAAGCACACGTGATTAAATCGCACCACAACGTGGGCGGTTTACCAGAAGATTTAGCATTTGAATTGGTTGAGCCAATCCGTGATTTATTCAAAGACGAAGTGCGCCGTTTAGGTACAACTTTAGGTCTTCCATTCGAAATGCTTTACCGTCATCCATTCCCAGGTCCAGGTTTGGGCGTGCGTATTTTGGGTGAAGTGAAGAAAGAGTATGCTGACATTCTTCGTTTAGCTGATGACATCTTCATGCAAGAGCTTCGTGCAAGCGGTTGGTATGACAAGACTGCTCAAGCGTTTGCTGTATTCCAACCTGTTAAATCGGTTGGTGTGGTAGGTGATGGTCGTCGTTATGCATGGGTAATTGCACTTCGTGCGGTTGAAACAGTTGACTTTATGACGGCGCGTTTCGCGCACCTTCCATACGATTTAGTAGATAAGATTTCTACACGTATCATGAACGAAATTGCTGACGTTTCTCGTGTTGTTTATGACGTATCGTCTAAACCACCTGCAACGATTGAATGGGAATAAAACTGGGATTTCACCAAGCGTTGCTTCGTGCCAGTTTTACGCCAAGAACTATGTTCGAGGCTATTTAGGGTGACCTAGATATTTCAATAAAAAGAGCGCTTCGGCGCTCTTTTTATGTATATTAATTAAAAGAAAATTAGGGCTTTACATGGATTTTTATAATTGGCTTTTATCAGAAAAAGGATTATCCAAAGCAACTGCTTCTAAATATAACCTAGTCATTCAAAATAGAATTTCTGAATGGTTGCCAAGTTATGAGCGTCCAATAAATAGTATTGAATATGAGGCTTTAAAACTTACGATTTTTGATTTGGATATTTATAAAGAGCGGAATAAAATTGGCAACAATATGTATTCATCTGCACTTAATCATTATGGTCATTATTTAAAAAAATTAGATATACATGATTAGACCATTTTTAATGAGCTTGAAAGTTTCACATCTGAAGCAGAAAGAAAAATTAAGGTAAGATTAGTTCAAAATAAATTTCGAAAAGTATTATTCGACTTACATACATGTTGTGCTGTTTCAGGACTTCAAAACGCTCAATTTTTAATTGCATCTCATATTAAGCCATGGTCGGTGAGTAATGATCAGGAGCGATTAGATCATTTTAATGGTTTATTACTAACGCCAAATTTTGATCGTTTATTTGATCGCGGATTCATATCTTTTAAGTTAAATGGTGAAATTGTTATTTCAAAAAGCTTGGATCAAAATGAAAGAGTTTTTTTCCAAATACCCAAGAAACTTGTAGTTGATCTTAAGAAAGAACATAAAGTTTATTTGGAATATCATATGGATGAAATTTTCAGAAATTAAATTGCATCGTTGATAGAACTAGCTGATATATAGAGGTGATCAGCTTTTTGTTTTGGTTTTAAGAATAAAGACGATTTCACGACTATTACATCTTTTTCCTTTAGAATTGTCCTATTTCTGGTATACAGCTTATCGACCTAAAGCTAGGCTTAAACATGCCAAAAAGATAGAATGAAAAGAATCACAAACGATAAAACGCTGAAAATGAGTTTTGTAAGAAAGCAATTGAAAGGATGATGTTATGACCAATACTAACTATACAGAGATTTCACATTCAGATGATTGCGAAAAATACGTCAATCAATTTATCCAAGATTTTCAAATCCGATCAGCAGAAATAGGCAAGGGCACAGTCATTAAGCGTGCTTTACCGAGTCGTCAAAAACGTCTGATCGGCGCATGGTGCTTTCTAGATCATGCTGGTCCTGTGAGCTTTCCACAAGGCGATGGACTTGATGTTGGTCCACATCCCCATATCGGTTTGCAAACCTTTACATGGATGATCGAAGGCACAATGCTACATAGCGATAGCTTAGGGACAACCAATCAGTTAATCCGTCCAAAACAAGTGAATTTGATGACGGCTGGACGTGGTATTTCACATACCGAAGTTGCGCCAGATACTGAAACTAAAATGCATGCAGCACAGTTATGGATTGCATTGCCAGATGACAAACTCAATATTGATCCACGCTTTGATCATTATCCAGAGCTTCCTGTCGTACAAAAAGACGGTATTGAATACACCGTTTTAGTCGGTGAGTTCCTTGATACCACTTCACCAGTACAAGTGTATACCCCACTTTTAGGGGTAGATTTGACTGCAACAGAACAAGTCACCACACGTTTGAAACTGAATCCTGCATTTGAATATGGTTTCATGGCACTTGAAGGCACAGCGGTAATTAATGGTCATCATTTAGATGCAGATAATTTGGTTGTTCTAGAGCCAGGTTTAACTGAAATTGAAGTGACCATTCATGCCAATAGTCGTGTGCTCTTACTCGGCGGTGAACCCTTTGAATCCCCGATTCTACTGTGGTGGAACTTTGTCGGTCGTACCCAAGAAGAATTGAAACTTGCGCTTGATGATTGGAACAATGCAGACGAACGTTTTGGCTCAATTCCATCGTATACAGGTAAGCGTCTAGAAGCCCCTGCATTCCCAGACAGTATGCGTGCCTCTAAATAGTTAAAAAGTTAGACTATACATATTCAACAACAAACAGCCTATAAGGACAACAACATGGCAATTATTGCAAATGCAAAAGTACAAACTCGTGAAGAACATTGGTTGGGTGAAGTGACCAGTGGTAAGCACCAGTTACTGACAGATAAGCCAGAGTCATTTGGTGGTCAAGACTTAGGTTTAGCGCCGTATGATTTTATTTGCTCAGGTTTAATTTCATGCACCATGATTACTTTACGTATGTATGCACAGCATAAAGGTTTGGAATTGGGTGAGTTTGTTGTTGAAGCTGACTTTAATGCCAATAAAGAAGGTAAAGAATGGATTGAACGTCGTTTATCTTTCGTTAATCCATTGTCAGATGAATTAAAACAAAAAGTACTTGATATTTGCCAAAAAACGCCCGTGACCAAGACCTTGTTACGTAGTGTTGAGATCAATACTTCAGTGGTTTAATTGAGATTTAGCCCTCGATGGGTTGGCTCAATAACAGCTTGTTAAACTTTCATGTTTTAAAACGACTGTAATTAAAAAATGACATTTTGTGTAAAGCAGGATGTCATTTTTTTATGTCGATAGGCTATAGTCAAAGCACAATAAATCCTTTGAAAATGATAAGGCGAGAACAATGATTACACTGCATCACCTAGAACAATCACGTTCAATGCGAATTATTTGGGCCTTAGAAGAATTGGGTATTGAATATCAAATCAAATATTATAAAAGACTGCCAAATTTTGCAGCACCGCCAGAATTATTAGCAATACATCCTTTAGGTAAATCACCCGTATTGACCGATGGAGATCTGACGATTGCTGAATCTGCTGTCATCTTAGAATATTTACAAGAACAGTATGATCCAGAAAATAAGTTTATACCGACTCAAGACGCTGAAAAACGTCAATATCGTTATTGGATGCACTATGCAGAAGGTTCTCTGATGCCTTTATTGGTGATGACCTTAGTCATGTCAAAAGTTCCGAAACAAGCCCCAATATTAGTTCGCCCAATTGCCAATAAAATTGTTGAGGGAGTGAAAGCAGGATTCATTACGCCACGCTTGGCGGAACATATTCCTTATTTAGAAAAACATCTCAAAACTCACACATATTTTGCTGGCGAGTTTTCTTTTGCGGATATTCAAATGAGTTTTCCTCTCATTGCTATTCAAGACCGAGTAAAAGGGCAATATCCTGAAATTCAAAAGTATGTAGAGCGATTAAAACAGCGACCTGCTTTCAAGCGTGCTCAAGCAAAAAATGATGAGAGCTAATAGAGGTGAATCACTGTTGGAAAATTTAATTTTCTTACCAGGTGCATCCGGCAATATTGAGTTTTGGCAGCCGGTTATTTCTTTATTGTCGTCTGACTACACAAAACATATTATCGCGTACCCAGAGTTTGGTGGTGTGCCAGCCCAAGCTGATATTCAAAATTTTGATGATTTACAGCGCTATGTGGTTCATTCAATTGATCGTTTTAGTGAACAACAGCCGAGTATTGTGGTTGCTCAGTCTATGGGTGGAATATTCGCAGTACAAATGGCATTAAAACATCCTGAGCAGGTCAAGGCTTTGGTGCTAGTTGCCACTTCAGGTGGTATTGATTTATCACGTTTTGATGTTGCCGATTGGCGTGAAGACTATCAATTGAATTTCTCAGTACCTGACTGGTTTGTGAATCATCGTTCAGCTTTGGATCATGAATTAAATAAAATTCAGTGTCCTGTTTTATTGATTTGGGGTGATCAAGATCAAATCAGCCCTGTAAGTGTTGGACGATATTTAGAAAAGCAATTTAAACAGGCACGTTTAGAAATCATTGAGGGAGGGCAACATGATTTGGCATGTGAATACGCTGAACAGGTTGCAGATTTGATCGAGGGTTTTATTCAATCTATTCAATAAAAAAGGATGCTTGAGCATCCTTTTTAAAATTGAAATATTGGTATTAACGCTTCACAACAATAGAGTCGATACCACTATGTTGTAAGGTTTGCTGTGCAATGACAGCTGCTTCTTGTGACTCATAAGGACCCGATACAACACGATACCAAGTCTGTCCACCTTCAGTGGTTTTCATCACATCGGCAGAAAGACCATTGAGAATAATTTCTGCACGGCGTGCATCAGCACTATCCGGATCAGGGAAACTTCTCACCTGCAAAATGAAGCTCGCTTTAGCCGGTGTAGTCTCAGTGGGTTCAATCACACTACCATCTTCAGCAGTTTCAACAGGTGCTCTAGGTACAGGCGCTTCTACAATAACAGGTGCTGTATCCACAGTTTGGTTCTCAGGAACTGCTTTATCTGGAATCGGCGTGACTTGCTGTTGTGGTAAGAGGTCATAAAAACGGTAGTCTTTATTGGTTTCTTCTTGATAATGCGTTGAAGTCACTTCATTACTACGTGGTTTGACAGGTTCCCATGGTTTCCAGAGCATGAGTGCTACTGCAAAACTTAACACGATTAAAATAAGCACAAGCATTCCAAGCCATTTTGGAATCAATGGTTTTTTAGGCTTATTGGGTTTTTCAGAAACACCGCGTTGCGTTTTTCCAAACACGAGGAAACCTCTCAGATTGTTGATTGATAAATGGCTATTTGCATAGCTATTTTGAATCATTTTTGGTTTTAATGTTTTATATGCCAACTGCATATAAATCAGAAAATCTTAAATTATTGCTTTCATTCAGCTGTGCTTTGAACAAATGGAAAATTTAACATCCGTTCAGCACAGCCGTATTTATAGTCTTCGTGTTTTAGCTTTACATACTTTCAGGTGCAGATACACCTAATAAGTTTAAGCCATTGTTTAATACTTGGCGAACATTTACAGAAAGTAATAAGCGTGCTTGAGTCAGATCAGCATCATCACCCAATACTTTATTTTCGTTATACCAACCGTGGAATAACGCTGCAAGTTCTTTTAAGTAGTTACCTACTTGGTGCGGTTCATGGCTATTTGCCGCACGAACAATAATCTCAGGGTAGGCAGCAAGTTTAGCTAGAATTTCAGTTTCTGCTTCTAGGTCTAAACGAGACGCTAAGCTACGTGCTTGAACTGCATCAAATTTAACATCAGTCGCTGCTGCTTTTTCTAACATACGGCAAATACGTGCATGCGCATACTGGATGTAATACACAGCATTGTCTTTGCTTTGAGAAACAGCAAGGTCAAGGTCGAAATCAATGTGTTGTTCTGATTTACGCATCACGTAATAGAAACGCGCAGCATCATTACCGACTTCTTTACGAAGGTCACGTAATGTCACGAATTGACCTGAACGAGATGACATTTGAACCATCTCACCGCCACGCCATAAACTCACGAACTGAACCAAAAGCACAGTGAGTTTCTTAGAGTCATAGCCTAAAGCATCAATGGCAGCTTTTACACGTGCGATATAGCCGTGGTGATCTGAACCCCAAATATCAATGATATCGGTATAACCACGTTGTAACTTATTCAAGTGATAAGCGATATCTGATGCGAAATAAGTGGTTTGACCATTACGGCGTTTCACTACGCGGTCTTTTTCATCGCCAAAATCAGTCGATTTGAACCAGATGTTGCCATCTTTTTCGTACAAGAAACCACGTTGATCAAGCGTTTGTAATGCTTCTTCAATTTTATCTGTCAATGATTCTTCACTGAACCATTGGTTGAAAGTCACACCAAACTCGCCAAGGTCATCTTTAATATCATCAAGAATCGCTTTTAACGCGGCTTGAAGGAATACACGGTAACCTGTGCCAATCAATGCTTGCGAGTTGAAAATTAAACCATCAATATGTTTTTCTTTGTCACCAGACAAAATAACTTTATTACCTTCTGCATCCAATTCTTCAGCGAACTGAACATCTTCAGGCACGTCTTTATACACATCAGCAACTGGGCGTACATAAGCATCACCATCTTGATCGATAATGCTTTGCGCAATTTCTTTTACATAGTCACCTTGGTAAGCATTTTTTGGAAATACTAAAGTTTGACCTGTAAGTTCTAAATAGCGAAGGTATGTTGATGTTGCCAGGATGTCCATTTGACGACCTGCATCATTGACATAATATTCACGGTCAACTGTTGCACCTGTTGCTTCAAGCAAGTTTGCAACTGTCATACCGTAAGCTGCACCACGACCATGACCTACGTGAAGGCTAGACGTCGGGTTAGCAGAAACAAATTCAACTTGGATTTTTTTGGCAGCGTTTGCTTGTGTGCGACCGTACTGATCAAGCTGGCTTTGAATTTGATCTAAAACTGCAAAGCGTTGATCTGCATTTAAGAAGAAATTGATAAAGCCGGGGCCTGCAATTTCAGCCTTGGTGATATCAACAACTTCGGGAAGCGCAGCCAAGATTTTTTCCGCTAAATCACGTGGCTTCATACCCGCAGCTTTAGAGGCGATCATCGCAATATTTGATGCAAAATCACCGTGGCTTCGGTCTTTGGTACGAGTAAGGTTTCCGCTGTTTTTAAAGTCGGATGGAAGTACCCCTTCAGCTTGAAGAGATTGCACTGCATGATCGAGAGCTGCTTGTATTGCCGTATTCATAATTTATCGAAAAATTAGTGTCGCAGAAAAACGATAAATATAGCAAATTTCGCTCAGATTAGCTAAATGCATTTGTACTGAATAAAACTTATCCGTTGTTGTTTATCGTTACAGCTCAACATTTCACCCAATAAACTGTAAAATGGTTGCTTAAACTCGAGCTTGAGCTCCTTAAAAATGTCAGAACAACAACCTAAAATCGTAGGAAATATTCCTAAACTTGCCCCTAAAAATATTGCATGGGTGTTGCCACTGTTTTTGTCATGTTTTATGAGCGCAGTGATTTCATTGGTCAATTTATTTTTGAACATCGGTTTTATTGAAGATTTTTTTTCTAAGTGGCTATCAGCGTGGCTACTTTCTTGGGTCATTGCTTATCCTGTGGTCTTGGTTGCCTTACCGCTTATGCGCCGTTTAACCGCTATTTTTGTGAATATGCCAAAATAAATTTATTTTCGATCTGGTTATATGAGTCAGGTTAAATTTATAAAGAAAGATATTAAAAACAAAAAAGTGCTTAAAACCCATCGCTGAGTACATAAGCACTTTTTACATAGAAGCCTAATTTATTCTTTACAGGTGACTTGTTTATCCAGTTGATCTGCTTGACCATTTTCAAAGGTATAAAGCTTAGAAGCATTAAAAATTTTGATTGTTTTGGCTTTTTTGAGCGCAGTTTTGAAGTTTGGATAATTTTTCAAATTCACCAATTCAAAAGGATTGCCATAATTCTTGTTGTCCAATAAAAACTGAACTGATCCAGCTTGAGGATCGTGCGCTTTTAAGATTTCTTGACCTTCTTTATTGTGAAGTATAAAGCCCGGACGTTGTGCTGGATTTTTACAATTTAAACGTAAAAATAGCATGTTGCCATCTTTAGATTTGTTTTGTAGGTCATAAATCCCTTGTAAATCGTTTTCGATATAAACCCATTGACCTGTTGGCATATTTTGAGTGAGTTTTTCGATTTGTTCTAAAGTGGTTTTACTAATATCTACCACACCTTTTTTATCAATTTCAGGTGCTTTGAGCTCTTTGTCGCCCAAACCAATCATTGACAAAGCCTTGTTACTGACTTTAGATGATGCTTCTGAGATCGTTTGACAGCCTGCTAATGTGATCGTTGAACCGAGTGCTAAAATGATGCTGATTTGTTTAAGGGTCATATTCATTGTTCAATCATCTTATAAAAAATATTTAATTAAGGTCTTTGTTTAAATTTAACAATTAAATAAAAAGGGTGAGTGAGCTGATCATCGATGTGATCTGGTTTTATTTTAAATGGTTGTAAATTTTTAAATAGTTGAAAATGGTTAAGAATTGCATAAAAAACAAAATTCTAAACCTGAATTGAACAGAAGAATATTCAAGGCAATCCAAGTATGCGTTGTTGCACAATCTATCGCACAATCTCAACCAAGTTGCATATCAATATAACTTATCATTTATGAAAATACTGTGAGAATCACTATCAATTTTATAAATGATAAATTCAGTATAAATAGGTTTAAGCTCTTAGATTAATAAATTCCTGAGGTCTTATTCTAGGCTGAAGTGGTGGCGATTCGCCAAATAATTGAGATTGGAAATGACATCTACACATTCAAAGATTAAGCACCCACTATATACACCATATGCTGGTTTTACCTTATTAGAGCTACCTTTACTTAATAAAGGCTCAGCATTTACCGAAGCAGAGCGCTCAAATTTTAATTTGCATGGTTTGCTTCCGCATGTGATCGAAACCATTGAAGAACAGCACCAACGCTCTTATAAACAATATACAGATTTTAATGACGATATTAATAAGCACATTTATTTAAGAAATATCCAAGACACCAATGAAACATTGTTTTATCACCTGATTGAAAATCACTTGTCAGAAATGTTGCCGATTATTTATACACCAACAGTCGGTGAGGCATGTCAGCGTTTTTCTGATATTTATCGTCGTCATCGCGGTGTATTTATTTCATACCCAGATCGTGATCATATTGATGATATTTTGCAGAACGTGAATAAAAATAATGTCAAAGTGATTGTGATCACAGATGGTGAACGTATTTTGGGCTTAGGCGACCAAGGCATTGGTGGTATGGGTATTCCGATTGGTAAATTGTCGCTGTATACCGCTTGTGGTGGTATTAGTCCTGCCTATACATTACCGATCACCATTGACGTGGGAACCAATAACCCGCAATTACTCAATGATCCAATTTATTTAGGTTGGAATCAGCCACGAATCAGTGGTGACGAATACTACGAATTTGTAGATGCTGTGTTGACGGGCATTAAGCGTCGCTGGCCAAAAGCTTTGATTCAATTTGAGGATTTTGCACAGAAAAATGCAATGCCACTGCTGCAAAAGTACCGTGATCAATATTGCTGTTTTAATGATGATATTCAGGGGACGGCAGCAGTTTCAGTGGGGAGCTTAATTGCTGCCAGTCGTGCGGCAGGTAAACAGCTGAAAGATCAAAAAGTTGCATTTTTGGGTGCAGGTTCTGCGGGTTGTGGGATTGCAGAACAAATTATTGCCCAAATGGTGGCGGAAGGTTTAACGGATATACAAGCGCGTGCTCGTATATATATGGTTGATCGGTTTGGTTTGCTCACAGACAATCAACCAAACTTGCTTGATTTCCAAAGTAAATTGGTACAACGCACTGAGGCTGTCGAAGCTTGGGCGATTACAGACGGCATCATTTCCTTATTGGATGTGGTTCAGAATGCTCATCCTACTGTGCTGATTGGTGTTTCAGGTCAACCGGGCTTATTTACTGAAGAGATTATGCGCACAATGGCAGCTCATTGTGAGCATCCAATTGTACTGCCATTATCGAATCCAACTTCAAGAGTAGAAGCTGTTCCAGCGGATATTATTCAGTGGACAGATGGACGTGCCTTAATCGCAACAGGTAGTCCATTTTTGCCTGTGAACTATCAAGGCAAAATCTTTAATATTTCACAGTGTAATAACTCTTATATTTTCCCTGGTGTGGGCTTAGGGGTTATCGCTGTAGAGGCTAAGCGTGTAACTGAAAACATGCTCATGGCATCTAGCTTAGCTTTGGCAGATTGTTCACCTAAGCTTCATGATATTAATGCTGATTTGTTGCCAGATTTGGATGATCTTCAAAAAGTTTCTAAGATTATCGCATTCAAAGTGGCGAAAGCTGCGATCGCAGATGGTGTTGCTTTACCCTTGAGTGATGAATTGATTGCAAAGAGTATTGAAGATAATTTTTGGAAACCAGAATATCGGAATTACAAACGTATTCCTTTTTAAGTAATGCTGGAATTTTCCATTTTTTAAAATTTTTTGTATATAGGAATCAATGCTTTGGTTCCTATTTTTTTAGTATAAAAAAATAACAAATTATATTGATCTACTTGAACGTTGCAGGAGTAAAATTCGACAAAATCTAAAAAAATAGTATAAAAATATGCTCAATAATATTCATTCCATGCTGGAACATTTGGGGCTGAGCTTACAAAAGCGCGCACTTCACATTCAATTTTCAAATGAAGCTTTGAATTCACAAGTTTTTGTGCAACGTATCCAAGGGCAACACTTTATCAATCAAGGCTTAAAAGCTGAAGTACTCTGTTTATCGACCAATGCTCATATTCAATTAAAACAATTCATTGGTTGCCAGGTAGCGATTGATCAAGTCACCGATATGGGAAAACTAGCACGCACTACAGGCATTGTGACGGGTGTTAGCCAAGGTCAAAGTGATGGTGCATTGACCTTGTATAAACTCACCGTTGAAGATGCGACATCCCTGTGGCATAAGCGCCGTAATAGCCGTGTATTTATGTCTAAAAGCGTGGTTGATATTACTGAAATTATTTTTCAGGAATGGCAGTCGAAAAGTGCGTTATTTAGTGCAGGCTTAAGCCTATCTACACAAGGTTTAAAAGGAAGCTATGACACACGTCCTTTTACCATGCAAGCCAATGAGTCGGACTATGATTTTTTAACTCGCCTATGGCGTAGTGAGGGCATTAATTGGTTGGTGGATGAGGCAGAACGTACCGTTCCATTTTCAGCTAAAGAAATACAAGCTCAGATATTAAAACTGATCGATGATAATAGTCAGTATGAGCCATTGGATCGTCGAACAGTTCGTTTTCATCGCAATAATGCAACGGAGCGATTTGATACTATTTCAAGTTTTATCGCTCAAAGATCTATTCAATCTACTGCAATTCAAGTGCAACGCTGGCAAGGAGATTTACTCTCTCAAGATCAAGGTGATCTTCAATTAAGCAATCATCAGCATAGCGATCAACAAGACAACGAAACTTTGAGTCTAGAGCAAGCTTGGACGATTAGTCCTGCATGGGTTAGTGACCTCAAAGGGGAAGATCAAGCGACCGCATCGAGTAATGCGCAGCTGCAAAAACTCAATACCCAGCTCAATCAATATCAAGATTTACAAGCTAAGTATTTCACTGCGATTAGTAGTGTACGTGATGTCAATGTCGGTTATTGGTTTGATTTTATCGATCATCCTGAAATTGATCAGCATCAAGGTTCTGATCGCCAATTTATTATTTTAGGTAAGCACTTTTTTAATCAAAACAATTTACCTAAAGATATCAATGCGCAAATTGAAGCATTGATCGATATGAGTCGTTGGAGCAGAACTAAATTTGATGAGCGCTTGTCGAACGAATTGAGTTTGGTTCGTCGTGCGATTCCCGTTGTTCCTGATTATGATCCTTTAAAGCATCGACCGGTAGCTTATCCGCAACGTGCTAAAGTCGTTGGCCCTGAAGGGGAAACTATTTATGTTGATCAATGGGGGCGGATTAAAGTCCGCTTTGTATTCACACGCACGGATGATCATGGACATGATGGTGGAGCTGGATCGAATGATAATGATACAGACTCGGCATGGGTGGATGTGCTCACCTCTTGGGCAGGCGAAGGTTATGGTTCGCGTTTTCATCCGCGTGTTAATGAAATCGTGGTCATCGACTTCTTTGACGGTAATGTGGATCGACCATTTGTAGTGGGACGTTTACATGAAGCTGAGCGTCACCAAACGATGTTCGATGTGAAAGGTCAGCTTCCTGACACGAAAAAGCTCAGTGGCATACGATCCGCCGAAGTAAGCGGTCAGGGGTTTAACCAATTACGTTTCGATGATACGACAGGGCAGATTAGTACCCAATTGCAAAGTAGCCATGCAGCGTCACAGTTGAATTTAGGAAATTTAAGCCACCCGAAAGACAAAGAACAAAGTGATGGGCGTGGAGAAGGATTTGAGTTGAGGACAGATGCTTATGGTGCTGTTCGTGCAGGCAAAGGGATGCTGATTACCACCTATGCTCAAGAAAATGCAATCTCTGATCATTTAGAAGCGACTCAAGCTCAATCTCTGCTGGGTCAGGGTGAGCAAAGCATGAAAATGCTCAGTGAAATCGCTGTAAAACAACAAACAGATGCCTTAAATGTCATTAGCCGTTTACCTAAGTTCATTCAGTCTTTAGAAATAAAAGATACAGCGCAAGCCTTACAATCTACGGTTAATCTTTTTAAAGAGGGCTTGGCGAATGACCCATTGAATGCGATCAAAGATTGTGGTGGGTTTATTAAAGATATTGGTTCATTGGGTGGTAATGCATTAGGCGTTATTGATGAATTTAATAGCTACTTTGAAGATGCAATAGAAGCTGTTGATAACTTAAAGGAATTTATTGATAACGTTCAAGAGCATGGCTCTGATCTGATCAAAGGTAAATTTGAAAGCATTAAAAACGGTATAAAGGACAATCCTTTTCAAGCGATTCAAGACGTCTGTAAAGCTATTTCCAGTGTCGACGTGAATGCAGAAGATTTTCTCATTTCATGCACAGGATTTGGTGGTGGTAATAAAGGTGTAGATCTTACACCTGCCAAGGCATTAAGTACTTTGCAAGGTTTTATGGAAGGATATACGGAAGGACTTGAAAGTAGTTCAGATAGTAAAAAGCAAGAACAGGGTCGATTATTCCGTCAGGCTTTGATGCTGTTAGCCTCTCCGAATGGGATTGCGCTAACCACACCTGAGGACATTATTCTTCAAGCTTCACAAGATATTGCAGAGAGTGCACAAGGCTCAATTAATTTGAGTGCCCAAAAAAATATTGTGGGTCATGCGCAGGATAAGATTAGTCTGTTTGCGGCTCAAAAAGGTTTGAG
Source organism: Acinetobacter sp. CY81 (assembly GCF_059515925.1). Lineage (NCBI taxonomy): Bacteria > Pseudomonadati > Pseudomonadota > Gammaproteobacteria > Moraxellales > Moraxellaceae > Acinetobacter > Acinetobacter sp. CY81. The sequence goes on from NZ_JCAKNC010000009.1 coordinate 93,807, forward strand.
GGCTTTTGCAGCCAAGGGCAAAGTAGAACTACAAGCTCAAGATGATGCGATAGAAGCCATTGCTCGTAAAGTGATTAAGCTAATTTCAACCGAAGACAAGATTGAAATTACCAGTCCTAAAGAAATTGTGCTCACTGCGGGTGGCTCACAACTCAAGATTAATGGGAGTGGTGTTTTTAGTACGACTGGTGGAAAGTTTGAGAGTAAGGCAGGGCAGCATTTGTTTACTGGGGGAGCTAAAACTCCATATGAAATTCCACAATTACCAAATACACCATTATTTAGCAATAAGTTAGATATTTATGATTTATTTTGGGAAAGTGATTTTAGCCAGCTTACTTATAAAGCTTTCCTGCCTGATTCAAATTCATTTGTAGCTGGTTCAATTGATGAACATGGTCGAACTGGAAAAATTAATACCTCAGACCCATCTAAAGTTCAGATATTGGTAGGATCAGAGGATGATTGGGGTATTAGTATAGAAGGCTTCGATGAAGAGGACTATTATCTAGAGTCTCAATCCTCACAAAGTATTGAAAATAAGAATGAAGGTTTGAAAAATGACGAATAATAAAAAATCGTTAGTAACGATAAAAATTGTAGACGTGTTCAGTAATCCTATATCTAAAGCTCAATATCAGGTTAAAAATCAAAAAACAGGTCAATTAATAGCAGCTGGATCTACCAATTCAGCAGGATGTATTGTAGAAATTAGCCGAGATAAGGGTACTGTTTTAGATGTATATATTAAGAGTATGTTCAATGGAATGATGTTGAATATTAAAAGCTTTGTGATGTCTAAAGATCGGATGTTAGTGACTATAGCGAGTCCTAAAATATTATTGGATTTTAAAACATTAAATAATCAAGGTTCTGCGGGGGCATATAAAAGAAAAACTCATACAGTAAAAAAAGGTGAAACACTAACATCAATAGCCAAAAGTAATGGCACTACAGTTAGAGCATTGGAAGGACTAAATCAGTTAAAGGATCCAGATAAGCTTGGTATCGGACAGGTTTTAAAATTACCAGTTAATATTTCAGCCACAGGCAATAAAAGTATTCAAGACAAACCTAAGCCAACCACTTCACCAAAGCCCAGTTCTACAAGTAAGCCACATCCTAGCAATACAAATAAAACCGCAGATGTGGTTAATGATTATACAATTAAGGCGAAAGAATGGTTAAATGAGGTTTATGAAGATGGAAAGAAAGCTATTACTGAAACTGTAGATTCAGCGGCAAAAATTCTAACAGTAGAAGATCGAAGCTCAGAAGTAGGAACTCCTAAAGCATCCGCTTCTAATTTATGTAAGACTAACCCTCAATGCATTTCAAGTGGGAAAAGTGAGTTAATTCGAGAGGTAAATATTCGCTTAGCCGGTTTTGGTGGCGCGCTCCCCACTGATGAATTCACAGACTTGACTTCTAAATGTATTAAGCAGTTTCAGCGAGATTATATGGGGGTCTCTGAAACTGGAAAAATTTGTGGTTCATTTTTATCAGCGCTTGATAAATTCTATACAGAGTACCCAGTTTCAGGGTTTATGGCGAAAGCTTCATGTCCGTGTGGTCGGTGTACTGGTTATGGTAATAATAGAAGAGGAGTTTCATCTGGAATTAGTATGGCTAATGAATATCCAGGTATACATAGATCATTAATTTGGATTCTTAAGGCTTTAAATTTTTATTTAAAGAATGAGTTTAAATCAAGAAAACTAGAAGTAGCTTATATTGAATCTGGATATAGATGCATAGCAAATAATAAGCAAAAAAATCGTACAAGTGTAAATCATATGGGATTAGCTTTAGACTTGCATATCAATAAAAATGGCTCAAGAACTAGAGAGCTATCGGATATGGAGTTTATTAGAAAAAATGTCATGACTGTAAAAATGGGAGCAACTGAACAAAGGGCAACGAATAAAATATATTTAGAGCCAAAAGTATTTAATAATGGTAATTCTGGTGCTACGACATGGGTTCATTTTGATATAACACGGTTACAAACTTCATATTTTTCAGATATTTTTTTTAAAAAAAGTGTTACAGAGCTGAATGGGCGTTCTTTAGTTGAGATAGTAGGTAGTCTGAATTTAAACCGAATTTTAGGATGTTCTGGTATTGCTACAACTTCAAATAATGTTGCAAGAGTTTCAGATAAAACTATTGATGAATTGGTTATTGAATTAGGTGATGCTATTGCAAGTGGTGAGGGAAGTTATGAAGCGTGGAATTCAGGGGCTCCAGAAGGTAAAAGAGTTAAATTTGGTAATATGAATGATACCCCAGGTACAATTACTGGTAAAACAATAAATCAGCTTTTAGATGCAGCAAAAAATTATACCTGGAAAGATAATAGGAGAAGATTTGCTACTGGGAAGTATCAAACAATACCTTCCACATTAGCTGCAGCAAAAACAAGAATGAATTTATCAGGTAGTGAGTTTTACGATGAAAATATGCAAGAAAGAGTATTTAAAGAGCATTTATTAAAAGGGCGGTCAGCAATTTATAATCTTATACATAAAGGAACTGGAACTGTTGACCAAGCGATGATAGATGCTTCAAAAGAGTGGGCTTCAATAGCATTGCCTCGGGGGAGAAAAAATAAGTTTGGCGTTATTTCAGATGGATCTATTGGTTATCATCAATCAGGAACAAATAGAGCTAATTCACACTCAACGGCCAAAGTTAGGCAAATTTTTGAAAAAATTAAACAACATCATTCAGTAAAATAGGTTATGAAATGAAACTTAAAAAATGTTTTTTGGTAATCAGTATTGGTATGTTGGCATCAAGTTGCTCATATTCAAAAGAACAGTCAACTGATGCGGTAGCTAAAAATTCAATTTTGACACAAAAGAATGTTACAGTTTGCGATATAAAAAAAATTCAAATCAATTTTTGCAAAGATGAAAAAATATCGATTTATAATCAGTATTTACAAGAAAAGCCAAATTTTTCAAAAAATCTAACTCTTGTTGTGATGGATCAGAATAGGAATACAGGAAAAGGGGTGGGAAGAAATGTAAAATCTATCGTAGTAGTAGATCCTATTAAGAAACAAGTAATACCTTTTCCACAAGTAGTAGGTAATTTTGTAGATGATAGATTGCAGATTTTAGAAAATGAACCTGCTATTATTAAGTTTTCTAAAAAAAATAATGAAGTGTGTATCTCAGGAACAACATATGCTTCAGATGATAATAATATTAATGTAGAAGATGAGTGTTATAAATTTGAAAATAGTAAATTTATAAAAAAAACTAATTCACAAGCTAGTATAGAAAGTTTTCCAAAAAAACAAGTGATTTATAATTCAAAAACTCATTTCAACTGTTTAAATAATATTGCTTTAAAAGAGTGTTCAAGTTTAAATTTAGTCAGTTCAAATGAAATGTTAAAAGATTTTGATTTTATCAATCCTAGCGATGGAGCCACAGTTATTATTAAGCGGAATGATTATAATTTGCTTATTTCACCATTTCAGGATGAAAGTGGTCCTAATTTAAGAATAATGAAAGTAAAAAATAATAAGTTAATAGAAGAAAAGTTTATTTATGCAGAAAAACAAGTTGAATTTAATAGTAATTTTCAAATGACTTATTATGATGGGAGTAAGAAACAGATTATTCAATATTAAAGATATAAATGAATATTAATTTGTCAGAGTAAATTTAATAATTTCAACTTCGGAAGCTATATATTCATAGCTTCCAAATTATAAAATGAGTTACTCTTCTAATACCTCTTCCAAAACTTCTTCCAACAAATCTTCACTCGGTGCAAAGTAATATGCACCATCCACGGCAGTAACAAAGTGAAGTAAGCGGTCGTGAATGCCATCACCACTTGTACCAAACATACGTAACAGCATCTGATCAATACGGCTTAAATCCTTTGTATATGCGATAAAGAATAAACCTTGTTCACCTTTACCATCACCATAAGGAAGAGAGTGGCGTAGGATTTCTAACTCCTCACCTTCTTCATCTTCAACCACTGTACGTGCAACGTGAGCATTTTCAGGTTTAACATCGTCATCCAGTTCAATACTTTCAAGTTTAGTACGTCCGATCACTTGTTCTTGAGTATCAACTTTTAACTTTTTCCAATTCTCTAAATTATGTACATAGCGTTGTGCAAATACAAAAGAACCATCTGCAAAAATACCTGCATTTTCACTTAGTAGAGCGGTTTCGCCACGATCATCTGGGAATTGAGGGTTTTCAGTACCATCAATAAAGCCCGTCAAATCACGACCATCCAAATAACGGAAACAAACACGTTCATCGAGAACGTCAACCTGATCTTGAATGCCATCAAAAAAAGCTTGGCTGAGTGCAAAACAAATATCACTACGTGCAGAAGCGATATGAATCAGCACATCTGCAGGAACAACAGGCATTTCAAACGAGCCATGAATTGGATCTAATTGTTTAAATCCTTTAGGTGTTTGATGGTATAGACAAGACCAAAGTTCAGGACCAAATGCCACTGATGTTTTAATTTCAGCATCAGGATGCTGAGTGATTAAACGGTCACGTGTCGTGAATAAATATTCGAGTTTTTGTTTTAAACCATCAATAGACAGATCTTTTAAACGTATAACAATGAAACGTGCATGATTAGAAGGTAATGGCAAAATTACAGATTGGGCTGTCATTGAACGATGGCTCCTCGATTATTTTCTTTCCTATGACTTATTGTGCATCAAGCACCTTATGCTTACATAGGAAAATCTACAAATTTTAAAAATTAAATGGATAAGGTAACTGAGTCAAATGGGTTTATAATTTGAAGCTCTGCTCAAAACTGATTTAAAAAATGTCTTACCAAATGTGGTTTGCCTACATGCTTGCATGTTGGGTGATTAGTATTTCTCCAGGTGCGGGTGCGATTGCATCGATGTCTAGCGGTCTAAACTATGGTTTTAAACGTGGCTATTGGAATGCCATCGGTTTACAACTGGCGCTGGTTGTTCAAATTGGTATTGTGGCGGCAGGGGCGGGGGTGTTACTTGCGACTTCACCTTGGGCATTTTTAGTCATTAAATGGTTTGGTGTTGGATATTTATTATATTTGGCTTATTTACAGTGGAAAGCACCTGTTCAATCGATCGAAATAGCGGTGGATGCTAAACAAAAATCTATTCCTAAACTGATCATGTACGGCTTTTTAGTGAATATGAGTAATCCAAAAGCAATTGTTTTTCTTTTAGCTGTACTGCCGCAATTTTTAGATTTATCCCAACCGCAATGGCCTCAGTACCTGATTATGGGTATCACCATGATTACGATTGATTTGATCGTGATGGCAGGCTACACAGGTTTAGCGGCTAAAGTTCTAAAGTTGTTAAAATCTCCGAAACAGCAAAAATATCTTAATCGTACCTTTGCGGTTTTATTTGCAGGTGCAGCGAGTCTGTTGAGTTTGGTACATCAATAATTTTAGATTTTTCAATTTAAGATACAGACAACAAACCACACACAAAGAAGGTGGATCAATATGAATTATTTAGAATTTTATCTTTATGTGATTAGCGTCGTGATTATGATTGCGACACCAGGTCCAGTCATGATTTTGGTGGCGAGTGCTGGACTCAAAGGTGGATATCGTAAAGCTTTAGAAACAATATTAGGTACAAATTTAGCCTCATTGATACTTATTGCTTTATCAATTTTGATTTTAAAAGGGATGTTCAGTGTTAATGAAAACCTATTCCTGATCATTAAAATTTTAGGCTGTGCTTATATTGCCTATTTAGGCTTTGAAATTTTAAAAGAAGTCCGTCATTCAAAAGAGCAAAGTATAGAAGCATTAAAGCCGATTGATGGTGGCCTTCAAAAAGGGTTCTTGGTTGGTATTTCTAATCCCAAAGATATCATTTTCTTTTCTTCATTCTTCCCACAATTTGTAGGCATTCACCCAGACCTCAATGTCAGCCTGCTCATTCTGGTAGTAGCTTGGATTATTCTTGATTTTTTAACACTGTCAGTGGTTTATCTGGGGTTTAATCAGCTTTCTAGAAGTCAACACTATACAAAGGTTTTGGCATTGTGTGGTTTGGTTCTAATACTCATTGCTTTATATGGTTTATTTTATGTATTCATAAAATACTAATTTTAGATTTTCAATATAGAGATTGAGCTATCTTTGATAGAGCTGTTTTATATCTTTTATCAAATCTTGAAGGTCAGGTTCGTTATTTAGACTATATAAATTGTCGAAAGTATTGGGATTAGACACTAAAAATATTGGAATTTGAGTTGTATCTGACTGTCGGTGTAAAGCTTGGAGGATCATCAATAACTCGTAAATAGCGTGTTTTTCTGTAGAAAACATATTGAGTACTACAGAAGCGCCGTTAAATGCATCTTCCGCAGATAATGTAGCAATATTATTTGCTATGAAGTCTGCTAGATACCATTCATCTGGATAATTTCTACTGCGAAGAGTAGAAATCAACGCCTTAAGGTTGTAAACGAACATATCGAATTTCGTCAAAAATAATGATCAGATTATATGTGAGTATTATTTAAGTAGTACTCTATTAGTTTGTTTTCTTGATTCTTTGCACGACAAAAATTACAGCAAATAGAATCGACATGGTGAGTACGATGCTCAAGCCAGTTGCGATATTGAGTCCTGCACTTGACCATAAACCGATGCTGATACCCAGTTGGGCGATGATAAAAGCCATCAAGACCATTTGTTTTGGGGAGTGAGCAAGTAAACGTGCGGTCAAAGCAGGAATGACCAATAAAGCCCCCATTAATAAAGAACCGACAGCGCGTAAAGCCAATACAGTAAATAACGCAAGCAGGATCATGAAGATCAAGCGTTGCCATTTTGCATTTACACCTTCACTGATCGCGATATCTGGGTCAATCGCAATTTGAATCTGTGCTTTCCAATTTTTATAGAGAACAGCTAGAGCTGTGATAATGACCAAGGCAAAAATGGGTAAGTCTGACCAAGAGATGGTCAGTAAGTCACCAAATAAATAACTCAGTAATTCAGGTCTTAACGCAGGTAAATGCTGAATAAGCAATAAACCTGAGCAGAGTAATGTCGCTGAACATAAAGCCAATAAAGCATCATTTGGCAAACGAGGATCATGTAAAACCCAGAGTACACCCACCAAAAGTAGAGCTGTAAAGGTAACACCAACCCAGAGGGGGAGGGTGAGAATCCCTGCAATTGCCACACCTAACAAAGTACCGTGTGCCATAGTATCTGCAAAAAAAGACATACGACGCCATAGCATCAAACAACCTAATGGTGCAGTCAGAAAAACCAAAAGCGTGCCCATGATCCATGCAGGTAATAGCAGTTGTAACCATTCCATCATGATCTAGGCTTCCGGTTCAGGGTGAATATGTGGACGAGGATCATGCTGGCAAGGCGTAGCAGAATCGCCATGACCACAGTGATCATGATGATGTTGGTAAAATGCTCGGTTAGTACCAAAAATCGCCTGATATTCAGGATGGTTTTGTACAGAGTCTGGTAAACCGCTACAGCAAATGTGTTTATTTAAACAAATGACACGTTGCGTACCTTGCATGACCCATTGCAAATCATGAGACACAATTAGAATCGAGCAACCATAACGATCAGGTAAACTGCGCACATAGTCATAAAGTTCAGCTTCAGACTGAATGTCCAGACCTTGCATCGGTTCATCTAGAACCAATAAATCAGGTTGACGAAGTAAGGCACGTGCTAAAAGCACACGTTGACGCTCACCACCAGAAAGTTGTTGAACTTTTGAATTTTCAAGTTTCGCAATACCAGTATCACGAATGATTTCAGCTTTAGTTGTCGCATCACAATGTTCTAAATCGAGCAAATCTTTTACACGTAATGGTAGGCTATGTGATGGATTGAACTTCTGCGGGACGTAAGCCAGTTTCAACTGTTTTTTGCTTTTAATTTTTCCAGAGTTTGGCTCAACGATACCCAAAATTATTTTGATGAGGGTTGATTTACCTGCACCATTCGGACCAATCAGCGTAATAATTTCTTTCTCACCAATAGAGAAATCAATATTTTTTAAAATATCACGCTCATCAATTCGAACATTAATTTGATCGAGTTGAATCAATGCATTGGCATGTGTTACTTCGAGCACTGTTGGCAAATTCCTGAAATTTCAATAATGCTATGATGCGCTTTAAATTGGTCAGAATCTGCCAATAGATTTAACTGTTGAATTAAACCAGATGCAGAGGCTTCTGTGACTGCATGACATTCATTACAAATCAAAAATGCAGCCTGATGTCCCTCGCGAGGATGACAGCAGGGAATGTAGGCATTGATCGAAGTTAAACGATGAATAAAGCCTTTTTCTAATAAGAAATCTAATGTGCGATATACCGTAGGAGGTGCTGCTGGACGTTCAGTAGAGCCTTTGAGTTTCGCCAAAAGATCATAAGCACCGACAGGGCCAGATGCATTGAGAATGAGTTCGAGCACTTCCTTACGTAAAGGGGTAAGGCGAGCGCCTGAAGTTGCACAAATTGACTCAGCTTCAGCGAGGCGAGCTTGAACATTTGGGTGATCATGGACACCGTGTAACGTATCGTGATGCTCGTGTGAACATAAGCTCATTGCTGACCTCAAGACATTTTATAATAAGGAAATATAAATAAATCATACCATGAAGCATGATCTACTTACGAACGGCATAGGCAATTGTTGCATTTTGTTATAATATAACATGAAATCTGAGTCGGTATATCTTCCAATGCTACGCATTCTTGCTTTCTGTTTATTTTCTATTGTTGCTATGACCAGTTGGGCGCAAGCACCTATGGTGGTTTCTACACATCCTATTTATTTGATTGCCAAAGAAATTACGCAAGGTGTGGAAGAGCCAAAACTGCTATTAGAAAATCAAACTGGGCACGATATTCATATGACACCTGCACATCGTAAGATGATTCAGGATGCTTCATTGGTGATTTGGTTGGGAAAAGCACATGAAGCACCTCTAGCAAATGTACTCTCTACAAATAAAAGTTCAATTGCTTTGTTAGATTCAGGCATTGTTCAAACTTTACCCATGCGAAATGCACGTGGAGTGGCATTAAAAAACACAATAGATACGCATGTATGGCTTGATCCAAATAATGCAGTTCGTATTGGTTTCTTCATGGCGGCTCTCAGATCACAACAATTACCAGAAAATAAAGCAGTCTATTGGTCGAATGCGCGTCAATTTGCACAAAAAATGCTTGTTACATCGCAACAGATTAAAACCACAGCACGATCACAACCGTATTGGGCACTACATGATGCTTATCAATATTTAGAACGTCCTTTGAATTTGAAATTCGCAGGTTCGTTGACTGAAGATACACACATGGCGCCGACTGTAGCACAGATCAAATATTTAAATGACTCTCGTCCACAGCCAAAAATGTGCTTATTGGCTGAAGCCGGTGCGAGCTCAAGTCAGTACAAAAAGCTAGGCAATGTCACTTTTGAAGCAGTTGATGAGAGCTTTACTGCTCAGCAGGATTTTGTGAAAGCATGGCAAGCTTTGGCTAAAAAAGCGCAACTTTGCATTAAAAATAGCCAAAATTGATTCAGATTTAAGCGAAAATTGTATATATCAACAGCAATCTATATTTTCTAATACGAGACTTAGGTCGGGAAAAGATTGCATGTTCAGGGGTGTAACTCTATAATGCCTGCGATTAAAAATAATCATCAGCTAAACTTGTCAAGCATGAATGCTGTGAGTGAGTAAAAAATGAGCCGAACTAGTCGCTTGATTGACCGACGATTAGCGAAAGCTTTAGTCATCTTGCAAGCATGTATGATACCTGTTTCAGCCTTGGTAGCGTGGGTCTTGAAAGACTCAACTGCGGCTTTGAGTGCAGCATTAGGTGCACTCGTATGTTGGCTAGCCAGTTGTTATTTTTCATGGCAGTCGTTCAGAGCTGCAGGTGCAAGAGCTTCGAAACAGGTTCTATCGAACATGTATCGAGGGTTGCTCGGTAAGTTTGCAATAGTGATTGTTGGATTCACTTTGATTTTGATCAATGTTAAACCGTTGTCAGCGGGAGCATTGTTTTGTGGTTTTATACTCGTTCAGACCATGACGTGGGTCGCTCCATTCTGGGCGTCACGACTAGCAAAATGAGTGAAGTCACAACAAAAATTGAAAAGTTTTTTAGAAGATTAACGAGATATCAAGCAGCACGCGATGTTCGTTAACTCTAATTTAGTATTTGACATTAACCAGGTGTGATTTATGGCTGCTGAAGAACATACCCTTACCTCGTCTGAGTATATTCAGCATCACTTAACGAACATGACCTATGGTAAATCACCAGACGGTACGTGGAAGTTAGCTGAGACTGCTGAAGAAGCGAAAGAGATGGGGTTCACTGCTATTCACTTGGATTCAATGGGTTGGTCAATCGGCCTTGGTATCGTTTTTTGCCTATTATTTTGGATGGTAGCGAAAGCTGCAAATGCTGGTATCCCTAGCAAATTCCAAGCGGCAATCGAAATGATTATCGAGTTTGTTGACTCTAGTGTCCGCGACACTTTCCATGGCAAATCACGTTTAATTGCTCCTCTTGCATTAACCATTTTCGTGTGGATTTTCCTCATGAACACAATGGACTTAATCCCAGTTGACTTTATCCCGTATACAGCTCAATTGATCGGTGCACACGTATTTGGTATGGACCCTCACCATGTCTACTTCAAAATCGTTCCAACTACTGACCCTAACGTAACATTAGGTATGGCGTTATCAGTATTTGCGTTGACTATTTTTTATAGTATTCGTGAGAAAGGGCTTGTCGGTTTTGGTGCTGAATTTGCACTCAATCCATTCAATCCAAGTAACCCATTCTTAAAAGCACTTCTAATTCCAGTAAACATTCTTCTTGAATTAGTAACTTTTATTGCGCGTCCAATTTCATTGGCTCTACGACTGTTCGGTAACATGTATGCGGGTGAGTTAATCTTCATTCTTATCGCGTTATTACCTTTCTGGATCCAATGGGCGTTGTCTGTGCCATGGGCAATCTTCCATATTCTTGTTATCACGTTACAAGCTTTCATCTTCATGATGTTAACGATCGTGTATATGAGTATGGCTAGCGAAAAGCATTAATTAATATTTGCTCGACTGCATAAGGCAGTTGGGCTAAAGTTTTTTTGTTTGATTTAAACTCAACCTTGAGGATATTTTCATGGATTTAGTAGTTGGCTTATCTGCTGTTGCAGCTGCTCTTTTAATCGCGTTTGGTGCTTTAGGTACTGCAATTGGTTTTGGTCTTTTAGGCGGTCGTTTCCTTGAAGCTGTTGCTCGTCAACCAGAATTAGCTCCACAACTTCAAACTCGTATGTTCTTAATCGCGGGTCTTCTTGATGCTGTGCCTATGATCGGTGTTGGTATTGGCTTGTTCATTATCTTTGCTAATCCGTTCATCGGCTTGTTGGGTTAATTCGCTAAATTCCGAAATCAACTATTTGAGGAATTGCAATGAATATTAACCTCACATTGTTTGGCCAAGCGATTGCGTTTGCGATGTTTGTCGCATTCTGCATGAAGTTTGTATGGCCACCGCTAATCAATGCGATTAGTGAGCGTCAGCGCAAAATTGCTGATGGCTTAAATGCTGCTGAAAAAGCGAAAGCAGATCTTGCTGATGCGCAAGCACAAGTTAAGCAAGAAATTGATGCAGCAAAAGCACAAGCGGCTCAATTGATTGAACAAGCGAACCGTCGTGGGGCGCAATTGGTTGAAGAAGCTCGTACTCAAGCATCTGCTGAAGGTGAGCGTATTCGTCAACAAGCTAAAGAAGCTGTTGATACAGAAATCAATGCTGCTCGCGAAGAATTACGTCAACAAGTAGCTGCTCTTGCAGTAACTGGTGCAGAGAAAATTCTGAACCAACAAGTTGATCAAGCAGCTCATAATGCCATGCTAACTCAGCTGGCTGCTAAACTTTAAGCGAGGCGATTATGGCTGAATTCTTGACGTTAGCACGCCCATATGCAAAAGCAGCATTTGCTTTCGCTTCTGAGCAAGGTGCAACTGACAATTGGTCAAATGTGTTACAAGTGCTTAGTGCTGCTGTGCAAGATGAAGCATTTTCCGCTTACTTGAGTCGCCCTGAGCTTACTCCTGTAGAGCAGGTGAGTCTTTTTGCAAAAGTTTTAGGTGAAGACCAAACTGCACCAGTGTCAAACTTTTTGACATTGCTTGCTGAAAACAATCGTTTGGCGCTTCTTCCTGAGATTGAAACAGAGTACGAACTGCTTAAATCACAGAATAACAACGTTGTTGATGTAGTGATTGAATCTGCATTACCAATGAATGCTGAACAAGAGCAACTACTTAAAGCTGCATTAGAAAAACGTTTCAATGCACAAGTAGAAGTGAAAGTTGAAGTAAACCCAGCGTTAATCGCAGGTGTTGTTATTCGTGCAGGCGACCAAGTGATAGATGATTCTGCGCTTAACAAGCTTGAAAAAATGCGGACTCGTCTTCTTGCGTAATATTGCTTGAAAATAGCAGCGTAATAGAAGACTGAACTTAATTAAAGATTGAGGTATAGCGCAATGCAACAACTGAATCCATCCGAGATCAGTGCGCTCATTAAACAGCGTATCGGCGATCTGGACACCAGCGCGACCGCTAAGAACGAAGGGACCATTGTTATGGTTTCCGACGGTATTGTGCGTATTCACGGCCTTGCTGATGCAATGTACGGTGAAATGATCGAATTCGACGGCGGCTTATACGGTATGGCACTGAACCTAGAACAGGATTCAGTGGGCGTCGTTGTTTTAGGTAACTACTTAAGCCTTCAAGAAGGTCAAAAAGCTCGTTGCACAGGTCGTGTATTAGAAGTTCCGGTTGGTCCAGAACTTTTAGGCCGTGTAGTAGATGCTTTGGGTAACCCAATTGATGGTAAAGGCCCAATTGATGCAAAATTAACTGATGCTGTTGAAAAAGTAGCACCAGGCGTAATTTGGCGTCAATCAGTGGATCAACCTGTACAAACTGGTTATAAATCAGTAGATACAATGATCCCTGTAGGCCGTGGTCAGCGTGAGTTGATCATTGGTGACCGTCAAACTGGTAAAACAGCAATGGCGATCGATGCGATCATCGCTCAGAAAAACTCTGGCATTAAATGTGTATACGTAGCAATTGGTCAAAAACAATCGACTATCGCTAACGTTGTGCGCAAGCTAGAAGAAACTGGCGCTATGGCGTATACAACTGTTGTAGCAGCAGCTGCAGCCGATCCAGCAGCGATGTTGTATTTGGCTCCATACTCTGGCTGTACAATGGGCGAATACTTCCGTGACCGTGGTGAAGATGCGTTAATCATTTATGATGACTTATCTAAACAAGCTGTTGCGTATCGTCAAATTTCATTGCTTTTACGCCGTCCACCAGGTCGTGAAGCGTACCCAGGTGACGTATTCTATCTTCATAGTCGTCTACTTGAACGTGCTTCTCGTGTATCTGCTGACTACGTTGAGAAATTCACTAACGGTGAAGTTAAAGGCCAAACTGGTTCATTAACTGCATTGCCGATTATTGAAACTCAAGCGGGTGACGTATCTGCATTCGTACCAACGAACGTAATTTCTATTACTGATGGTCAGATCTTCCTTGAAACATCATTATTCAACGCAGGTATTCGTCCTGCTGTGAACGCGGGTATCTCTGTATCTCGTGTTGGTGGTTCTGCGCAAACTAAGATCATCAAAAAATTGTCTGGTGGTATCCGTACTGCTTTAGCACAATACCGTGAATTGGCAGCGTTTGCTCAGTTCGCTTCTGATCTTGACGAAGCAACTCGTAAGCAATTAGAACATGGTCAACGTGTAACTGAATTAATGAAGCAAAAACAATATGCTCCATATTCAATTGCTGACCAAGCTGTATCTGTATATGCATCTAACGAAGGCTACATGGCTGACGTAGAAGTGAAGAAAATCGTAGACTTTGATGCTGCGTTAATTTCTTACTTCCGTTCAGAAAATGCTGCGTTAATGCAACAAATCGATGAGTCTGGTGATTACAACAAAGACATCGAAGCAGCATTCAAAGCAGGTATTGAAAGCTTTAAAGCGACTCAAACTTACTAATTTTCAAACTGTTGAAATTTAGTGTCGGTTTGGTTCACGGAATCAACCTTCGGAGGCTCGAAAGGGCCTTCGAATACTAGGTTAAGCGTATGGCAAATTTAAAAGAAATTCGCGCCAAAGTAGCTAGTATCAAAAGCACGCAGAAAATTACTCGCGCGATGCAGATGGTAGCAGCTTCTAAGATGCGTCGTGCGCAAGAGCGCATGGCTCAGGGCCGTCCGTATGCCGAAAATATGCACCGTGTAATTGCTCATTTAGTACAAGCGAATCCTGAATACAAACACCGTTATATGGTTGAACGTCCTGTGAAGCGCGTTGGCTATATCATTGTTTCTTCAGATCGTGGTTTGGCAGGTGGTTTGAACATTAACTTGTTCAAAAAAGTTGTTAAACATGTACAACAGCAACAAGAGCAGTCAATTGAAGTTCAATTTGCTTTAATTGGTCAAAAAGCGGTTTCGTTTTTTAAAAACTACGGCGGTAAAGTACTGGGTGCTACGACAAATGTCGGCGATACACCGAGTCTTGAACAGTTATCTGGTTCTGTACAAATTATGTTAGACGCTTACGATAAAGGCGAGTTAGATCGCATTTATTTAGTGTCAAACGGCTTTGTGAATGCCATGACTCAAGATCAAAAGATCGAACAACTTGTTCCTTTAGCTGCGTCTGAAGAAGACAAGGGTCTAAACCGTCAATACGGTTGGGACTATATCTATGAACCAGAAGCTGAAGAGCTATTAAATGGTTTATTGGTTCGTTATATCGAGTCTGTGGTATACCAAGGTGTGATTGAAAACATCGCGTGTGAGCAGTCTGCTCGTATGGTTGCAATGAAAGCTGCAACTGATAACGCTGGTGATTTGATCAAGAACCTACAACTTATTTATAACAAGCTGCGTCAAGCCGCGATTACTCAGGAAATTTCTGAGATCGTTGGTGGTGCCGCTGCCGTTTAACATTATTTTGAATTGAGGAGACAGCAATGAGTAGCGGTCGTATCATTCAGATCATCGGCGCGGTTATCGACGTCGAGTTTGAACGCAATAGCGTTCCTAAGATCTATGACGCTCTCCACGTTGACGGTACTGAAACTACATTAGAAGTTCAGCAACAACTTGGTGATGGCGTAGTTCGTACAATTGCAATGGGTTCTACTGAAGGCCTTAAGCGTGGCTTGAACGTAACTAATACTGGCGCTCCGATCTCTGTACCTGTAGGTACAGCGACTCTTGGTCGTATTATGGACGTTTTGGGTCGCCCTATCGATGAAGCTGGTGATGTTGCTACTGAAGCACGTTTACCAATTCACCGCCAAGCGCCTTCTTATGCTGAACAAGCTGCTTCTACTGACCTTTTAGAAACTGGTATTAAAGTCATCGACTTACTTTGCCCGTTTGCTAAAGGTGGTAAAGTTGGTCTGTTCGGTGGTGCGGGTGTTGGTAAAACCGTTAACATGATGGAGTTGATCAACAACATCGCTAAAGCTCACTCAGGTTTATCTGTGTTTGCTGGTGTTGGTGAGCGTACTCGTGAAGGTAACGATTTCTACCACGAGATGAAAGACTCTAACGTTCTTGATAAAGTAGCAATGGTTTACGGTCAGATGAACGAGCCACCAGGTAACCGTTTACGCGTTGCGTTGACTGGTTTGACTATGGCTGAGTATTTCCGTGACGAGAAAGACGAAAACGGTAAAGGCCGTGACGTTCTATTGTTCGTAGATAACATCTATCGTTACACACTTGCGGGTACTGAAGTATCAGCACTTTTAGGTCGTATGCCTTCAGCTGTAGGTTACCAGCCAACTCTTGCAGAAGAGATGGGTGTTCTACAAGAACGTATTACTTCTACTAAGTCTGGTTCTATTACGTCAATCCAAGCGGTATACGTACCTGCCGATGACTTAACAGATCCATCGCCTGCTACAACGTTTGCTCACTTAGATGCAACTGTTGTATTGAGCCGTGACATCGCATCTTCTGGTATTTACCCAGCGATCGATCCACTAGACTCAACTTCACGCCAATTAGATCCGTTAGTTGTTGGTCAAGAGCATTATGAAATTGCACGTTCTGTACAGAACATTTTGCAACGTTATAAAGAGCTTAAAGACATCATCGCGATTCTTGGTATGGACGAATTGGCTGAAGAAGACAAACTTACTGTATACCGTGCACGTAAGATCCAACGTTTCTTCTCTCAACCGTTCCACGTAGCTGAAGTATTTACTGGCGCGCCTGGTAAATTAGTATCTCTTAAAGAAACGATTCGTGGCTTTAAAGGTCTTCTAGCTGGTGAATACGACCACATTCCAGAACAAGCGTTCTATATGGTTGGTGGTATTGACGAAGTGATTGCTAAAGCTGAGAAACTTTAATTAGTTCCCTAATTTAGGAGATTCTCATGTCGACTATGCAATGTGACGTTGTAAGTGTTAAAGAGTCTTTGTACTCAGGCACTGTAACTATGCTAATTGCTAAAGGTGCTGGCGGTGAGTTAGGTATTATGCCTGGCCATGCTCCGCTAGTAACTTTGCTTCAACCTGGCGCGATCCGCGTTGTGTTGGAAAACGGTACAGAAGAATTAATCTATGTATCTGGTGGTGTTCTAGAAGTTCAACCGCATGTCGTTACGATTCTTGCAGATACTGCAGTTCGTGCACACGATTTAGATGAAGCTGCAATTATTGAAGCGCGTAAAAACGCTGAAGCATTGCTTGCAAATCAAAAGAGCGAGTTGGACACTGCTGCTGCACTTGCTGTCTTGGCAGAAACTGTTGCACAGTTGGAAACGATCCGCAAAATCAAAAACCGCGCTCAATAAGAGACGGTTTGAGATTGAAAAAACCACCCGAAAGGGTGGTTTTTTTATTTCTTATAAAATTCGTGCAAATGGTAGGCTGGTAGCATATCAGGAATACATGCCTGACTTTTTATAATACTAGTGATTGCTTCATTTTTAGTTGCTAGCTCTTCTATAAGGAGGTGTGCTCGTTGTGCTAAGAAGGGGGACATTATTTTTGCTTGATGCATCTGTTGCTTTATAGCTTCATGTTCCTTATTTTTTGCAATTTGCAATTCAGAATGAACTTTTTTAATTTCCTCTAAATTTTCTGCATGTTCAATTTGCTTTGCAAGCTTAATCTCTAACTTATTTATTTCTTCTTTATGAGTTTCTACGATTTTATTAGCTATTGATAAGCTATTAATTAATTCTGTTAATGAAATTACGTAGCTACCCATTTCATCAGCACTACCTGCAAGTCTATTAAAAATATTTAAGAATTGCTTTAAATGTGGGTTATCTGAAAAGTTTGGATATCTTACTTTATGATCAATTTCACTCCAAGCTTCTTCAAAAATTGTTCGAGTTTGAACTTCACATGTAAGTTTTTCTGTTGCAGGTACAATGTAGTGAATCGATCTATAACTGTCGTGATGCTTTTTAGTTTCACAGTCGGGTTGTAAGTATTGTTCTAAATCATCTCCTTCACGATAGTAGACAACTACATTTTCTTTAGGCGTCCATCGAGATAAAATGTGCTGATGTACAGGTAACCAATCATGTTTAAATAGATATATGGCTCTTACACCAATTAAATCATCCAGTTTTGATTTGTAATTGGTAACGTTGATATCTATATATTTTTCGTTATTACTTTCTTTTTTTCTAATGATTTTTTCAATCAAATGACTAGTATCTTTAACACGCCAGCGAACAGAATGAACTTGTTTACAACGTTGAATTTTCTTTGCAATCAATTCAGCAGAATCTAAAAGCTCTTCTTGTGTTTCTGTGGAATTGTAGTCTTTAGTGATATCAATTAGGATTTGAATGTCTAAATCAATAGTCTTAACTCGCTCAAGATCAATACTCATTGATTCTAAAAACTGTTGATGTTCTTTACTTATTCTCAAAATTGATATCCCCAATAATTTATTCTAAAGTTTTTACTAGAGTGATTTTATATTAAATTTGATGAGTAATCGAAAATTCACGATTCCCCACAATTTTCACCTTAAGAATCTTATCAAAGCCTTCATCCAAACTCGGGACTTCAAGCTTCTTATAGGTAGCACGTACACCCACTTCAGGAATATTGGCTTTGCCTTCACGATGGCTATTACGTTCTAAAGCATTGTTCAAATCCGTTTCAAAATAATAAGAAATCACTTCAAAACCAGCATCTTTAGCACGTTGAATATAGCGTGCTCGGTCTGCTTTGGTCGGGTTAGTATTATCAATCATCATTTTGGTTTTAGAGGTTAAACAGGCTTCAAAGATTATATTTTCACGATGCCGTGTTTTAAGCATATCTAAATTAATTCTTAGATGACTATGATATAAATTGAGTAGATAAAAACTCGATTTTCCCGAAGCTTGCACACCTGTGAAAATAATCAGTTGCATGGTGATGGTCAGAATGAAGATAATCAAACATTAAAGCATGCGTATTAATCATCGACAATGCATATGCTGAGACATTCAATCATTCAGTATTTCGTAAGTATTAAAAATAAGAAAGGTACAACATTGTCAAATTTATATTTAAAAATCATAAAAATAGGTGTGTGTAGCAGTATGCTATGGCTCACCGCTTGCCAACAACATTTTCTCCTTAGTCCAACTGAACCGACAGAAGCAGATTTGGTGGCCAATTCAGTGGCGAATGGACTGAGCCAAGAAATCAACATTGGTTATGAACAAGCATACGACAACCTTAGAGATGCTTATAGCCAATGTATGGCATTTACCAGTGAAAAAGGATTTGTCTTTACTGACAATAAATTTGAGCCTGATTTGGAAATGGCGACTCTATTTGGACGCTCTAAAGGAGGGGTCTATCTGTATAAAACTACATTGGAAAGTATTAGCCCGACAACAACAAATTTGACTCTATATTTACCCAAGGGATATCAATTTCCACGATCTAGGCTTAAACAAGATGCTATCAGAGCATTGGGGCAAGACCGCCTTTGCCGAACCAAACACAATTCAGCAAAGGAATTAGGATAGAAGGGCGCTATGCACTCCCTTAATTAAACAATTATTCTTTGTTTCCAGTAGTGTCTGCATCGCTTGATGATCCAGACTTTGGAATCAACATGGCAGCAAGTTTTAACATCTCACTTTGAACCGAACCAAGTTGCTGTTCAATTTTATTGAAATCGACCTGACTAAAATCAACTTGTCCATTTAAGAGTGGAGACTTCAATGCTTGTTCATTTGCTGTTTGAATGTTTTGACGAATATTGTCAATTTCACTACTTTTTAGATTGAGCTGATCCAAGGCCTGATTAAAACCAGTCAATTGAGATTTTAAAGCCGTAACTGTACTTTCAAGTTGTTGAATATCTTTAGTATCCAATGCTTGTTGTAAGTTTTCTTGAGATTGTTGCAACTGTGCAATGTAGTCGCCAGCTTTCAGTTGAACATCTGCAACATCACGTGCAATATAGAAGAAATTACCCGATTTCAAATCAGCCTGATTGCTTGATTCACTCTCTTGATTATCAGCCTCACCGCTCTGCTTCTCTGTTTGTGTAACTGAAGTTTGATCACTTGTTTCAGCTTCTTCTGCTTTATTTGATGAAGAGTCACATGCACTTAGAAAAAGAATTGCAGTCAATGCTGAAAGAGGGAGGAGTTTAGCTTGAAGAAAATTTTTCATGGCCTAAAAGTCCAAATATTCAATTGTTTAGAATATATCGAATAATCATGAAGACAATATAGATTGTTGCAAAGTCATAACAAAATCATCAGATTTATTTGAAATTATTATTTTTAAAGTGGTATTTAATTGAGATGGATATTGAAGATTTTTAGAAAAACAGCCAGAAATATGTCGTTTCTAGCTGTAACTTTAAAAATTATTAACTTTATTTGGCCAGTTCAGCATTAATCGCATCAACTAAGCGAACATCATCTGCTGTGATATCTGGAGCAAAACGGGCAACGACTTCGCCTTTCTTATTGACAAGGAATTTTTCAAAGTTCCAAAGTACTTCAGGTTTAGGATTTGGTGTTAAACCATAATCAACTAAATCTTTCCACCAAGGACCTTCGCCAACACGCTCTGGAATGGCTTGAGTCAAAGTTTGATACAGTGGATGCTTATCATCACCAGCGACTGAAATTTTAGAGAAAAGTGGGAATTTCACATCATAAGTGAGTGAACAAAATTCTTGAATTTCAGCATCTGTACCGGGTTCTTGTGCCAAGAAGTTATTCGCAGGAAAGCCTAAAATTTCTAGACCATTTTCTTTTTGTGCTTCGTAGAGTTTTTCAAGCCCTTCGTATTGTGGTGTAAGACCACATTTTGAAGCGACGTTTACAACCAATAGCACTTTGCCTTGATATTGACTTAGATCAACTTCATTGCCTTGAATGGTTTTAACAGGAATTTGATAAACAGAAGCCATTTTTTGTTCCTTAAAAGTATGTGTGCATAACCGTGTTGTATCGTGTTCGCTGTTTCAATTCAAGTAAAGATTTATAATGAGATGATGATTTTAAATGCAAAAAAAACAGGCATTGAGCCTGTTTTTAGTTTTGAAATTTATAAATTATTTTGCAGTCACTTTGGTTTGAAGTGTTTGCATTTCTTGAAGTAAAGATTGTTGAAGTTCAGTTGCTTTCTTCTGAAGTTCAGTGATTTTTTCCATATTAGGTGGAGTTTCTACACCAGCTTCTGCTAGGTCTAAACCAAGATCATTTGATTCTTTCATTTTGTCACGAATTGAATCTGCTTCAGCACTTTTCAAATCAAGTGCTTCAAGTTCGTCATTGAAACTATCGACATATTTGTCCATTGAATCTACCACAGCATCTAAAGCTGCTTTATCGCCTTTTTGAGCCGCTTGCATCACGTCATTTTGAAATTTTAATGCTTCCTGTGCTTTTGCATTAGATAAGGTTTGAATCTTATCAAGATCGGCACGTATATCTGCATCAACACCGTTGGTTAAAGCTGTGACTGTTGTAGCAGCAGTTGTTGTTGAAGTAGTTGTTTCTGCATCATTTGGTTTTTTTTCACAAGCCGTTAGACCCAAAGCGACAGCGCATAAAGATGCAAGAATTAATTTTTTCATCATTTTTCCTTTTAGTGTGCAGATTTGATTTGCACTATTTTTAATTAAAAACTGTGGAATCAAATGTTAATCATTGAATCTGATACCCGTAGATTCTATGATTCAATCTGTATTTATATTTAAAGTCACTGCATGTATAGCATGATGAGTGACTGATAATTTGAAAATAAAGGTGAGTATTTAATCTGAAGTTTGTGTTATCTATACAATCACTACCAGATCAAACGCTTCATTTGTAAGCATAATTTCTCATGCATTTGAAAATAGATATATAGTATTTTTGTAGATAAACTAATCAATATAAATGTAAAGCTAAGTTGCTACACAGCATCTACTACTTCAGATATAGTGACGCATTTAGAAGACAAATCCATCAAAGCATTTAAAACAATTTTTGTTGATATATGAATTGACCCAAAGGACTTGTAAGTTTTTTCAACTGAGTAAACTTCTATTTGTTCATTGTTTCGTTTTAAATATTTGTCATTCAAAAACTAATCATTAAAGGATCATTATTGTATGTTTAATCCATCGAATCAGCGTTGGTGGGCTTATGCTTTACCGATGATTGCCGTATTGATTTGGTCATTAAACATTACAGTCACACGTTATGTAGCAGAGTTCATTTCTCCGATTAGTATCAGTTTTTATCGTTGGTTGATTGCTTTTGTTTTAATGAGTCCTTTTGTGCTTTTAAGCGTATGGAAATACCGTACCGAAATCCGCCAACATGCATGGCAGTTCGTAGTATTGGGTGCTTGTGGGATGGTCTTTTATCAAGGACTGGCCTATAGCGCAGCGCACTATACCACCGCGACCAATATGGGCATCATCAACGCATTTACTCCAATTTTTACGATTTTCATTTCAATATTTATCTTAAAGGAAATGCCGACACGCTATGCGGTAATTGGCGGCATATTGTCCTTTCTGGGTTTGTTGTATGTGATGAGTCAAGGCAATCTCCAAAGCTTAATGCACCTCGCAGGGCATTGGGGTGATCTCTTGATGATTCTTGCTGTTTTTTTATATGCTTTTTATGGCGTATTTTTGAAAAAATGGCAGATTAAAATTCCATTATTAACCAGCCTTTACGTACAAATTGCATTTGCGCTGTTATTTCATTTGCCATTCGTTTTTGTATTGGGATTAGATGCCATCAATAGTCAAAATGTTGGTAGTGTATTGTATGCAGGAGTATTTCCTTCTATTGTTGCGCCATTGGTATGGATGATGGCTGTGCAATATATTGGGCCCAATCGAACCAGTATTTTTATGAATGTTATGCCCATTGGAACAGCATTGATTGCATATTTTTGGCTGAATGAAGCATGGACGATTTATCATACAATTGGTGGCGTGATTATTCTTTTAGGGATTGCTTTAGCACAAAAGCGCGTTTAATCTGTGGTAAATCGAAGAGATTGAATATATATAAATAATAAAAAAGTATCCGAACTAAAAAAATGAAATTTTATTGATTCTTAGTTTCTATATATGTTTTTAAAAAAAATGGATTAACCAATAAAAAATAAGTACTTATTTTAAACCTTCTTGTTATTGTTTTTTTGTATAAATAAATGTGTGATATGTATCACAGAAGCTCATTTGTCGTACAGATTATTTTATTGCATAATGCGCTCATAGCAAACAAAGTGCTCAATAAACAAAAGCTTTTTGTTCTGCAAACGAATTTTCGTACCCTCTGGATGTGGTATACACATCCTTTTTATGCTCAGCCAACCTATAGGCTGAGCTTTTTTTTGTCTTAAATTTATCGTTTTAAGTGATAAGGCAGTTCCATTTATAAATAACTTTGATTCCGTTGCTATGTCGTCATGATGAGGTATTTAATGACGAATCACTTCACCCGTCATAGCATCAATAATTCGGCTGGCTTCTTGGCTTAAGCCCAAATCACCATTCAAATAGTTCAATTCAGAACCAAAATATTGACTCACATCTTGAATTGAGCGAGCAGCAGATTGCCCTGCGAGATTGGCACTGGTTGAAACGATAAAACCATTGAAAGCATTACAAAGTGCGATACAGAGTGGATGGTTGGTCACACGAACGGCCACTTTGGGGTGATCGCCTTTAATCCAATGCGGAATACTGTCATCTGCTGGGAGTAGCCACGTTGTAGCACGGTCATGACCAGACTGATGGGTCCAACTGTCGATCACTTGTTGACGTGTCGTGGCATCGAGTGATTGAAGTAAGTGTTCAACTTGGCTGATTTGCCCTGCCAAAAGAATGACTCCTTTTTCGATAGGACGTTGCTTTAAGCGTAAAATTTCTAAAAAAGCAGACTCATTAAACGGGTCGCAACCTAAGCCCCATACTGCCTCTGTTGGATAAGCAAGCACTTGACCTTGCTCTAAACATTTCGCAGCCTCAGCAACTGAGGTTGTAATCATAACGGGATACCTGTGGTGTAAAAGAACTTATTGTGAACCTTAATGACTTTGTCGGCAACGTAGATATAAGCCTGATTGTTGAATCACGAGTCCCATGAGCTCAAGTTCCATGAGCAATCCTGTTAATTCAGCAGTTTGTATGTCAAGCGCATATGCCACCTCATCCAAGCTTTGTCCAACCCAATCAAGTTGTTGATAAATTTTAAAAAGATGGGTCGGTAATTCAGGTGTTAAGTTCAGTGCTTTACTATTTTTGCTCTCTTTTAATGAAGTAGGTTCTGATGAGTCATTTATTTCATGATTTATGTTTAGATTGGCTAAGATTTGAACTTTATATGGATTGTCTAATACTGAAATTGGGGCTTCGCCATTGGTGAGAGCAGGGTTACTTTCTAGTTTTGGATGAAGATTTTTTGGCTCTGATTGATTATTGCTATTTTGATTGTGTTGCCACTGTGTCGGTAGTGCTAAGTCTTCAATGATTTGCTCAGGATGATCGACCAAGATTGCACCCTCGCGAATCAGTTGATGGCAACCTTGATGAAACTCACTATAAATATGCCCTGGAATGGCAAAAGTTACTTTACCCTGATTCGCTGCCGCTTGTGCAGTGATTAAAGAGCCGCTGTTCAGCTTTGCTTCAGCGACCAATACCCCTAAGCTTAAACCACTCACTATACGATTTCGCCGTGGAAAGTTGTGCTGTAATGGTTTGGTTTCAGGCAAAAATTCCGAAATGATCGTACCTGAATGTTGCAATATTTGTTCATGTAAGTGACGATTCTGCGTAGGGTAAATAGAGTCTAGCCCAGTTCCGACTACTGCAATCGTTCGGTGATTCTTTAATGCACCCAAATGTGCAGCTTCATCTATACCTTGCGCTAATCCACTGGTGATGAAAAAACCTTTGTCACTTAAATAATAGGCAAAATCATAAGCCACTTGCTTGCCATGAGGGCTAGGCTTACGACTACCGACAATGGCAACTTGAGGTTGACTCAGGTTTTGATAAGACCCTTGACCAAATAAGATCGGTGGTCGATCAGCATAAGGGAGCAATTGTTTAGGATAATCAGCGTCACTATCAAGCAATATAAAGTCGCAAGATGCGCGTAACTTTTCAAGGCAACGCTGAAATTTTTCTTGCTCAATTGGTGTTTGGAAATGCGTGGCACGTTCAACATGATTCTTATGCAACGATAGATCAGACCATTTTTCTAAATTGGTACTTTGAATTGCGCTATGTGCAGATCCAAAATGACGAATCAATTTCTGATAAGACGAAAGCGAATGTTGAACCAAATACCATAGGGTAATGTGATTCAAATGATCTTG
The DNA here is from genome assembly GCF_059515925.1 of Acinetobacter sp. CY81. NCBI lineage: Bacteria > Pseudomonadati > Pseudomonadota > Gammaproteobacteria > Moraxellales > Moraxellaceae > Acinetobacter > Acinetobacter sp. CY81. The sequence continues at coordinate 118,801 of NZ_JCAKNC010000009.1, forward strand.
AGAAGGGTGATCCATCATATTCATACCTGTTTTTATTGTTTTTATTTTCAGTGAGTCATTTTATATCGTGGGTTCAGATATAAATAGGCTGTTCTCTAAGTTTTTAAAGAACAGCCTGATAGGGTTTCATTCATGTCATTTCATTCATTTGAAGAATGAATACTGCATGATTAGTTCTGTGTTGTTGGTGGCGCTTGAATTAAAGCACCCACTTTTACAGGAAGTGAACTATCTAAAATATAAGCATAGCTGAACTGATCAAAAGTTTTAAAGATCATTAGATTCCCTACACGTGGGTTCGGAAGTTTAACCGACTCTTTAGTTTTAGGGTCACGAACGACTTCACCTTGTTGGTAAATACTTAGTACATGTCCAGCTTTAGCACCATGCATAGCACCACGATTCACTGTTACCACACTGCGTTGCGCCGCTGTACCAATTGATCCCATCACACGAACGATTTGACCATCTGCGGTCACTTCATTGGTTGCAGTTGGGTAGAACAAACTTGGTAATTCAGGGTTATAACGCGGTAGAACCAAGTCACCACGACGGACTTCCGCATTGAAGCTTTCAGTCAGTTCTAATGTCGTCACATCACCTTCACTTTCAATCGCAGTACCTGCTGCAACTTCGAGTAATTCAGCAGCGACAATCTGTTTTTTGCCCTTAGCATTGGTCACAGTGTACGGTTCAGACTCGCGGAATACGCCGTAGTTTTGACCTGCAACTAAGCCATTACCACGTGCATAAACAGTTTGACCTACACCCGCAACAACACGATTATCTGCCGTCCCAAGGATATAAGGCGTACCTACGATCGACTCTGGTGCGATAATCAAACCATGATCTAACCACTGCTGAATATGTGCAGCAGGAATGACTGGAATGGTATTGTTTAATGATTCAACGCGGATTTGAGGTTGTAATGAAGTGCCGCCGCCATGACGACGAATGACACCTTCACAGCCATCACCTTCATCTTTACCAATCAATGGACGACCATCTAAAGTACAAAGTAAAAGGCGATCACCTGGATAAATCCAATGTGGATTTTTAACATGACGATTGCTCGCCCAAATCTCTTTCCAACGCCAAGGCGAACTTAAGAACTTTCCAGAAATATCCCACAATGTATCGCCTTTTTTTACGACATATACATTTGGCGCACTTGCTTTAAGTGCAGGTGGTGAATTGTTCGGGCTGGCTTGTGTTATTTGTGTTGTAAATACGCCAGCACTTAAGCAAATTGCAAGAGCAACACAGTGTTGTTTAAACCCCTTAGCACGTAAATGGTTTGTGCCATTGAAAAGCTTTTTCATTATCATAATTCCTAAAATTATGTATCTATTTGCGCTATAATACGCATATTACACGTATTACTAAATGAAGCATCAACTTCATTAATTTTTTAAGATCAATGGCATAGCCAGTGAGGAGCAGTATGGCCTTATTACCTATTTTAAGTTTTCCTGATCCCCGTTTGCGTACCATTGCAAAACCTGTCAGTGAAGTGACGGATGAAATTCGTCAACTTGCAGCAGACATGTTTGAAACCATGTATGAAGCACCAGGCATTGGCCTAGCAGCGACACAAGTTGATCATCATATTCAGCTTATCGTCATGGATTTGTCTGAAGATAAAGATCAGCCGATGGTTTTTATCAACCCCAAAGTGACTGCTCTAACAGAAGAAACGCAACCTTATGAAGAGGGCTGTCTTTCTGTACCACAAATATACGATAAAGTTGATCGTCCGTCACGTGTGAAAATCGAAGCAATTGGTCTCGATGGTCAAGCATTTGAAATGGATGCTGATGGTTTATTGGCTGTATGTATTCAGCATGAAATGGATCACTTAGATGGCAAGCTGTTTGTCGACTATCTATCACCATTAAAACGTCAACGTGCACGTGAAAAAGTTGAAAAGGTTGTACGACAACGTCAAAAGGAAAAAGTAGCCGTAAAACGCTAATTTCTGTTTAAGCCTTTTATTAATTTACAAAGCCCAATCTCGATTGGGCTTTGTTATAATGATTTGGTGTAAATGTTTGAGTCGGGTATTTGCTAAGAGTCGGGTTTCTGCTTGGGTTTACGGCAGTATTATTACAGATCGCTGTGTTTTTACAGCCTTTGCTACCAAAGCAGTTTCAAATTGCTCCGGTTTGCGAAACGATCACCCGTGCCTTATTTGAACAGCCTTATTCAACGCTCAATTCAGCATCGTCCCAATTACATCAACAGCATGGGAGTGATCATCAACATCATTCTGCGCAACAGCATGCACAGCTTCAAGCCCATGCCGCCCATTCAGATCACAACCATCATGATGTAAATCATCAATGCCAATACTGTACGGTATTTGGTAATTTGGTTTTGCCACCTGAATTGCAAGTTAAAGAAGTCTTGGTACGGATTCAAGTCCGACTGCTTGCATTTGAAAAAGCGTTTAAGCATGTTTATTTCCAGCTACAACGCTTATACCTTCTTCCTCAAGGGCGCGCGCCACCACTTTTTACATAAATCAAATCTTTTCTCTGGGTCTTTATGGATTCCAGCACATTTTATTTATGTATTAGTGAGATTTAGAAATGGCTCAGCCAAAATTCTTTTTACAGCCTCTTGCGGCTGCGATTTGTGTTGTCTTTTATTCAGGTACTGCGAGTGCAAGTTCTGAAGTTCAAAAAAATTCAAATTCGACAAAACAATCCGTCAGTTTGGCACCGATTGTTGCGACGGCTCATCAAGGCAATGATGCCAATGGTTTGATTGTTCGTGCTGATCCAAAACAGCCGATTCAACCCATTCCTGCCACAGATGGTGCAGATTATTTACAAAGTATTGTTGGTTTTAGTGCTGTGAATAGCGGTGCAGGAACCAATGGTGATGTAACTTTTCGTGGCATGTTTGGTTCACGAATTAAAATCCTAACCGATGGCACAGAAAATTTAGGCGCATGTCCGAGTCGTATGGACTCGCCAACGTCATATATTTCACCTGAAAGTTATGATCGTATTTCCGTGATTAAAGGACCTCAAACCGTTCAATATGCCAATACAGGTTCCGCTGCAACAGTAATCTTTGAGCGTCGTCCAGAACAATTCAACGATGATAAAAATTATCGTGGGCAGGCGAGCGTGGTTGTGGGTTCTTACGGTCGTTTAGATCAAAATATTGAAGCTGCTATTGGCGATGAGCAGAAATATGTGCGTCTAAATACCAATCGCTCGTTGTCAAATAGCTACCAAGATGGCGATGGAAATACTGTGCCTTCAGATTGGATGCGTTGGAATGCAGATTTAACCCTTGGTTGGACACCTGATGAAAATACGTGGCTAGAGCTGACAGGTGGTACAGCAGATGGTGAAGCGATGTACGCAGGTCGTGCAATGGATGGATCGCAGTTTAAACGTGAGAGTTTGGGGTTACGCTTTGAGAAGAAAAATGTCACCGATGTGATCAAAAAAATTGAAGCGCAGGTGAATTACAATTTCAATGATCATGTCATGGATAACTTTAGCTTACGTCAGGCTCCAATGAAGCATGATCACGCTACCCATGAGATGTATTTAGATAAATCATCAATGCAAGTGACACGCCGTACTGTGAATGCACGAATGGCAGTCACACATGAATGGGATAAAGTTCAATTCATTACAGGTGTTGATACTCAAAATAATAAGCATGCAGGCGGTATGGTTTCACATAGTATGAATATGCCGATGAAAGAAGATATGCATTTTAACTCCTATGGTGGTTTTGGAGAGTTGAGCTATCAATTGAGTGAAAACAATAAATTGGTTTCAGGTGTTCGTGTAGATCAAGTCAAGGTTGAAGATTTACGTCAGAACTCCATTACAAAGGGTTTTAATCGTGAATTGGATAAAACTTTAGCCAGTGGATTTATTCGTTTTGAAAATGCACATCCTGAACATGATGATGGTAAAACCTATATCGGTTTAGGCTTTGTAGAGCGGATGCCTGATTATTGGGAACTGTATAGTCCAAAACACGGCAATGCGGGCTCAAGTAATACCTTTAATGGAGTGGATACTGAAAAAACCTTGCAGCTTGATTTTGGTTATCAACATCAACATGGGGTTTTTAGCTCATGGGCATCTGCTTATGCAGGATTGATCAATGATTTTATTCTGATGAGTTATCATGATCATGCAAATATGGATGGTCATAGTCATGGTTCTACATTCAGTGCAGGCGCTAAAAATGTCGATGCCACCATCGCAGGGGCTGAAGCAGGTGTGGGTTACCAATTCACAGATGCGATTCAAGCGGATGTAAGTGCGATGTATGCATGGGGTAAAAACACCACAGACAACAAACCGCTACCGCAAATTTCACCTTTAGAAGCACGTGTCAATCTACGTTATATCCAAGATAACTATACACTGGGTGCATACTGGCGCTTGGTAGATGGCCAAAACCGTGTGAGTTTGAATCAAGGAAATATTGTTGGCTATGACCTAAAAGAAAGTGCAGGTTTTGGCACATTGTCTTTAAATGGAACCTATCACATTCAAGAGGGTGTGGATCTGTCTGTCGGTATCGATAATGTCCTCAATAAAACCTATACCGAACATCTTAATAAATTAGGTGATGCAGGAACAGGTTTGGCTGCAACTAAGCAATTTAATAATATTGGTCGTAACTACTGGGCGCGCATCAGTATGAAGTTTTAAGTTCTATTAACCATTAGAAAGTAAAAGACCGAGCTTAATGACTCGGTCTTTTTTATTGATTCAAAATAGAAACTAAAATGAAACTATTGATGCATACTTGCCAATTGTTTACCTGCATTTTGATAAAGTTCTAAAGCATCTTCCTGTTGTTGACGCCCTCTTTTCTGTAAATAAGCATCAAGTTTGGGAATCTGTTTAGCACTGTTGTAGATCACTGTATTTTTCGCCAATAAATAAAGCGGATACCAAGCCACTGCACGGGGTTTTAAGCCTAAATTTTTCATTTTTTTACGACCCAAAAACATCTGCGTTACATCGAGATGATTCCGATAGGCTTTCTTCTGAAAAAAATGGTTAAAGTGTTTGTATTCGCGTTCAAAAGGTTCTTTTGATAGACTGACTGCTAGTGATTTACTACTTTCATCCACCTTAGGATGTGCATAGTTCATCCATTGTAGTAATTTCCAACCCTCTGATTCTTTATTGATAAGCCATTTTTCATCTACTCCCATCAACCAGCCTGTGTATTTCCAAAAATGCATCATCGCATCGACTTCGTCTTTGTTTGGAAAAATCCCAATTCCACGAATCCCTAATAATAAAACACCACTAAAGGCAACATTCGTTAACGCTTGATCAAATTGATTGATCGGTATGCCCCAAGTTTCAGTATCCCATTCTTTTGATTTATTCAATTGATAGCGCACCAAGGAATGAATAAAACGGACAAAGATCGTAGAGGTAAAGCCGTCATTAAAACGATCAAACCCATTTTCTTTATTCACATCCAACCACCACTTGTGCGTTTCAGCGAGACGCTTGCCTGCATATTTACTCAAAGCCCCTGTTAATATCAGCGGTTGATTAAAACCAGGGTACTGATATCCCGTCATCAGTGCCAAATCTCTAAGAATAAAGGTGCTGTTGGTACCCAGACGATGGGTGAATTGAAGAGATGTCTTAATTTTTGATGGATCAAACCATTCAGGTAGTGTTTCTACCAAATTGAAAAATTCAGTTAAGACTGGAATGTCTTCAGGTAAATGATCTAGACCTTTGTAAAGTGCTGTTTCAAACAGCTTGCGGTGCTGTCGAGGATTGGTCATCACCCAAGCCATAACCTTATCCATAGGGACATCACCTGTAAACATACTTTTATTCAATGCCAAATAGTCTTCATAGCTAGGAATGAAATTTTGTTGAGTGACTTTGTTCAAAATTTTAGATAGCAAATCACTCTTAACCATCTTATCAAAAGAGGCTAGGCGTTTTGGGGCGTGAAGGTTTGACATACTTATATAGCTCTGATTATTATTTGATCAAAGATTAATATGAATATTTATTCGCATTCAATTCGCATTTTATTACTGAAGGCACTATGAGAAAAAGACCACAACAACAAAGAGCCAAAGTCATTGTCGATACGATTCTGGAAGCAACTCAAATATGCATTGCAGAATATGGGTTAATGCAAGTCACAACACCGAAGATCGCAGAGAAATCAGGAGTCAGTGTAGGGTCTATTTATCAGTACTTTGAAAATAAAGACCAAATCATATTGGAACTACTACGCCGTAAAAGTGAAAACTTAGGATTGGCTTTAAAACAAATGGCAATGGTCAAAGAACAGATCGAATTGAAAGCACTGATTGATATGAGCCTTCAATTTGGTTTTGATGTGATGCGAGAGGACAACGGATTCTTTATTGAAGTTCTCAAATATTGGCACGGATATAACAATTCAGAAGCTGCAGAAATCTTGGAAAAACATTTTTTAGAAGTGGGTTTATATGTATTTAATCGCTTTTATCCGCATTGGAGCTTTGAAACGCTCAAACATAAATCATTCGTTATCATTAACAGCACCTTATTCACTATGATGCGTTATGTAAGTAATAATGACTTTCTTATTACAGAACAACAGCTTAAGAAAGAGTTATCCATTATGATCATTAGCTACTTAGAAAAAGAAAGTGAATAGTTAAATTTATTTAAATTAAAATATATATAAATATTAATAACTTATAAATTTTTGGATTATTAAATATCCATACGAAAAATCTTTATTTGTAAAAGGGTTGCAACGGTTTAGAAATGCTGTAGAATGCACATCCATCGGCGGTGATGTTAATTAAAACTTGTTGATAAACAATGGTTTAGCCTGATTGGTTG
>NZ_JCAKNC010000010.1:0-120133 GCF_059515925.1 Acinetobacter sp. CY81
GATGTACTGACCCCATGGGCAGGTGAAGGCTACGGTGCACGCTTCCTACCCCGCATCGATGAAATTGTGGTGATCGACTTCTTCGACGGCAACATCGACCGCCCATTCGTGGTGGGACGCATCCACGAAGCACAACGCAGTCCAACCAAATTCGATATCAAAGGACAGTTGCCAGACACCAAAAAGCTGGCTGGAATAAGATCAAAAGAAGTGCAAGGCGAAGGCTATGGACAGCTTAGATTCGATGACACCACAGGGCAAATCAGTACCCAACTGCAAAACAGCCACGGGGCAAGCCAACTTAACCTGGGTAACCTGAGTCATCCAAAAGAGACAGAACAGAGTGATGGACGAGGTGAAGGCTTTGAGCTGAGAACGGATCAGTGGGGAGCAGTTAGAGCAGGACAAGGACTCCTTCTGTCAACTTACAAGCAAGACCAAGCCACAGGCACGCACCTTGATGCGAAGGAAGCTAAACAACAACTCGAAAGCAGTCTGAACAACGCTAAAGCTTTAAGTGAAGTGGCAAAGAATCAGCAGACCGATCCGCTTGAGGTAATCGATAGCCTGGATTCTCTTCTTAAGGGTTTGGAAGTCACTAAGGTTGCTGCTATTGGTAATTTGGTGAATGGATTTAAAGACAGCTTAGCGAGTAATCCTTTAAATGCACTTCAGAATATAGGTGGGTTTTTTGATCAAGTTGGATCGATTAAAGGTGATGTTAAAGGTGTAATTCAACAGTTTAATGATTCTTTTAAAGATGTAAAACAAAGCATAAAAGAATTTGAAGGGCTGGTAAAAGGTGTTGGTCAAAATGTAGAAAATTACAAAGATCAGTTTTTAAGTCTTCAAAAAGGATTTTCTGATAATCCTTTTAATGCGTTAAAAGATGCTAAAAATCTTTTCGGAAATATTCAGCAAAATGTAAATAGCATTGAGAATGTCAGTGGCTTGCTACAAAACAGTTTTAAAAGTCCATTGGATAGTTTCAAAGGTTTGCAAAGCTTTGCGGATAACTTAGGGGCGAAAGCAAAAACTGATGCGAAAAGTGAATCTGAATTTAAGATTTTTCAAAATGCAATGATGGTATTGGCTGCACCAAATAGTATCGCATTGACAACAAATGAAGATATTCATTTCTCTGCTGATAAGCAAATTTATGAGAATGCGGGCGATAGTATTCAATACAGTACTCAAAAAAGTTTAATTACGCATGCTCAATCTAAGATTAGCTTATTTGCAGCACAGGAAGGTGCAAGGATTTATGCAGGTAAGGGGAAGGTTGAAATTCAGGCTCAAGGGGATGGAGCAGATTTAATTGCACGTAAAGGTGTGCAGGTTATTTCTACTGAAGACAAGATTGAAATTAAAGCGAGTAAAAAAATTGTTTTAATTGCAGGTGGTTCTCAGATTGAGATTAGTAGTGGCGGTGTCTTGTCGACTACAAGTGGGAAGTTTGAGGTGAAGGCGGGGCAGCATTTGTTTACTTCGAGACAAGATGTTTCACATAAATTTAAAGCACTACCTGAACTAAATCTTGAAAAAGTAATCTCAGGTAAATTTTGGTTTTCTGGATAATAATTAAATGTATAGAATCGTTCCACCAATAGCTAATATAAGCAATTCAAAAAAGTTAACTATTCAAGATATGTTTAATAGTGGGGGCCAAGATAACTTTTTGATTGGTAAAAATAAAATGTTACATGGTGGTGTACATTTGAAAGGTTCAAATAGTCAGAATTATGTACAGGCGATCGCTGATGGTAAAATTATTGCTTATAAAATAGATTCTACTTACAAAAAATACAATCCTGATCCTAACAATTCATCTTTGCAATTAGAGTTTTCTAGTAGTTTTATTCTCATTGAGCATAATTTTGAATATTCCACTGATCTAGAAATTACAAATGTATTTCGAGGGTATAAATTTTATAGCTTATATATGCATTTAGCGCCAAAAACAGATTATTTTGATGGCAATGGAGTAAAAAATAGCAAAAAAATTCCTTATCTTTTTTCAATGAAACAAAATTCAGCTGTTTTAAAGACGCATAATGGAATGTTAACGATTGGAGAAAAAATAGATTTTGGGAAAAAAGCTGTATATCAAGGTGATTTTTTAGATGCAAAAATTGCATCTAAAGGACTAGATCTTTGGATTAATAAGAAAAATATTAGGTTTTATAAAAAATCATCAAGTGATATGACATTAGCTGATAATTTGGATTATGTATTTCTTAAAAGTGAGTCAAATCCAAATAATTTCTTAAGCACAATACAATTTGATAAAGTTATAGATTTATCTAGCAATCCAATTCCAATTAAATCGGGTGATTTAATTGGATACTTAGGAAAAAATATTGAAGATAATAACAAGACTCAGGATGGAGTAATTCATTTTGAAATTTTTTGTGATAGTAAAAATATTAGCTTTTTAGAAAATAAAAGTAGATTACAAAATTTTACAAATTCTGATTTAACCACAATGATAAACACTGATAGTTTTCTGGGAGGGTTATTTTACAGGGAGAAAAGAGGGAAAAGTATACTAAATAATTATGATGAAGTTACATATATTGGTAAAAATAATACAAATTACGAAGAGTTTGATGTTTCTACATTAAGCAGTAATACAATAAACTTAAATAATTATCCAAAAGTTTGTACTGATATGGACTGGTTATATGGAAATAACTCTTGGAGTAAAATTAGTTTTTTAGAATTTTGTGATGCAGATTACACAGCAGATATAGAAAATAAAATAAAAAAATTAAGTCCAAGTAAACAAAAACAATGGCTGTATGTAGAAACTCACTCCGAATGGGCAAAAAAAAATATTGAAAAAAGATATGCAATTTTGAAAACTGGTAAAAAAATAAATTCAAAAATAAAAATCCCTCAGCTGAATAGTAATGAATTTAAAAATTTTATTGATTATGCCTCAGAATTTTGTTTCTGGGAAGAAGTGAAAACATTACCCGCTTTTGATAGTATAGTGAATTTTAATCCAATCTTTTTTTTGGAAAGATTAGATCGATGTTTTAGTCCTTTTTCTTTTATTAGTTCAGATGAGATGTTTGAATATCTTAGATATATAGTTAATAATTCTCAGATTTTAGTTGAAGAAAGATTAAATCAACTGGAGGTTTGGAAAAAAAATAGATTTTCAAGATCAAACCCTATATCTAATGAATTTACGAAATGGTTTGGCTATCAATTAAATGTAATTGTTAATCCTAAACCCTATCATACTAGCTCACCAGTAAATAATATTCAGACCTTAGATTTAGCAGTTACACATATTATTGGTATTTTGAAAAAAATTAATGAATTTTTTAAAAGTATAGATTTTAAGAGTTTTGTTAGTGGCATTAGTGTTAGTGATAATTATGAAAATACGTATGCGTATGTATTTCCGCAAGCTAAATTGAATAGACCGATTTTTTTAACGTATTCCTTAGTAAAGCAAGATATTACATTAAACAACGGGAAAGGTTCCTTTAAATTAACAATTAACAATTTCACTGAAGAAGCTGTGAATACACTATGTCATGAGTTAAGTCATTTCTATGACCTTGGTGGTTTGGATGATATATATACAATTGTTAATGGTACTCAATATGGGCCATATGGAGATATGTCTTGTAAAGATTTAGCTTTAAATCATCCGAGTGCTAGTTTAATGAATGCTGATAATTTGAGTTTTTTTATTCAAGGAAATAATTTTAAAAATGAAATTGATCTTATTTAATATTATTCTTTTAATAATATTTACGGAGGGTTCTATGGCTAAAGATTATGAGATTAACTATGGAGGGAAGAATTCAAATATCCCTGAAAACTTAAAAAGTATCAGTGAATTTGAAAAAAATAAAATAAGGAATAATTTTTTAAAATTAAAAGTTGTAACTGTTGATAGTATTAATGAAATTTCATATTTACCTTTAAGTGTTAAAATTTCAGGTAAATTTATAAATAATGATATTTATATTGATGTTGTTGTAGAGAATTATACGAATCAAAAATGGTTTATTCCATCACCATCTATGTATCACGGAAATAGATTTTTAACGCTTATGGATGATGTTGGGATGTATCACTATCCTGATATAAAGTATAAGAACCGAGTTGTGACAAATGACGAGACAATGTTGGTTATTCAAGAAAAAGATAAAATTAAAATAAAATATAAATTAAATTTAAATGATAGACTATGTAATAATGTTTCGAAATTATATGTTGAACATAGATTTTTACCTGTTTTTTTAATAAATGATGATAAGTATGTGTTTGAAAGGAAAAGTCATGGAGCTGTTATTAGGTCTGATAATTATTTAAAAATTGATTGTAAAAATAAATTAATAGATAGTTTTGTTAGTAAATAGTATTTATTAACATTTTTCTAAGTGAATAGCTTAATGCTCTTTTTGATTTGAAGATACCTGTACATGGTATTTATTATGTAGGTCTTCCTGTATAAACTCAATTAACCTCTTGTTCGTTTCAGGGAGTATAGGAAGCAAAAACGGAGAGTAAGAGAATCACTGATAGTGGTCGTGATTAGTTGTATAACTAGTATTTTTAAATTTCAATTAAAGCATTTTATAAAAAAATAAACCCGCACTAAGCGGGTTTATTTTTATCTTGAAAAGATTACATATTGGGATACCTAATTACATGTTAGGGTAATTAGGACCACCAGCACCTTCCGGTACTACCCAGGTGATATTCTGAGAAGGATCTTTAATGTCACAAGTCTTACAGTGCACACAGTTGGCTGCATTGATTTGGAAACGCTTCGAACCATCATCATTTTCCATGATTTCATAAACACCTGCAGGGCAATAACGCTGAGCAGGCTCATCCCATTTTGGTAAATTTACATTCACAGGAATAGATGGATCTGTCAGTTTCAAATGCGCAGGCTGATTCTCTTCATGCACCGTATTCGATACAAATACTGAAGACAAACGGTCAAAGGTTAACTTGCCATCTGGTTTTGGATAATTCGGTTTAAATGTCTCAACGTCTTGCGTTTTCAACGCACCGAAGTCAGTCACTAAATCATGTAAGGTGAATGGTACTTTAAAGACATTTTGATCGATGAAGTTAAATGCACCACCCATCCATTGACCAAATTTGTGCATCGCAGGGCCAAAGTTACGCGAGTTGTATAACTCTTCCTTCAGCCAGCTGTTGTTGAACTTGTCTGTATAAGCGGTCAGTTCTTTTACAAAGAAGTCTTCGCCTTCAGTAACACGAGCAACAGCGATATCACCACCTTTCTCTGCACCAGCAGCAATGGCTTCAAATACCGCTTCACCTGCTAACATCCCTGACTTCATTGCAGTATGAGAGCCTTTGATTTTGGCGAAGTTTAAGAAACCTGCATCATCACCAATCAAACAACCACCTGGGAAGGTCAGTTTAGGTAAAGAATTAAAACCACCTTTCACTACAGCACGTGCACCATAAGAAATACGCTTACCACCCTCAAGGAATTGCTTGATCAGAGGATGTGTTTTCCAACGTTGCATTTCCATAAATGGATACATGTGTGGATTTTGGTAAGAAAGGTCAACGATCATACCTAGAGTCACTTGATTATTTTCTGCATGATATAACCACCAACCGCCTGAAGAACCTGTTTCACTCAAAGGCCAACCTGCACCGTGCATCACAGTACCGGCTTTATGTTTAGCAGGATCAATTTCCCAAAGTTCTTTAATACCAATACCGTAATGCTGTGGATCAGCATCTTGGTCAAGGTTGAACTGAGAAATGAGGCGTTTACCTAGGTGACCACGACAGCCTTCAGCAAAGATCGTATATTTCGCATGTAACTCATAACCAGGGGTAAAGTTGTGCGTCGGTTCGCCATCTTTCCCAATACCCATGTCACCTGTTTGAATGCCTTTCACCGTACCATCTTCGTGGTAAAGGATTTCAGCAGCAGCAAAACCAGGGAAAATTGAAACTTCTAATTCTTCAGCTTTTGTCCCTAACCAACGAACTACGTTACCTAAAGAGATGACATAGTTGCCCTCATTGTGCATGGTTTTAGGCACCATCCAATGCGGCGCTTCTTGAGATTTGGTATCAGAAAGAAGGAAGAACGTTTTATCTTCAGTCACAGGCACATTTAAAGGTGCACCTTGTTCTTTCCAATCAGGAAAAAGTTCATTGATTGCACGCGGTTCAAGTACAGCACCCGACAGGATATGCGCACCCACTTCAGAGCCTTTTTCGACGACACAAACGGACAAATCGTTTAGGTTATTTTCAATTGCAAGTTGACGAATTTTAATTGCAGCAGATAAACCTGCAGGGCCTGCACCTACAATTACGACGTCAAACTCCATCGATTCACGTTCGATGTGTTCCATAAAGGACTCCTCATACTGTTAGGGGTGGCAACCGTATTATTTGTTCATTAAGAGAACAAAATCGGTGCTGCCATGAGTGTTCTCAATTCCTAGATACGAATTAATGATCGAATCTTTAATATATTTTGCGCTAGTATAGTTTTAATCCTTGATCAAGCCAATTGGCTGAGTCGTTATATTTTTCGTCAGCAGGGCATAAACCATGGTAAAACAAAATGATTCTAAAAAAGAAGCAACAAATACTCTTGTACCTGATGATAAAAATTTAAGCAATATTTCACAATATCTAAAAAATGCACAATCCAGTCACAAAAGGTCAATCCCCCCTTTGGATCAATGGCATCCAAAACATTGTGGTGCAATGGATCTCAAGGTGAAAGCCAATGGAGAATGGTGGCACGAAGGTCAATTGATCAAAAGACAAAGCATGATTGATCTATTTTCAACGGTACTTTGGAAAGAAGGTGGGAAATTCTATTTAAAGACACCTGTTGAACAGATTGAAATCGAAGTCGAAGATGAGCCTTTATTTGTAAGTCGTGTTGAGCAGATTCAGCTTGATGGTTTGAACTATATACAACTTAGTACTACTACGCAGGATGTCGTGATCGTTGATCAAGAGCATCCGATTTTCATGCGTGAATTTGATGGTGAATTACGTCCATATGTTCATATTCGATTTGGGATTAATGCGCTGATTCAACGCGCGAGTTTCTTTCATTTAATTGAAATGGGGGAGTTAATGGAAAATCAGCAGGGTGAATCAATTTTATTGCTCAAAAGTGGTAATTTTAATTTGCAATTGGGAACGTGAGGTTTAAGCTTTGACTCATCCATTTTATCTATTTGAAAAGTAGTCGCTAGAATGTCTGCAATATTACCTCATATGCCGATGAATGAACCAATGCCACATGCAAAGCAAAATGCACCGATTGGTATTTTTGATTCGGGTATAGGAGGGTTGTCGGTGGCACTTGAGATCGCACGTTATTTGCCACAGGAACGTATTTTATATTATGCCGATACTGCTAACGTTCCATATGGTCCACGGGATGATCAGAATATTCGTGAATTAACGGCACATGCTGTTGAGTGGTTGTATCGCCAAGGCTGTAAAGTGGCAGTGGTGGCATGTAATACGGCCTCTGCATTTAGTCTAGATCACTTGCGGGAACATTATGGGGAGAAATTCCCAATTGTTGGTTTAGTGCCAGCCTTAAAGCCTGCGGTTTTACAAACTCAATCCAAGTCTGTGGCAGTATTGGCGACACCAGCGACTTTTCGTGGTAAGTTGATTAAAGACGTCATCAAAAACTTTGCTGAACCTTTAGGGGTAAATGTTTCTACAGTGACGTGTTTAGATTTGGTGCCATTAGTGGAATCGGGACAGCAAAATTCACAGGAAAGCCATCAACTCCTTCAGCAACTTCTAGATCCAATTGTTGATCATGGCGTGGATTTTTTGGTGTTGGGCTGTACGCATTATCCCTTTTTAAAAGATGCGATTCAGCATGTGTATGGCGATAAATTAAGCTTAGTTGATTCCGGATTTGCTGTTGCTCGACAGACTTCTCGAATTTTAATTAAAAATGATTTGGTTTCGAATCAATTTGAAATGGATCAACCTCGTTTAGCATGTTTTGTCAGTGGACAAAATGCAAAAGAATTAAAACCAATAATCAAATGCTTAATTGATTCAGAAATCTCGTGGACGGTTGAAAATATAGTTGAAAAATTCAACTAATTCGTTCAGCATACAAGGTGGAAAATAGAATAAAGAACAATTGGGTAGTGTAACCTTTGAGAAATGATGAAAGGTTAGATATAAAGTTATACAAAGGAACGGGTTAAGCTATGCTCGACAAGCGTTACCAAGTTTTTATTATAACCTCTGGTAAAGAGATGCAGCCCGAAAGAATGGTTGTGTCTCAGACACTGATCGGTATGGGGTATTTCTCTTGGGGATTAGAACAGAGAACTCCATTGAGTACCGCTTTTGCACGACGTCAAATAGACGATTGTGATTACGTTCTTTTGCTTCTTGGTAGCCAATACGGTGAACAATCTGTTTCAGGTGTGAGTTATATGCACCTTGAATATATTTATGCGGTGACCAAACAAAAACCCATTATTGTGTTAATGCATGATAATCCTACTGCTCGAGATCCAGAACTCCAAGAAACACGTCAAGACCTTAAAGATCGATTTAATGATTTTAGGCACCAAATTCAAAAAGAAATTGAACAAGTTATTCCTTATAAAACTCCTCGTGAATTAGAGTTGGCAATTCGCTCACAAATGCCGCAAATGTTAGAACGTTATCCGGTATTGGGGTGGGTGCGTCCTCAAAGCATTCAATCTTTACAAGATGAGATTGATCGTTTGAAGTCGGAATTGGCTCAAGCGAAAATGGGGAAGATTAATGGAGAGGTTGATCCATTTTTATCTTTACCTCGCGTCAATATGAAAGATAGCTTCAGTTTCGATTATCGAATGCATGCCTACCAAGATGGCAATTTTAAAGATTTGAATGTTATTCGTGAAATGTCATGGGGCGAACTATTTAAAGTTCTTTCCTCTGATTTTGTTGAAGCGACACCTGAAGAAAATTTTTCTAAGGTGATGAATCAATATTTAAATGAAAGTGGTTTGGCGGATGCGCAAAAGCAGATGCCAAGAACCCATGCGATTTCTCGTGCTCAAATTAATGTTCGCTCTTTACATATTATTAAACAGCAAATGCGTCAAAATGAATGGATCGTTCCTGTTGGACGTGATGACCGTCAAAGATTGCTGTGGAAAGTCACCGATAAATCAGCAATGATTTTAAAAAATAATGCCTTAATGGAAAGACATTCTCGAATCATATAAATTTGATTTTATTCCTGTCGTTTGCTCAATTGTCTGATAAAGTATTTTCAGAATTATTGAATACTGATGTGGAAGAGAATGACTCAGCCAAAGCCTAAGGTTACTGTGATTGTCGCTAATTTGGGGACTCCCGATGCCCCTACAGTTCCAGCGGTTCGTCAATTTTTAAAAGAATTTTTATCTGATCAGCGTGTTATTGAAATTCCATCGTTGTTATGGAAAGTCATTTTACATGCTTTTGTTTTGCCCTTTCGCCCTAAACGAGTTTCAGAAGCCTACGCTTCAGTTTGGACATCTGATTCTCCGATGCGTGAGATTCTATTCAAGCAAGTTGAATTGATTCAAGCAAAGTTAATTGAAAATAATCAGGATTTTGAACTTAATATCGTACCAGCTATGACTTATGGCAATCCGAGTATTCATGGTGCTTTAGATAAAATCAGTTTGAATCCTCAGGATCATCTGATTCTATTTCCTTTGTTTCCACAGTATTCTGCTACATCTTCAGCACCATTGTATGATGCAGTTTCAAAATGGGTACTTACCCAAAGGAATTTACCAGGTCTTAGTATTATTCGAGATTATTACCAGCATCCTGCATTTATCGAAGCTGTTGCACAAAGTGTATTGGACTACCAAAAAGTACATGGTCAAGCTGAAAAGTTGCTAATGTCATTTCATGGCATTCCACAGACTTATGCAGATAAGGGTGATCCTTATGCCGATCGCTGTCGTATCACTGCTCAGAAAGTGGCAGACAAATTAGGATTGACTGATCAGCAGTGGGCAATTAGTTTTCAATCACGTTTTGGCAAACAGGAATGGGTTAAACCATATACTGATCAGATTTTAAAGGACTGGGCAGAACAAGGTGTTAAATCCGTTCAAGTGCTTAGTCCCGCATTTTCTGCTGACTGTTTGGAAACACTTGAAGAGTTGGCTGTAGAAAATCGAGAATTATTTTTAGGTCATGGTGGTGAAACCTATGCCTATATTCCTGCTTTGAATGCAAATCTTGATCATATTGAAATGCTCAGCTCCTTTATTCATGCACAGCTAGATGCGCTTAAAATTACTTTAGCGCACTAAATTAATTTTTTTAATTCGAATTTTTAATATTAGGTAAAACTATGCTTCAAGTGAAAATTGTTCCTGTAACAGCCTTTGCTCAAAACTGTTCAATTGTCTGGGATTCGGAAAGCAAAGAGGCTGTGCTGATTGATGCGGGCGGAGAGCCTGAAAAGCTTCAAAAAGAAGTAGAAGAACTTGGATTAATCGTGATAGCGCTTTGGTTAACTCATGGGCATTTGGACCATGCTGGAGCAGTCGGTGCATTGACTAAATTATGGAATGTTCCGGTGATTGGCCCGCATAAAGAAGATGCTTTTTGGTTGGATATGATTCAAGAGGTTTCTGCGCGCTATGGTTTTCCAATCCCTGAACCTGTTGTGGGGAATCAATGGCTTGAAGGTGGAGAAGTGCTTGAACTTGGTAATGAAAAGTTTGAAGTACGTTTTGCACCAGGACATACACCAGGCCATGTGATTTTTTATAATGAAAATAATGGCGTATTGTGGACAGGTGATGTGTTATTTAAAGAATCAATTGGACGGACTGATTTCCCAAGAGGTAACCATCAGCAGTTGATTGATTCGATTCATCGTGAATGTTTTAGTTTACCTGATGAGACCCAATTTATTTCGGGACATGGTCCAATCAGTACGATTGGACATGAAAAAAAATACAATCCATTTGTTGCTGGTAAAGCTGGTTAACAGTTTATAAAAAAGATAAAGGACTGATATTTTCTAAAGGGGAAGATCAGTCCCAATTTCTAAGTGCTCTAAGCGGAGTAAAATTCCAGCAACAATAAAAAGACCAGCGACTATCAGTAAACTAAAATCTAAATAGAAAACTGCAGAGATCGCAAAAATTGCCCCTAAAATGAATAACACGAAGGTTAAACATAAAAGAAAAATATCGAAAAACATGACACACCTTTTCTGTTGTTATTTTGTGACATGAGTCACATTAACATAATTAAAAGGTAAAGTCATACTATATTTATGCTGAATATATATGAGTTATTGCTGAATTTTCATATCCTTAGAAGGAATTCGATTTATCTTTGGGAAAGTCATTCGAGATAAGAATCTTGATCTGCCTGAGGTGAATCTTCTGTTGGAAGTGTATATTCATCATTTGCCCATGCACCTAAATCGATCAATTTACAACGATCTGAACAAAATGGACGAAATTCATTGTCAGTCCAAAAGCTAGGCTGACCACAACGAGGGCAAGGAAAGGTCTGAGTCATGATGGGCTCCAGTAGAAGTGTTAGGGAACTGAACAATTAGTCAAATTCACTCAGAATTGCTAGACTTATGCCGATTTCCTTAGTTTGATCTGATTATGCCGATTCGTCAATTTCAAGCACAGCGTATGCATGCCCCACGTGATTTTAAAGTGATTCCAAATCATCCAATTTGTATTGAAATTGGAGCAGGGAAAGGTAAACATGCATTGTTGTTTAGTGCTCAAAATCCTCAGCACAATCTGATTGCAATCGAACGGACGCGTGAGAAGTTCTTGGCGATGCAAAAACAACATGAAATTGAAGGTCAGACAAACCTGAATCCAATTCATGCGGATGCTTTGCCTTGGGTGGTACATGCATTACATCCGAAACAAGTTCAACAGTTTTTTATTTTGTATCCAAATCCAGAACCACACAATCCAGCACAGCGTTGGTTGAATATGCCTTTTTTTGAGTTCTTAATTTCAAGATTAGATCAACACGGCACAGTCACATTAGCCAGTAATATTCCAGAGTATATTGCTGAAGCTGAACAACAATTGATTAACGTTTGGAAGTTGCCTTTCGTGAAAGAAGTGATTCCTGCAACTTCAGCGCGAACTCATTTTGAAGTGAAGTACTTAGAGCGTGGCGAATTATGCCAACAATTAATTATTTCCAAACCTGAAGGTTATATAACTCGGTTTGATGATTTTCAGCCTTTGCAAGGTCAAAATTCACAAATAGATAAAAATTCTGTTGAAACAAAACATGACTAAACCCCGTATTGCAATTGTCGGCGCAGGTCCTGCGGGGTTGATGGCTGCTGAGCTACTCAGTCAGTATGAATACGATATTCATGTATTTGAACAAAAGCCATCCGCTGCTCGCAAGTTTTTGATGGCTGGTAAGACAGGTTTGAATATTTCTCATGCTGAAGCTGTCGATCAGTTTATTCAACGTTATGATCATGCGGATTGGTTAGCACCCTGGGTGAAAAAATGGGATGCGGAATGGATTCAGCAATGGATGACGGATTTAGGTATTGAGTCTTATGTAGGTACTTCAGGACGTATTTTCCCGATTGAGATGAAGGCAGCACCATTATTACGTGCATGGCTGAAACGACTTTTAGAGCAACAGGTTAAATTCCATTACCGTCATCAAATTCTAAAGCTTGAAGAGAATTATTTAGAGATTTTTGACCATAAAAATGATCAAAAAAAATCTGAAAAGTTTGATGTGATTGTATTGGCGTGTGGTGCTGTTTCATGGTCACAGTTAGGCAGTGATGGCGCATGGCAACAGTGGCTCAAAGAGGGTGAAATTGAGCTTTTTCAAGCCAGCAATGCGGGTGTGGAACGTTCATGGTCTTCATTTATGCAACCAGTATTCGGCCAGCCTTTAAAACGTGTTGAAGCTTGGGTTGAGGGCGGAACGAAATCAGCTGGTGATATCATCATTAGTCATTATGGATTAGAAAGTGGTCTAATCTATAAGCAGGGTCGAGCTTTAAGAGAGCAACTTAAAACCTTGCAGTCTGAGCACAATTATATGCAAATCATCTTAGACTTATTACCGGATCTGAGTATTGAACAACTTGCAGATAAGCTGAAACCCAGCAAAAAACAAAGCTCAAGTAATGTTTGGCGTAAAGCAGGTTTAGATCAAACCAAAGCCATTTTAGTCCGAGAGTTGGTTCCAAAAAGTCTCTGGAATGATCCTTTCAGTTTAGCGACTCAGATTAAACATTTAATAGTTCCGCTTGATGGTTTTAGACCGATTGAGGAAGCAATTAGCTGTGCAGGTGGTATTAAACAATCGGTGTTAACTCCACAACTTCAACTCAAATCGAATCCACATATATTTTGCTGTGGGGAAATGTTGGATTGGGATGCACCTACAGGTGGTTATTTGCTTACAGCTTGTTTTGCTACAGGGCGTGCTGCTGCAGAGGGTGTACATGAATTTTTAACGCAAAATAATTCCTAAATTGTATTAAAAATGAACTTATTGTTGTGTTAGTCTTATTCGAATTGGTCTTGCTAGAACAATAAAATGACACAGCAAAAATACTCAGGACGTTGTTTATGTGGTGCAATTCGCTATGAAATTCATGGCGAAATTGGAGAAATTCTTCACTGTCATTGTCAGCGGTGTCGTAAATCAAATGGAACAGCTTTTGCCACCAATGCACCTGTGCGAATTAAAGATTTTAAATTCACTCAAGGTGAGCATTTATTAAAAACGTTTCAATCCTCTGAAACAACACAACGATGTTTTTGTCAGGAATGTGGTTCCCCAATTATTGGCATTAAAGCCTCAGCTCCTGAGTTTTATCGTTTAAGGTTAGGGACTTTGGATTCGATCATTTCGCAAAAACCAACCCGACATATTTTTGTTGCAGATAAAGCAAGTTGGGAAACGATTTGTGATGGTTTACCGCAGCATGATCAATGGCCTTAAAAGCGTTCGATTAAACGCTTTTAAGCGTGGCTCTTTAATCATTTTTTTTGTGTAAGACTTTGAAAATTAGTTAATTCACTAATCCATTATTTTGCTGTTAAGGCAGTTCCATCAAATTGAATGCCATCCCAACCATTGAGCATAAATTGACGAATATTTTGATGATCTGAAGCTTCTGGCGTATTGAGCACAGACGTATAGTGTTCAGCAAATAATGAAAGAGTTTGTTCTTTGTTTAAACCATTCAACTGTGCAAAAGAAAATACTTTAGCGCTACCTTGGTTCTCAGTTGCAGCATTGGTTTGTTGACCATTTTTAAAGGCTGTAGGTGTATGTGTATATCCAGCTTCAATAAATGCCAAAACGTCTGAAAATTTTACTTCGCCTTGAGCAAGTTGTGCTAATAATGTCTGAGCCATGGGTGTTTCCTTTGTGGCTACATTTGGTCTTTAAGCAAATGTGATGATTAAAAATTCGAAGATATTTTAACGAATTATCCTATTGATCTGTAGATGATTTGAACAATTTAGTAATGTTTTTTTATTAATGCATTAACAATATTTGAAGGCTAACTATGAACTGGTTACTTGTAGCATGTGGTGGAGCAATTGGTGCAAGTTTACGTTATGGCGTGGGTTTATTCATTACACCTTTGCATGCAGGATTCCCATGGGCAACTTGGATAATCAATATTGTTGGTTGCTTATTCGCAGGGATATTTTTTGCGATGAGTATGAAATATCCAATTTTACAAAATGAAGCACGTTTATTTTTAATGGTTGGAATATTGAGCGGATTTACGACTTTTTCTAGTTTTGGTTTAGAAACTTTTCAATTATTACGCCACGATCAAATTATGCTTGCAGGTCTATATGCGATCTCAAGTTTGATCATCGGGATTTTGGTACTTGGCGTAGGATATTACATGACGCATTGGATGATTTCTGCAAAATAAAAAAGAAGCCTAAGGATCTGGAGCGCACTTAGACTTCAATGAGGAGCTTAAAATTAGAAATCTATCAAACGAATGAACGTGAATAAAGCGTAGCTTTAAATATCGTTGTGAGCTTAACGTTTAAAGCGCCCAAACCGTTTATTAAAGCTCGCAATACGACCGTCATTGCTAGTCTGACGCATTTCACCTGTATAGAAAGGGTGCGAAGCGCTTGAAATATCAAGCGTCATGTAAGGGTAAGTTTTACCCTGATACTCTTTAGTCTGTTGAGGCTGAAGAGTACTTCCAATCACAAAGTACACATCTGCATTCGTGTCGTGAAAAAGGACATCTTGATATTGGGGATGAATATCAGTACGCATGAGAGAACCCTCCAGTTGAATCACATTATTGAAATATAGTTATGTTATAATATAACATTAAATATTAATCAAGCATGATTTCTGTAACTAGAGTATGCGAAATGTTAATTCTCAGTGTTGCTTACTTATTGAGGGTAGGTACAAACTCTTCGAACAAATCATTCAGATTATCATTTACCTTTAAATGAATCAGATTCCAATATTGACCTGAAATCGTTCGGTTCACCATTAAAGTGTCTGGAGATGGTTTGAAAGTATCCCAATATTTAAGGGATTTTTTCACCAGTTTTACACCATCATGATGTGCAGAATTTTCAGCAAAATCATATTGTGTTGTTAAGGGGCGAAGCAGTACTTCTAACCATTCATGATAAAGCTCTTCTGGAAAAACACCTTTTTCAGATAATGCATCTAAAGTTGTTAAATGTTCTTCAATGGTTGCAATGTCATTTTTTCGCCCAGCGCGTACTAACGTTTTAAATCGTTCTACGATGTCAATCGAGAGGGTTTTCACACCACCAAAATCATAAATGATCACGCTACCATCTTCGCGAAAAGCAAAATTGCCTGGGTGAGGGTCACAGTGGAAGCGTTTTAAATAAAACATCTGTTGCCCTAAAGCTCGGACTAAACGACGCCCCATTTCATTACGTGTTTGCAGATCCCATGTACTTGCAGTTTCAATATTTTCACCTTTCTCCAAACTCAGCGTTAAGATTCTGCTGCTTGAATAGTCTGTAAATACATTTGGGATAATGATTTTGGGGTCAAGTTTTTCATGAAAGGTTTTAAACACTTGTAAGTTTTGAGCTTCAATCTCGTAATTGAGTTCTTCATGCAAGCTGTCTTGAATCTCTTGGAAAATACGATCTTGTAACTTACGATCTACTTTCAATACACCCATTAAACGTAATGCTAAACGGACTTGTTTAAGGTCGCTTTCACAGGCTTCATCTACTCCAGGATATTGGACTTTAACTACTACTTCTTTGCCATTCGGTAAGGTCGCTTTATGGACTTGTCCAATAGATGCTGCTGCAAATGGTTGTTCATCAAAATGTTTGAAAATTTGTTCGAGCGGTTTGCCCAGTTCTTTTTCGACTTGTAGTTTGATTTGAGCAAAAGGCATCGCAGGTGCTTGGCGCTGTAATTTTGCAATTGCCTTGGCAACTTCAGGTGGAAAAATATCTTTATATTGGGATGCAATTTGTCCCACTTTCATCACTGCACCTTTCATTTCCCCTAAAGTGTCAGCGATTTGAATACCAATATCTTGAAAAAGCTTACTCCGTGCTTCATTTTTTTGATCTTCATCGGCATTAAAATTGCGAATTTTATTGGATACGGTTTTGCTTGCGATACTTGCAGTCATACCAGCAAGTTTCATAAAGCGACGACCGGGTGTGCTCGCATTTTTTGCCATCAGTAAAAATCCTCATAGAAGGGTTGGATTTGCATATTTGATCATAGGTGACAAATCGCATTATGCCTATTTGAAATTGTTAATGAGTTGTAAATAAATGAAAAATAACTGCAAAAATTAAATCATTTTTTATGAAAAACTAATTAGATCAAGCCTGATAAACAATGCAATTAATTGTATAAATCAGCGCATCATTTGGTGCTAAGTTGATTATAACTTATACAGTATTTGAGCATCATTCATGGGTAATTTAAATCACGGCCACGCACACTTTTCACATGGGCATAGCATTCCAGCTTCTGTTTTTGAACAAGAGAAACATGCACATATTATTCAATCCGATGCTGAAGCTATTCAGATAGCACATCAATTGGCAGCAGAGTTTGCGAAAGAGGCATCCCTTCGAGATCAAGAGCGTCGCTTGCCATTAGATGAAATTCAGCAGTATTCACAAAGCGGACTTTGGGCGATTAATGTACCGAAAACCTATGGTGGCGCACAGGTCAAATACCGCACCTTAGCAGAAGTGGTAAAAACCATTTCTAGTGTCGATTCATCGCTGGGACAAATTGCACAAAATCACTGGGTCTTTGTAGAGCATATTCGTTTAGATGCCAGTCCTGCGCAAAAAGGTTTTTTCTTCGATTTGTTGTTAAAAGGGATTCGTTTTGGCAATGCCTTCTCTGAAAAAGGCAGTAAAACTGTCGCTGATTTAAAAACAACGATTCATAAAACGGAGCACGGTTATGAACTCAATGGACAAAAATTCTTTGCAACAGGTGCTTTACTCGCACATTGGATACCTGCAGTTGCAGTGGATGATGCTGGCTTAGCCTATGCAGCATTAATCCCGAGAGATACCACTGGCTTAACCATTACCAATGACTGGTCTGGTTTTGGACAGCGTACGACAGCCAGTGGTTCGGTTGAATTGAATCAAGTCGTGGTTCGCGAAGAATATGTCGTACCCATTTATAAAGCCTTTGAAAGACCAACACCTGCAGGGGCAATTTCACAATTCATTCAAGCAGCTGTCGATGCAGGCATTGCACGTGGTGCAATTCAAGAAACGATAGATTATGTGAAAAGTCATGCCCGTCCTTGGATTGATTCGGGGCTTGAGAAAGCCAGTGATGATCCTTATACCATTGCCAATATCGGTGAGTTAAAAATTAAATTACGCGCAGCAGAAGCAGTACTGGACTTGGCGGGTGATGCAATAGATGAGGCGATTGCTCTGACCAATGAAGAAACAGTGGCGCAAGCAACGTTACTGGTGGCAGAAGCGAAAGTATTGACCACGGAAATTGCAATTTTAGCATCCAATAAATTATTCGAACTTTCTGGTGCACGGTCAACTTTACAACAACTCAATTTAGATCGACATTGGCGAAATGCACGCACACATACGCTGCATGACCCTGTTCGTTGGAAATACAACATTGTTGGAAATTATTACTTAAATGGTGTTTTGCCACCGCGCCATCCTTGGAGCTGATTTGGGATTATTCGAAGTGATTCGAATAACGAGCAGATAAAACAACAAAATTGAGAAAGTAAATTAAGAAAGAACTTGCTAAATAGTGTGGAAATAACAATGCCAAATACTCAAATTGATTATTCAGAATTATCAACTTCAGCAAACTACGAATTAGTCGCTGAGAAATATCGTCCAATTTTTAAAAAGATCGCTGAAGGTACATTACAGCGTGAAACAGAGATTATTTTACCGTTTGAACCGATTCAATGGTTAAAGCAGGTCGGCTTTGGTGCTGTACGTGTACCCGTGAAATATGGTGGTGATGGTCTATCTTTACCTCAGTTGTTTCAATTGCTCACTGAATTAGCCAAGGCAGATTCGAATGTGATTCAGGCTTTGCGTGGACATTTCGCTTTTGTCGAGGATCGCCTAATTGCTCACAGAGATCAGAATCAACAGGTGTGGTTCAATCGCTTTGTGCAAGGTGATTTGGTAGGGAATGCATGGACAGAAGTGGGCTCAGTCAAAATAGGGGATGTGCTGACTCGGGTAACACGTAATGCTCAAGGTCAGCTTGAAGTGAATGGCTCTAAATACTATTCAACGGGGAGTATTTTCGCTGATTGGATTGATTTATATGCTTATGATGACGTGAATCAGCGACCTGTAATTGCCGCTGTCAATCGTCATGATCAAGGTGTCAGTGTACTCGATGATTGGGATGGTTTCGGACAAAAAACTACGGGGAGTGGAACACTTACCTTAAATAATGTACCTGTAAAGGAGCCTCATCTCATTGCATTTGAAGATCGCTTTAAATATCAGACCGCATATTATCAACAATTTCATTTAGCGACTCTGACAGGAATTGCTCAGTCAGCGGTTGATTCGTTTAGTCATGAAGTTCGTGAACGTAAGCGTATTTTTAGTCATGGGAATGCTGATTTGGCTCGTCATGATGCACAGGTACTGCAAGTGATTGGGCAAGCCTCTGCAAATGCATATGCCAGTGAAGCCATCACCCAAAAGGTTGCAGAAAGTTTGCAACAGGCTTATTTAAGTCATTTTACGTCCACAGAGGTTTTAGAGCATCAGGCGAATGTTGCTGCTGAACTGGGATCTGCACAAGGACAAGTGGTGGTGTCTAAATTGGTATTAGATTTGACCAGTAATCTGTTTAATGCCTTGAGTGCTTCGGCAAGCAGCCGTGCAAAACAGCTTGATCGATTCTGGCGTAATGCACGAACTGTTTCTTCTCACAATCCTCTTATTTATAAAGAAAAAGCAATTGGTGATTGGGAGGTGAACGGAGCTGATTTGCCATTTGTATGGCAGATTGGAGCAAGTCCTGTTGCAGATACTCAAACCCAGAATCATGCAAAATCTGCTTAGTGTATTGAGAAGTAGAGTAAGCAAAGGCCGATTCGTTTGAATCGGCTTTTGCTTAAGCTATTTTATAAAACTATTACAGATTAAACGATCAAAAGAGCTTTGTCTGAGACTCTAATCGCTTATTGTTCATATATAAACGTGTCAGTAATAACACACATGCGATACTTAATCCGACAATCAGACCAATCCACACACCCGCAGGGCCCATGTCAGTAAAACGAGATAAATAAAGACCGACAGGGAAAGCGATGACCCAATAAGCAATCATGGTAATCCACATCGGACCTTTAGTGTCTTGCATACCACGAAGGCATCCAGCAGCACTGATTTGCCATGCATCCATGAGTTGGTAAGCGATAGCGAACAGCACCAAATACACTGCGATTTGGGTCACTACAACATCTGAAGTGTAAAGCGCTACAATCTGATTTTTGAAGAACCACAGTAAAAGCATGGTCATGAATGCCAAAACCGTACCAGTTGCCAATCCAATCGATTGGACTTTACGCATAGCAATCCAGTTTTGTTCACCATAATAGGTGCCAATACGAATGGTCAATGCAATTGCCAAAGACATGGGAATCATGAAGAGTTGTGAAGTGATCGAGATGGCAATTTGATGCGCAGCCACGATAGTTTCCCCAAGTGGACTGAGTACAATCGCAGCAGTACTAAAAATACTGACTTCAAAGAAAATCGCTAAACCAATCGGAAAACCTAGCATTAAAATGCGTTTCAACCAATATGGATTAATCTTTTCCCAGTGGGTGAGCGGTTGCGTACTTTGGTAAGCTTTATTTTTGAAAATATAAATCGCTAAGGTAATAAACATCATCCATTGCAAAATTGCAGTTGCAAAACCACAGCCAGCACTGCCCAAAGCAGGAATAGGCCCTAAACCATACATAAACAGATAGTTCATTGGAATCAGTACAAGCAAAGCCATTAAACTGATGACCGTGACAGGTCGAGGATGTCCAATCGCTTCAGAATAGCCACGCAATGCTGCATACATGGTCACCGCAGGCATACCAAAACCGATTGCGTGTAAGAATAAACCCGCTTTCGGTTGTAATGATTCAGGAACACCTAAAATTGGTAAAGTTGCTGGTAATAATTGAAGAATTAAGCCTGCGATAATACCCAATACCAAAGCAACCCATAGGGATTGTCTAGCGATGGTTGCAATTTTTTCAGGCGTTCGAGCACCATAGGCTTCAGCAACTAAAGGTGTGGTGGCAATCATAATGCCACTAAAAAGCAGCATCACTGGAATCCAAAGGCCGACACCAACAGCAATAGCAGCAAGGTCTGTTGCAGACAAATGCCCCGCCATAATGGTATCAATGAGCCCCAGACCTGCTTGAGAAAATTGAGTGATTAAAATCGGAATCATCAAATGAAATAGTTTTTTTAGTTCATAGCTCAATGATGTCGCAGATGAAACATTAGACACAAAAAGTACTCATATGTTTTATGTGCTTAGATGTAAGGTTTAGCGTTGTAAAGTGAGAAGCACACCAATAAAAATCACCACGCCACCCAGTAAGCGTTGCCAGTTAATCGGTGTCTGATCAGCCCCTAAAAAACCAAAATGATCGACGATCATTGAAGTTAGAATCTGTCCAAAAATAATTAAAGCGGACAATGAGAGAAAGCCTAGATGGGGAGCAGTATATAAACTCATACTGATCGCATAAACACCAAGTAATCCTCCTAACCACAAATACCAAGGAATTTGTGAGAGAAGTTCAATGCTTGGTTTTTCCACTTGTTGAAAAAACACCATGACTGCGAGCAGTATTGTACCAATGAAAAATGATAAAAGGGCAGCTTGTAAGGGTGAATATAAAAATTCGCGTAGTTGAGTATTAATTGCCGTTTGTATGCTCATGGCGATGCCAATACCAAAGGCTAGAGGCAAAAATAAGAGTAAATGGTTCGATATTTTTAACATCCGTATTTCCCACTTATTGCTTATAAATCAGTGCTTATTTATTAGTCTATAGCAAATTTGAAACAATATCGGCAGTGTTGTGATGTAGACATGTTAAAATACGATTTTGAAATTTTGAGCTTGTTCCTTGGCTGATTTAAATCCTGCATCTATTCCTTTATCTCTGTATATTCATATGCCTTGGTGTGTACGCAAGTGCCCGTACTGCGACTTTAACTCGCATGCTGTCCCCAATGGTGCTTTATCTATGGAGCTTGAGCAGGAATATTTACAAGCATTGGCGGAGGACTTTAAGACTCAAGTATATTTTGCTCAAGGTCGTCAAATTCACAGTGTATTTATTGGTGGGGGAACACCGTCACTCATTTCTGCACAAGGGTATCAATGGTTATTTGAACAACTTAAAGCCATAGTCCCTTTTGAAGATGGTTGTGAAATTACCCTAGAAGCAAACCCTGGCACGGTTGAACATGATCCATTTGCTGATTACTTAGCTGTAGGCATCAATAGACTTTCTATTGGTGTTCAGAGTTTTGATACCGATCATTTAAAGAAATTGGGTCGAATTCATTCGAATAATGATGCTATTTCTGCAATTAAGAATGCACATGAAGCTGGGTTCGAGCGTATCAATGTAGATTTGATGCATGGTTTGCCAGAGCAATCAATCGAACAGGCGCTCTTGGATTTAAGGCTCGCGGTTGAAAGTGGCGCTACACATATTTCTTGGTATCAATTGACCATTGAGCCAAACACAGTTTTCTTTAGAACTCAGCCAATTCTCCCTGTAGATGAGGTACTTGAAGACATTCAAGAACAGGGCGAAGCTTATTTAAAAACCAATGGTTATATTAATTATGAAGTATCTGCTTGGCGTAAAGAAAAACCATCAACGCATAATTTGAATTACTGGCAGTTTGGTGACTATCTTGCGATTGGCGCGGGCGCTCATGGTAAAGTGACTATGAGCGATGGTGTTTATCGCTTCCAAAAAACGCGGTTACCAAAAGATTATCTCGCTAAAGTTCCTGCTGAAAATTTACAGTTCAAGAAGATTGAAGCTGGCGACATGCCTTTTGAATTTATGATGAATGCGCTACGCCTAAATGAAGGTGTAGATGCCAGCTTTTATGCAGAACGCACAGGGTTAAATTTGTCTGAGTTAGATGAAACTTTAATCTCTCTTCGTCAAAGAAAGTTGATGATTGATGATCAAAACCGCCTTGCTTGTACTGAGCAAGGTCATGTATTTCTAAATTCAGTATTGGAAGAGTTTTTGTAAATATTGAATTGCATGTGCATCGTTCAGCGTATGTAATGAATTGATAGCAAATTCTGTTGCTAAGTTAAAATTTATACTTCGTATGTAAGCGATCCTGATTTTATCGACATCTGTTGAGAGAATGATCAAATACATTTTTTTAATTCTTTGATGATTCAAGGTGATGACATGAAATATTTTTTAACGACAGCATTATTAGGTTTTGCACTGGTTGGTTGCGCAGACAAGAAAGAAGCGACTACCCCGACTTCTGCTGAACAAGCGACGAGTCCCGCTACGTCAACAAATCCAGCAGCGAATGAAACAGCAACTACGATTGATCAGACGGCTCAGGCTGAGCAAGAAATTCACTTCACAGGTCCAAATGATCTTACCATTGCATTAAAAACGACAGATAATTTTGAAACAGCACAGCTTAGCGATAACTCAGATAAAACACATGAACTAAAACGTGTGATTTCGGGTAGTGGGATTAAGCTTGCGAATGATCAGGGTGTTTCTATTCATTTTAAAGGCACCGATACAGGTATGCAAGGAACTGTAGAGCTGGTAAAGGATAAGCCGATTGAAATTAAAGAATTTAAAAAGTAAATCGTATGACAAATCTTTAATTTTAAAATAGTCGCTTCAACAACATTCATTTAAAGATGAACTTTATTTTTCAATGTTGTTCGGCATGAAAGACCTCAAGTTGTGAAATTTGAGGTCTTTTATTTGAGCCTTTATTTTAATGTGAGTCTGTTTGGGATTTAGTGGCAAACCAACACAGAATCGCACCTGTAGTCACCATCCATACACCTTGCCAGAATGTAAACGACAGTGAAGTGTTTAATAGGATTGCAGCGATCACGGCTGATAGCACGGGTGTGAAATACGATGCACCTGCAAGTAAGGTTATATTGCCTGAAATGATTCCAATATTCCAAGCGGCATAGCCTAAGCCTAATGCTCCTGCAGCCATGAAGAGCGTCATGCTAGATTGGTAGGTGAAATGTAGCGTTGCTTCCCCCATGAATAAATACTTAATCCAGAGTACGAGGGCTGCGAGTGCAAAGAATAACGTGACTACATTCTTACCTTGTGACATTTTGACGGTAATGGAGCAGTACGCTGCCCAAATAATTGCAGCAAGGAATGCGAGTCCATAACTGATCGGATTTAGCACTACATTTTGGTACATTTGCATGGGATTAAACCCAGCTTCACCACCTAAAACCCAGCAAATACCGAGTAAAGCTAAAATACAGCCTGGAAATATTAAAAAATTACTTTTGACGTTATTAAAGATGATTGCAAAAATTAGGGTGAAAGTCGGCCAGAGATAGTTCACCATACCAACTTCAATCGCTTGGCGATTATTTTGTGCGTAACCAATGGATAGGGCAAAACATAATTCATAGCTAACGAAGAGTAGGCTACCCCACCATAGATATGGCTTAGGTACAGTAGAGAGTTTAGGGAGTCCCACGGTCATCCATAAGATGACTGAGGCAACACTATAAATGAGCGCTGCTCCACCCACGGCTCCAAAACTTTCACTAACACTACGGATGAGACCGACATTTGTACTCCAGAAGAGAATCGCAGTGAGACCAACTAAGGTCGCCATTTTCCGATTGAGCGTTGGCAATGCACTTAAAATCATAGAGCGACTCATCCATTGAGTGAAGTATTTTTAACCGTATTTTTCCTTAATATATGTGGGATAAATCAAAATAGATAGGGATCAAATTTGCTATTTTTGAAGTGTTTGAGTCTCAATATAGTGCTTTAAATGATTCGCCATTTCCCATTGAGAACCTAGAAAACGATAAAGTGCTTCAACTTCGCCTTTGGTTGAACCTTGTATAAATTTTTCATCTAAAGTGACCTCAATGGTTCGTTCAAATTCTGTTGTTTTAGTATCAATACGCTCAAATTCGTAAGTAATTTTTGAGTGAATTGGAACTTGTGCGAATTGCTCAACTCCAGCAATCACAAACTTTTTATTTTTTTCAAACTCAATTACATGCCATTCATTGGTCCAATTTTCAATTCCCGGAATTGGACTGGCGATAGATTCTTTAAATATGGTGTTTTTTCCAACTTTAAGATTTTTCGGTTCAATGGCCTGAGTCACACCTTGATTGATTTTAGGCCATTGATTCACATCAGTTAAAGTATTGAAGACTTCAGCGATAGGACGTTGAATCGTCACTTCAGCGGATCCACTTGCGCTGTAATTTAAGTTTTGAGTCGAATATGGCGTTTTTGTTTTTACATTCTGATGATTTATTTGGGCGTAGCTGGTTGTACTTAACATTAAAGTACTCAGTGTAAATGTGCTTAGCAGAGATGTGAGAAGTATCTTATTCATAGGATTAACTCTGTTGATATAAAACTGAGGTTTTAAAAAAGAAAATATTTTTGAATGAATAATAAAAATATGGCTCCTCAACTGATGTTTAGCTGTTGTTTTTTGTACGATTACGAAGCTTATAGAAGTCTATGATGATTCAAAAATAAAAAAAGACCGCCGAAGCGATCTTTTTATTTAGTCATAATGTATGAATGATGACTTAGTAATCAAAGCTAAAGTGTTCAGGAGCAAGTGAAGTCAACGTTTTCGATGGGTTTACCATAGATTCAGCATGCCCTTGGGTACGTGGCAATAAACGCTCGAAATAGAAATCTGCGAGTTTGATTTTAGCCTTGTAGAATTCTGGAGTCTCTGAACCTTCACCTGATGCTAATTTTGCAGAAGCAACAGCCGCTTGTTGAGCCCAGTAGTACGCCATCATCACATAGCCAGAGAACATCAAATAATCTACAGAAGCAGAAGATACGATGTCACGGTCTTTACGTGCTGCAAGCATGATACGAACAGTTAAAGCATTCCATTGTGCGCAGGCTTTGGTTAAATCCCATGCGAAACGACGCATATATTTATTACGTGCATGTTGACCACAGAATTTTAAGATTTCAGCCGTATAGTCACGAACAACTTTACCTTTAGAAGATAAAAGCACTTTACGACCAATTAAATCAAGCGCTTGAACACCCGTTGTGCCTTCGTATAGCGTTGAAATACGGGCATCACGTACGATCTGCTCCATACCATGTTCTTTGATATAGCCGTGACCACCAAAGATTTGCATACCGTGATTTGCTGCCTCTAAGCCAAGTTCCGTTAAGAAACCTTTAAGAATTGGCGTATAGAAACCTAGTTTGTCATCATAATCATCAAATTTGGCTTGATCACCCTGAGCCAATGCATCTGTCATCTTATCTGCAAGCTGAGCAGCATGATAAATCATTGAACGACCGCCTTCAGCAATCGCTTTTTGTGTCATCAACATACGACGTACATCAGCATGATGAATGATCGAATCCGCGACTTTCTCAGGCTCTTTTTTACCTGAAAGCGCACGCATAGACATACGTTCTTTCGCATAGGGTAAAGAACCTTGGAATGCCAATTCAGCATGTGCAAGACCTTGAACCGCTGTACCAATACGCGCGGTGTTCATAAAGGTAAACATTGCATGTAAGCCTTTATTTTTTTCACCGATCAAATAGCCAACTGCTTCATCAAAGTTAAGTAACGCTGTTGCAGAAGCACGAATACCCATTTTATGTTCAATTGAACCACACGTTACAGGGTTACGTTCACCCACACCGCCCTCTGCAGTAGGGATGAATTTTGGCACGATAAATAGTGAAATGCCTTTTGTTCCTGGAGGTGCATCTGGAAGACGAGCCAAAACGATGTGAATAATGTTTTCAGTCAGATCATGTTCACCAGCAGAGATGAAGATTTTGGTACCAGTAATCTTATAGGTACCTTCATCAGTTGGTTCTGCTTTGGTTTTCACTTGACCTAAGTCGGTACCGCACTGAGGCTCAGTCAAACACATCGTACCAGACCAAGTCCCTGCAGTAAGATGGGGCATATAGGTATTTTTTTGTTCTTCTGTGCCAAACTGCATGATGGTATTCATACAGCCCATGCTTAAACCTGGATACATGGTGAACGACCAGTTTGCAGTTCCCATCATTTCAGATTTGACCAAGTTCAAAGACATCGGTAAGCCTTGACCACCAAATTCTTCTGGGTAAGACAAACCTTGCCATCCACCTTGAACAAATTGATCATAAGCTTCTTTAAAGCCTTTAGGTGTGGTGACTTCTCCGTCTTTAAAATGACAACCTTCTTCATCACCTGATTGATTCAGTGGCGATAAAATGTTTTCACAAAAATCTGCCGCACCTTCGATAATCATATCAATTGTGTCTGAATCTGCAGATTCGCCATTGCTTAGAGTTTTGTAATGCGCAGGGTAGTCAAAGACTTCATTCATTAAGAAACGAATATCACGGACAGGCGCTTTATATGCTGGCATTTAATCATTCCTAAATCTGTAAATATTAAAAATATTCAATCGTTAAACAGAGTATGAGCTGAATTGCCAAAAAAACATTGATAGTGACTAATTTAAAAAATGTCAGAAAAGCGAATTGGTAGAATAAATCATCATCTGGATTGCATCTATTTGTTAGACTGCTTGTGTGAATTTTTTGTTACTATCACATCACAATAAACTATAAATAACTCAGGTTTCTAACGAATATTATGCAATTAAAATATTTATCAATTTGCTTGCTCGGACTAAGTATTACTGGTTGTAGTCAACATGTCATTAAATCCAATACTGATCATAATTTAGGGCTCGCAGAACAGGCGACTCAGGGACTCAATGCTTTATTTGAAAATTCCAGTTATGACATGAAAGGACAATTTTCCATTCAAACGGATTTACAGTTTGAGCAGGAAGAAACACATAAGGAAAAAGAAGATAAACCAACAGTACCTGTACTTGATCCTCAGCTTAAAAAGCAAATTGATCAATTAATCAGAACTCAAAATATTCCATTTAGCCAAAAAGAAAAGAAAGTGCTCTATCAGGCTTTGGCTGAAAAGAATGACTCGTCAGATGATGATTATCGTTATGAGGGGCGTTCGCCTAAAACTCAAATCGCACAGTCTCTCGTAAATGTTTTGAATGATTTGCAGTTTAGCTATAGTGGTTCGGTTCATTTCAGGCAAAAATTGGCTGCTTTAACGTTGCAGTTAAATTATCAAAAGCCAACTTTGCAAATACAAGCTCAGCTCCCGATGGTTGTTGATTTTAATGAATATAAGTTTTATACCAATTATTTTGCGATCATGCCGTTTATGGTGAATCGTGATAGCCAAGGGCGTTTGGCATATATTGATTTTTCAAAACATAAAGAAGCTTTTGAGCAAGTTGATCTTAAAAATTTTGCTGAATATCTAAAGCAAATGAATGCATTGACCTACACACTGGCAGATGCAAATCAAGTCCATACCTTGGGATTGACTCAGGATGAGAAAGCCCAAGGTGCATTGAAAAAAATTCGTTTTAGTGGCGATTTAGATACCGTTCATACTCAGCTTGAACTCTATGATTATGTCAACGAGATTTACTACACCGAGCAAGTAAAAGGTGAGCAGTACAGCGAGGATAGCCAAAGCGTTGAAGACGAGAGAGCTTCAGAAGCTGTAGAGGCAGCAACAGAGGCAGCAGATGCCGCTGCTATGGCGGCTCAGGCAGCGTACGAGTCATCTACTGATGCAGATGAAGAAGGTAAAGCATATGCATCATCTGAGCGTGTTTATCAGCTGATTAATGAAAAAATGCATAGTTTGATGTATCACGAACATGACCATGGTGCTGAAGATGAAGAAAGTTCTGAAAATGAGTCGGATCAAACGGCTTATGACGCTACAGCAGAGACAGCGACTGAAGCTGCTGCAAATGCTATAGATGCCGCAGCTGATGCAACAGCAGTTTCTTTAGAAGACTTAGAGGAAACGGATCGTTTAGAGCATAATGAAGAATCTAGAACGCTCTCAGAAGAAATCTGTGAAGCCTTAGTGAGAACAAAAAATGTTCCGATTGGTAAGGTGACACTGTGTATGGACTATCAAGATGTTCGAGTGATTCCAAGTCGTGATGACATTCAGGAAAGTGGCGATGCAATCGCTGATGCTGAGGAAGCGAGTTCTGAGGATGCTTCTGTAACAGCGCTTGAACAACTTAAACCATTATTTAAGCCATACCAATCACAACAGCTTATTGATGCTCAGCAGTTTAAACAATTATGGCAAAAGCATGAGTCTGAGATTAAAAAAGTTTTAGCAGAGCATCAAACTGCAACAACCAGTGTGGTGATAGATCTCACTTTAGATCCAAAAGGTCGTGTGCAGAATATTGATTATGATATGGCATTTAATGAGTCTGATTTTGGCAAGCTTAACTTCAAAAGCACCAATCAAATTTTAAATTATGGAAATGCGACAGCAATTGATCGACAGGCTTTGAAAAAGGCTCAATCCATTGAGGAAGTCAGTAAAGGCTCTTTACTCGAAAATGCGATCAAGGGGGTATTGGCACCGATTACTGGCGAGTCCCATTCAGCAGCAGCGCAAGATGCAATTGATGCAGCAGCTGCAGCCACACTTGAAGCAAGTGAGACAGAAGCTGAGATCGAGTTACCTGATTATTTGAGTACTGTTGCTTTGCAAAGTTATAAGCGACATCAATCGGAGCTTAAAGCATACCAAGCAGCTTTCGTTGTAGCCTTTGCTGGATACCGTGCGGAATACCTCAAATATTATTCTGCAAAAGCCTTAGATGAAATTTCAGAGATCTATGCATATCAATTTGTAGAGGATTTAGAACAACCTAACGGACAGGCTTTAAAACGTTTAAACCAACTTCGTGAAAAACATGCGCTGCAAAGTGGACATGATTTTGATGGTTTGGGTTCAACGGTGAATGAATACGTACAGGATGGTATTGCAGATTATAAAAAGCAGTTAGAGTGGAATGAGCTAAAAAAGAAATACAGAACTGAACAAGCCATCTTTGCACAGCTCTATTTGCAAAAATATATCGATATTTATGATGTAACTGAGTCTGATAAAGCAAGTTTGACTCAAGCTTCTCAAGTCTATGCAAAAGCTTATATGGATGATCGTAAAGGTCAACTTTCTGAAGCATCTGTATCAGCTTTAAAAGCTGAATATGAAGATTTATTTAGTCAGTCAGTTTATCTAGAAGCTTATAAGTACATAGACAATTATACGAAATAGCAAATGAATCATCTGAATTAAAAAGAAGCTCAAGTGAGCTTCTTTTTTTGCTTTTTAACGATGTCTTTTAAAATATGCTTTTAAATAAAATCTTTTAAATCGGGTTTAACACCATTCCAAATTGAGAATGATTCAATCGCTTGACCGACTAACATACCATAACCTTCTGAGTAGGGTACATCTCGCGCCTTGGCTTGATCGATGAAGCTCGAAGGTTTGCCATACGCCATTTCATAAGCATGTTTAAATTGTAGTTCTGGTGGCAAGATCAATGCTTCACCTGACAGGCTGGCAGAAGTAGCATTGATAATAAAATCAAAATCACCTGACAGATCATTTAAAGAAATAACGGATAGTTCACACTCAGGAACAGCACTTTGAAGGTCTGTGATCAATTGTTCTGCACGTGCTAGTGTACGATTTGCGATGACGATTTTTTTTACACCCGCTTGAACCAATGGGTAGATTACGCCACGTGTCGCACCGCCTGCGCCAAGAATCAAAATAGAACTGTCTTGTAATGGCCAATTTAAAGTCGTGATAGCATCGACTAAGCCTTGTCCATCCGTGTTATCACCATGAAGTTTGCCATCTTGCATCCATAAGGTGTTTACCGCTTTGGCTATTTTGGCACGTTCAGTCAATACAGCACATTGTGCGAAGGCTTGTTCTTTAAAAGGCACAGTTACATTCATTCCAATACCGTGATTAGAAAAGAAATCTTGAATGTTTTCAATGAAGCCATCAATGGGAGCAAGGCGCTTTGAATATTGTAAATCGATACCGACTTTCTTTGCGAAAGCTTGGTGAAGCTCAGGAGAGCGAGACTGTTCAATCGGATTACCAATAACTGCAAACTGTTTGCTCATTACGCAAAGTCCATGTGCTGAAAATGGTGATCAATATACGTTAAATTAGAAATGTACTAAAGCCTGAACAATAAAACTCAGTATTCACAACAATGAGTTTTTAAAATTATTTTTTCAAAAGTATTAAAAAAAGGATTGGATAAAAGGAATGGATATTAGTGTGTGGGATTACAGATATCGTTAAGGGTACGGATACATAAGTAAGAGATGTTAATCAATAATCCAACCGCTGTAAAAACGATGAGGCTGATTCCAAAACTATCATTGAAGAAACTTTCAGAAAAGATGGTTGTACTGACTGCACTGATGAATGCAATGAGAAGTAACCAAAAGATAAGCACGGTAGAACGGATTTTTTTGCTTTGCATGTGAGTTCCCTCAATGATGGAACTGAAAAATCGGGCATTTAAGCCAAATCGTTCTAACCATGGATGAATAAATATTGTATGCAGTGTACGCTATTTCAGCTCATGATATTCGATCAAGCATGTCAAAAATGTGACAACATATATTTATTTGCAAGTGAATCGAAAGTTAGCATGAGGTTATGTAAGTATTCTTTCTCTTATGAAAATAGCATACGAGTTTTGTAATACGATTTATCTCTTAATACAGCATAAAAATAACCCCTATGCTGAAACACAAGGGCTATTAATGATGTGGTTTTTAAAGGCTTGTAGGTTATTTTTTCAGTTCAGATAACCAATCTTTAGGTTTTAAATAATAATCTGTTAAGCGTTTTTCTGGAGAGCCTTCATCCCATTCAGGACGATAAGACCAGCCTGTTAGTGGTGGTAGACTCACTAGAATCGATTCAATACGACCACCTGTCTGTAGGCCAAACAAAGTGCCGCGGTCATAGACCAAGTTGTACTCGACATAACGTCCACGACGATACAGTTGGAACTCACGCTGTGCCTCAGTATAGGTTTTATCTTGATTACGTTTAAAGATCGGTAAAATGGCTTCTAAGTAACCATTACCCACAGCTTGCATGTATTTAAAACAGGTTTCAAAGTCCCATTGATTTAAATCATCAAAAAATAAACCACCTACACCTCGTTGTTCATCACGATGCTTTAAGTAGAAGTAATCATCACACCATTTTTTATGTTCAGCATAGATATTTTCACCAAATGGTGCACAAAGATCATGTGCGGTTTGGTGCCACGACAGCAGATCTTCATCATTTGGATAAAATGGGGTTAAGTCAAAACCACCACCAAACCACCAAATCGGTTCTTGACCTTCTTTTTCAGCAACAAATAGACGGACATTGGCATGGGAAGTTGGAACGTTAGGATTTTTAGGATGGATCACCAAAGATACGCCCATTGCTTGAGCTTTTGCTCCTGCAATTTGAGGATGGCGTTCGGTTGCAGAGGTTGGCAGTTTTGAAATATTGATGTGTGAGAACATCACACCGCCTTTTTCAATCACTGTACCATTTTGTAGAACTCGTGAACGACCACCGCCGCCTTCTGGACGTTCCCAATCATCAATTTCGAATGTCGCTGTACCACCGCCTGCAATTTC
The DNA here is from genome assembly GCF_059515925.1 of Acinetobacter sp. CY81. Taxonomy (NCBI): domain Bacteria; kingdom Pseudomonadati; phylum Pseudomonadota; class Gammaproteobacteria; order Moraxellales; family Moraxellaceae; genus Acinetobacter; species Acinetobacter sp. CY81. Next base: position 32,435 of record NZ_JCAKNC010000010.1, read on the forward strand.
TTGTTGTTCTAAGCTTGCACAAATGCGTGCTTGTAAATCTACGAGAAAATCACGTACACGCTGAATATCTGCAGAAGTAGGATTCGACATGGCAAGCCTCTTGGGCAAAAGAAAAACTGGATACATCAAAACATAAATTAACTTAAAAATTAAGGTGATTTTCTCGATCTTTATTATCGGTGGGTGATGGAGTTCTGGCATACCTCGAATATTAAACGCTGAAAATGGAATTTATTCCGACTATCTTACTAGGTTGAATTGATTGGAGAAGCTCAGCACAATAAGTCAAATAAAATTCATATTATTGTTGTATTAAACGGTTATGGGGCTATCGAAATGTCGAATCCAGTGAATTCTTTCATTCAGAAATATAATGTTCCTGGACCACGTTACACCAGTTATCCAACAGTGCCGTATTGGGATGAACAGCATTTTTCATTGGATTTGTGGAAGCAAACACTGAAACGATCGTTTGATGAATCCAATGCAACAGAAGGGATCAGTCTTTATATCCATTTACCATTCTGTGAAAGCTTATGTACTTTTTGTGGTTGCCATAAAAAAGTCACGAAGCGCCATGAAGTTGAACAGCCCTATATTCAGGCGGTATTAAAAGAATGGGCATTGTATTGTCAGCTTCTGGTCGATCAGCCAGTGATTAAGGAAATTCATCTGGGTGGTGGAACACCGACATTTTTCTCAGCAGAACATTTGAAACAACTGATCGAAGGCATATTATCTAAAGCAAAAATTGCTCATGAATACGAGTTTAGCTTTGAAGGGCATCCAAACAATACAACCAAAGCTCATCTACAAACGTTGTATGATTTAGGTTTTCGCCGCGTCAGTTATGGTGTTCAGGACTATAACGAAAAAGTACAGAAAGCGATTCATCGAATTCAACCGTTTGAGCATGTAAAACAAGTGACTGAATGGGCGAAAGAAATAGGATATACATCGATTTCACATGATTTAGTGTTTGGTCTGCCATTTCAAAATTTAGAAGATGTACTCAATACGATTGATCAAACGAGTTCTCTGATGCCGGATCGTTTAGCCTTTTATAGTTATGCGCATGTGCCTTGGATTAAGGGCAATGGACAACGTGGATTTAAAGACCACGATGTCCCTAAAGATGAAATGAAACGTCAATGTTATGAAGAAGGCAAAAAGAAACTGCTTGAACAGGGCTACCATGAAATCGGCATGGATCATTTTGCTTTAGAACCAGATCCCATGTATCAGTCATTCCAAGCTGGTAGATTGCATCGTAACTTTATGGGCTATACCGCATCCAAAACCCAAGTCATGATTGGGCTGGGTGTGTCATCGATTAGCGATAGCTGGTATAGCTTTGCACAAAATGAAAAGAATATTGATGATTATTATGTCAGTTTAGAGCAGGAACAAATTCCAGTTTATCATGGGCATATTTTGTCGGATGAAGATTTGGTCATTCGGAAGCATATTTTAAATTTAATGTGTAGCTTTGAAACATCTTGGTCAGATCCAAAAATGGACTTTCCCGAGTTAAATGATGTACTCAATCAATTAAATGAAATGCAACATGATCAACTTCTTGTTATAGGCGATGAGTCTATTCGTGTGACAGAAGCAGGAAAGCCATTTGTACGGAATATTTGTATGGCATTTGATTTGAAATTAAAAAGAAAAATGCCAGAAAGTCGTATTTTTTCGATGACGATTTAACGTTAAGTCAGCACCCTTCTTAAAAGGAGGGCGCTGTTAATGGCTTACGAATTGAATTAAAAATCTTCTTTGTCGTACATGTGTGACATACGTTCATGTTTGGTTTTTAAATAATCTTCATTAAATTTATTTAGGCCAACTGTTAATGGAACGCGATCAACCACATCAATACCTAAATCGGTCAATGCTTTAATTTTTAAAGGATTGTTGGTCAATAACTTGACCTGTTTGATTTGTAAATGATCGAGCATGATGCTGCACATATCATAGCGGCGTGCATCCGCAGGTAAATTCAGCAATAAATTTGCATCTACAGTGTCATGGCCTTGATCTTGAAGTGCGTAGGCACGAATTTTATTGGTTAATCCAATACCACGACCTTCTTGACGTAAATACAGAATCACGCCTTGACCAGCATCATTAATCAGTTTTTGAGTTGCTTGTAACTGAGGGCCACAGTCACATTTCAAAGAAGCAAAAGCATCCCCCGTTAAACACTCGGAGTGAATGCGTACTAAAACAGGCGCAGTTGGTGCTATTTCTAAACCTTTTGAGAGTGCTACATGTTCTTCGCCTGTTTGAGGATCTTGGAAAACTGTGATTTTGAAATCACCAAAAGCAGTGGGTAATTGTGATGTGGCAACAAACTCGATAGGCACAGCGACTTCCATTACATGTTCATAATTTAACTAAAGTATAGCTTAATGCTACGACCTTGGTGGTAGTAGAGTATGTAAATTTGATGAGAACATTTTCTTTTTTTGTATAATGCACATAATAGTAGTTGATAAGTACTAAGGTTATTCAGGATAATCTACCTTACCTAACGACGCCCGATTAAGCAGCTGCTTAATAATGCACCAATATAAATGTGGTTGATTGACGGTGATTTTTTTTGATTCTTGGCATGTTTTCATGCGATTGAGAATCGAGTTAACCCATTTTACCTAGCTTAGGATTTGCCAGGCTTAGAAGGCATTGCTACATATGTTGTATACCGAGATTCCTACTCAACGCCCAGTGACGCCCTTGTTGGATGCTATCGATCATCCATTACAACTGCGTAAGCTAGCGAAAAACCAATTGGTTCAAGTCGCGGATGAGTTACGTCAATTTATTTTGTATGCAGCTGGTCAAAGTGGTGGACATTTTGGCGCAAATTTAGGTGTCATTGAGCTGACTGTCGCATTACATTATTGCTTCAATACGCCAAACGATCGCCTGATTTGGGATGTGGGTCATCAAGCATATCCACACAAAGCATTAACAGGTCGTCGTGAACAACTTACAACCATTCGTTCTAAAAATGGTTTAGCCGCATTTCCAGCACGTGAAGAGTCTGAGTTCGATACTTTTGGTGTGGGGCATTCATCAACTGCAATCTCAGCAGGTTTGGGGATGTCTTTGGCGCGTCGTCATTTGAAAAACCCTTGTGATGTGGTTGCGATTATTGGTGATGGTGCAATGACAGCAGGCATGGCTTTTGAAGCGATGAATGATGCTGTGGCGCATACTGCCGATCTGATCGTTGTGCTGAACGACAACGATATGTCTATTTCGTGTAGTACTGGTGGATTTGCTAAGCATTTAGCTGCGATTTGGGAAAAAGGGCAGTCTGTACAGATCGATGATGAAGGCGTGCCTTATATTGAGCAACACCCTGAATGGTCTTATAATTCTCGTTTACATCAATCTGCAACAGATGCAGCAGATAACTTATTTAGTGCAATCGGTTTTGATTATTTTGGTCCTTTCGATGGTCACGATGTTGATGGTTTGGTCAAAGTATTTAATGCTTTGAAAAAACGTAAAGGTCCTCGTTTGGTTCATATCTATACTAAGAAAGGCAAAGGTTTTGCACCTGCTGAATCTGACCAAATCAAATATCATGCAATTTCTAAAATAAATACAACAGCATCTACAAATTCTGCCCCTAAATATTCAGATGTGTTTGGACAATGGTTGTGTGATGAAGCACAGTCCGATGAGCGATTACTTGCGATTACTCCAGCCATGTGCGAAGGCTCTGGTATGGTTCAGTTTGCAAAGCAATTTCCTGAACGCTTCTTTGATGTAGCGATTGCTGAACAGCATGCAGTGACGCTTGCAGCGGGTATGGCATGTGAAGGTCTTAAACCTGTTGTTGCGATTTATTCTACATTCTTACAACGTGGTTATGATCAATTTGTACATGATGTTGCATTACAAAATCTAGATGTGACTTTTGGCATTGATCGAGCAGGGCTTGTCGGTGAAGATGGTCCAACGCATGCAGGTGCGTATGATTATGCCTTTATGCGTACTGTACCGAATATTGTGATCATGGCACCTAAAGACGAAGATGAATGTCGCCAAATGTTGCACACCGCGTATCAGTATAATGGACCAGCAGCTGTACGTTATCCGCGAGGTAATGGATTAGGTGTTGAAATTCAATCTGAATTAAGTGCAATAGAAATTGGTAAAGCTGAAGTTGTTTTGGAATTAAATACTGAACATGATGATGGCATCACGATTCTTGCATTTGGTAGTCGCGTAAGTGTTGCTGTAGAAAGTGCGCAAAGTTTAGCAAAAGAGCTGGATGTGGCGATTCGTGTGATTAATATGCGTTTCGTTAAGCCTTTAGATGAGCAAATGATTCAGCGCTTTGCTGAAAAAACCCAATTGTTTGTTACTGTTGAAGAGCATGCAGTCATGGCTGGAGCGGGTAGTGCAGTCAATGAGTATTTAGCTAAAGCGCAAATTGTCAAACCCATGTTGAACTTAGGTTTACCTGATCTATTTCAGGCACAAGCTACACATAGCGAAATGTTAAAAGAATGTGGCCTTGATGCACAAGGTATTGAAAAATCAGTCAAACAGGCATGGTTGAATACTTTGCAAATGGTTTAATTTTTCCAAATTAAAATTTTAGAAACATTTTTCCCCTAAAAGCGTCGACATTTGTTAAAATGCCGGCGCTTTTATGCATTATTCTTTATCAGTATCTTCAAATTTGTAGTGGGTGTTCAATGGAACCTATGGTGGTTATGGCTGCGCGTGCGGCTCAAACAGTTGGTCAAGAGCTTTTAAAAGCGCATCAGAATCGTCATAAACTTGATCTGCAAGTTGAAGAAAAAGGCATCGATGGTCCAGTAACGCGTGTAGACCGTTATTTAGAAGAATTGACTATCGAAACTCTCCGTAAAAGCTATAAAAATCATAGCTTCCTTGGTGAAGAGTTTGGTCTACAAGAAGGTAAAGGTCATGACGCTGATTGGTGTTGGGTGATCGATCCTTTAGACGGGACTTTAAACTTTATCAATGGTTTTCCGCATTTCTGTATTTCTATCGCTGTTCAACATAAAGGTGTAACTCAACACGGTGTTATTTATGACCCTGTTAAAGATGAGTTGTTCTCAGCAAGCCGTGGTCGTGGTGCGATGATGAACCAACGCCGTATTCGTGTGAATATTAAAGATAGCTTAGAAAATACATTCCTATCAGTAGGTCATGCTTACCGTGCTAAACGTAACGGTGAAATTGTTTCTTACGCAAAAAATCATTTTGAGTCTTTGTTGGCTGTGACTGAACAAGGTGCTCAATACCGTCGTTCAGGTTCTGCTGCATTAGACTTAGCTTATGTTGCTGCCGGTCGTTTTGATGGTTATTTCGAACTTGGTTTGAAACCATGGGACATCGCTGCAGGCGAGTTGATCGTGAAAGAAGCGGGCGGTACTGTAGTTGATGCTCGTGGTGGTACAGATTCTATGGAAAATGGTCAAGTATTGGCATGTTCTATGAAAATGTTAAAGCCACTTATGCAAGCGGTTGTTCCAGCTTGGGGTGAAGCTGCTAAATAAGCAGATCAAATTTATGAAGATATTTTCATAATGTGTGTTGTGCAGCATTTTATGAAATAAATAAAAGCCCTCTTATGTGAGGGCTTTTATTTATTTCAATAATGGATTTTTCATTCAATTTGATTTGATCTGTAATATAAAATGTAAAAAGCAATTAAACTTAATGACATTATAAAAAAATCTGTTATACTCCGCCCACGCACTAAATTTCGTTCATTACCTGAACATTTCTCTTCTATATTGTGTATGCGCGTCCGGTCCATCGAGAGGACAATATTTCGCGCCCCACCCAATCGCTTAAGCGATTCCTTCAGGTTCAGGCTGTAATCATGTGTGCGTTATACGCATCGTCGTTCTCGGATCGCCGCTGATTCTATATTTTCAGCGATTATTGCTGTGCCGCTATTTGCCGATGTCCATCAGACTTTATATTTAATGGAGCACCCAATTTTCGGGTGAAACACTCTATGAGCAAAACTTTTGCTGATTTTCAATTACACGAATCACTTCAACAAGCACTCCAAACTTTAGGCTTTACTGCGCCTACTCCTGTTCAGGAACAATCAATTCCTGCTGCTTTAGAAGGTAAAGATCTTCTTGTATCGAGCCAAACAGGTTCTGGTAAAACTGCTGCATTCTTACTTCCTACATTACATGCATTGGCAGGTAATGAAGATACGCTTCTTTCTTTCAAAGATCGTATGCGTGCTGTGACTGCACCTTCAATTTTAGTTTTATGCCCAACACGTGAATTGGCTCAACAAGTAAGCCAAGACGCGATCGGTTTCGTACGTCACATGAAAGGTGTGCGTATTGCTGCGATCATGGGTGGTATGCCTTTTGGTAAACAAATCCAACAGTTAAAAGGTGCACAAGTTGTTGTAGCGACTCCAGGTCGTTTACTTGACTTAGTAAACCGTCGTCAAATTAAACTTGATCAAGTTAAAGCGTTAATCGTAGATGAAGCAGACCGTATGCTTGATCTAGGTTTTTCTGAAGACTTAGAAGCGATCAGTGATTTGGCGGGTAACCGTGATCAAACATTAATGTTCTCTGCTACTTTTGCTGGTCGTATTATCAGCCTTGCAGAACGCATGATGAATGATCCACAACGTATTTCTATCGAAACTGGTCACTCTACAAATACTGACATTACTCAGACTTTGCATTGGACTGATGGTTTTGAGCACAAGAAAAAATTATTAACGCATTGGTTAAACGGCGAAGACGTTGATCAAGCAGTTGTATTTGCTTCAACTCAAGAAGATACAGATATGTTAGCTGAAGAGCTAGCAGAAGCTGGTCTTTCAGTTGTAGCACTTCATGGTGCTATGCCACAAACTGTGCGTAACCGTCGTTTACGTAGCATCCGTGAAGGTCGTGCAAAAATTCTAGTTGCAACTGACGTTGCTGCTCGTGGTCTTGACGTACCAACAATTTCTCACGTAATTAACTTCGGTCTTCCAATGAAGAACGAAGACTATGTACACCGTATTGGTCGTACAGGTCGTGCGGGTCGTACTGGTAAAGCAATCACTTTAGCAACTTACCGTGAACGCGGTAAAATTCGTGCTTTAGAAGATTTCCTAGAAGCGCGTTTAAATGTTTCTGAAATCGAAGGTCTTGAGCCATCTCCACCTCCTGCACGCGGTAGTCGTGATGGCGGTGGTCGTGGTCGTGATGGCGGTGGTCGTGGTCGTGGCGGTTTCGGCGGTGGTCGTGGTCGTGATGGCGGTGGTCGTCGTTTTGAAGGCGAAAGCAACTTTAAACGTCGTGAAGGCGGTGATGATCGTCCACGTCGTAGCTTCGATGACAAACCACGTGGCGAACGTCCAGCATTTGGTGGCGAAGAGCGTCCACGTCGTGATTTCAGTGATCGTCCACCACGTCGTGAAGGCGGTTTTGGTGATCGTCCACAACGTTCTTTCGATGATCGTCCAAAGCGTGATTTCGGTGACCGTCCAGCTCCACGTCGTGAAGGTGGTTTCGGTGATCGTCCTCGCTCTAACGATGACAACCGTGGCAACCGTGTAGATTACAAACCACGTGAAGGCGGTTTTGGTGATCGTCCTAAGCGTGATTTTGGCGATCGTCCAGCTCCACGTCGTGAAGGCGGTTTTGGTGATCGTCCTAAGCGTGATTTTGGTGACCGTCCAGCTCCACGTCGTGAAGGTGGTTTCGGTGATCGTCCTAAGCGTGATTTTGGCGACCGTCCAGCTCCACGTCGTGAAGGCGGTTTCGGTGATCGTCCACAACGTTCATTTGGTGGCGAAGATCGTCCACGTCGCGAATTTAATCCTGACCGCCCTCGTCGTGAAGGTGGTGAAGAGCGTCCACGTCGTAAATTTAACGACTAAGATCTCGAAATAAATAAAAAAAACCAGTCTTAGGGCTGGTTTTTTTTATTGCTTAAAAAAAACAACATGCTAAAATAATGTTAACCAAGTCATATTTTAAAAATAAAAAGTAAATTATGAACAATCAAACACAGGCTATATCTAATACTTCAAATCTAGGTTCAATTATGATGTATATGTTCTCAGCACTTGCTATTGCCAATATTGCTTATTTTTTATATAGCGTTGCTATCTGAAATATAAGACATGAATTTGTAATTTTAGCTTTGCTATTAAAGATATTTTTGATCACCTAAAAATTTTATAACTAGATATAAGTATAATAAAATCAGAATAATGCTAATATTGTGCCTAAATTTTGTTAACCTTTCATAACATCTAAATTCAGCTAATTAAGAGTATAGTATGCGGGCTGATAAATTGCAGGAACACGCACAGCTATGAATAATCAAACGCTACACGATGCTCAGGCACTTATTGAAGTTAAGAATTTGAGTTTTAATCGTGGTGAACGTGTCATCTACGATAATGTCAATTTAAAAATACGTCGCGGACAAATTACAGCGATTATGGGGCCATCAGGCACAGGTAAAACGACATTGCTTAGATTGATCGGTGGACAGCTTAGTCCCGATCAAGGGCAAGTTTTGCTCGACGGCAAAAATATTGCAGATATGAGTCGTCCAGAGTTGTTTGCATCACGTGCACGTATGGGCATGCTTTTTCAAAGTGGTGCACTCTTTACCGATATGTCGGTTTATGAAAATGTCGCTTTTCCAATTCGTGCACATACTAAACTGTCCGAACATTTAATTCAGGAATTAGTGGCACTCAAATTAGAGTCTGTCGGTTTACGCGGTGCTGAACAAATGATGCCTTCAGAGCTATCTGGTGGTATGAATCGTCGTGTTGCACTCGCACGCGCCATTGCACTTGATCCTGATTTAATCATGTACGACGAACCATTTGCAGGGCAAGACCCTATTGTGATGGGTGTGTTGACGCGCTTGATTCGTTCACTGCGTGAAGCTTTGGACTTAACCACAATTATCGTGTCGCATGATGTGACAGAAACTTTATCTATCGCAGATTACATTTACGTAGTAGCAGAAGGCAAAGTGCAAGGTGAGGGTTCGCCTGAGCAATTGCGTCAGCATGCATCACCCTTTGTAAAACAGTTTTTAACAGGTTCTGTTGAGGGGCCTGTCGATTATCAATTTAGTCATCAATCCTATTTGCATAAAGAGGTGCGTTCATGAATGCTATCGCCTTATTAGGTAGACGCGTGATTGAGCGTGTGCAGGGAATCGGTGTTGCCACAATCATGTTGTTGCGGATTTTATTTTCAATGCCAACCTGGATTGGTGTGAAATTATTTATCTATCAGATGTATCGTGTTGGCGTCATGTCATTGTTGATCATCGTTGTATCAGGTTTATTTATCGGCGCTGTATTAGGTCTACAGATGTATAGCATCTTGGTGACTTTTGGTAGCGAAGCGATGCTGGGTGCTGCTGTATCACTGACATTGCTTCGTGAACTTGCACCTGTCGTTGCAGCACTTTTATTTGCAGGGCGTGCAGGTTCAGCATTAACCGCAGAAATTGGTTTGATGAAAGCGACAGAACAACTGTCAAGTATGGAAATGATCGGTGTAGATCCGCTTAAACGAATTATATCTCCACGCTTATGGGCAGGTATTTTTAGTTTACCTATGTTAGCTGTCATATTTGCGGCAGTAGGCATCATGGGTGGCAAAATGGTCGGTGTTGATTTTCTAGGTGCGGATGAGGGTTCTTATTGGAGTGGAATGGAAAATGCTGTTCAGTTCTATAAGGATGTCTTCAATGGCACGATTATTAAAAGTTTTGTATTTGCGTTGATTTGTACATGGATTGCCGTTTACCAAGGTTACTCTTGTGAACCAACGTCAGAAGGTATTGCAACATCAACAACTCGCACAGTGGTGTATTCATCTCTTTGCGTATTAGGTTTTGATTTCGTGTTGACTGCGGTCATGTTCGGAGGTATTTAATGAAATCACGTACTAGTGAGCTAGCAGTCGGTGTTTTTGTCATTTTATTTGGTGTTGCGCTATTTTTCTTGGCAATGAAAGTCAGTGGCTTAATGGGGACTAAACTTCAAGACAGCTACAATATGACAGCGACCTTTGATAACGTAAATGGGATTAAACCACGTGCAAAAGTCGCTTTGAGCGGAGTTAAAGTGGGTGAAGTGGAAGATATTAAACTTGATCCAATGACACGGTTGGCAACGGTACATATCAAGTTAGATGGAACTTTAACTTCATTCAATACAGAACAATTGAAAGAAGTACAAAAGAACGCCCTTGAGGAGCTACGCTACAGTTCAGATTATGAAGCCGCTGATCCTGCACAACAAAAAGTAATGGAAAAGCAACTTATTGATAACATGAAATCCATCACTAATATTGATGAAGATGCTTACATAATGGTAGCAACCAATGGCTTATTGGGTGAGAAATATTTAAAAATCGTTCCAGGTGGTGGCATCAACTACTTGAAGCGTGATGGTCAAATTAGCAATACGCAAAGTACGATGGAAATCGAAGACCTCGTTTCTAAATTCGTTACAGGTGGTGCAGGTGAGTCTAAGAAAGGCGCAGATGCCGATTCAGTACCATCTGAAACAACAGATGAACAAGCTTCATTTGTTGAATAATTTTTGAGGAAAATGTAATGAATACTTTATTAAAACAAACTTTAACTGCAAGTGTAATGACTGCAATGTTTGCTGGTACTGCGATGGCAGCACCGGCTGAAGCACCTCCTGCATTTGTAAAAAAAGTGGCTGATGGTCTTATTTCACGTTTAAAAGCAGATCATGCAAAATTACAAAATAATCCAGCAGCAGTGAAAGCAATTGTTCGTCAAAACCTTGACCCGTATATTGATTCGCAAGGTTTTACGCGCCTAGTGATGGGTACTTATGCGAACAACCAATATAGTAATGCTGCACAACGTGCTCAGTTTGAAAAGAACTTCCGTGAAACATTGATCGAAAACTACGGTAGTGCTTTTGCGAAGTTTAGTAATCAAACCTACACAATCCGTCCTTATAAAGCGACTTCAAGTGCAAACCCTGTCGTAACGATTGATTTCAATAATAAGGGTGAAAAAATTCCAGTGTCTTTCCAGTTGGCTGACCGTAATAACCAATGGAAAATTCGTAACATCAACGTATCTGGTATTGATCTAGGTTTACAGTTCCGTAATCAGTTTGCGGCGACTGTTAAACGTAACGGTGGTGATATTAATAAAGCAATTGCAAACTTTAAGCCTGATGCTGAAGCTGCAATTGATAAGAAAAAATAATCGAGAGAAATTCTTGTGATTACGTTGAAAGATCAAGAAGTTCAAGTCTCAGGTAAGATTAGCTATGACAATGCTGAAGCTTACTATCAGGCAGGATTAGATCAAATTCGTCAACTCAATCAATTTCCTTTGGTTGTTAATTTGGCTGAACTTGAGCATGGTAGTACTTTGGCTTTAGCAGTGATGGTGAGATGGTTGCGCCAAACACCTGATGCGCATAGCTTACACTTTAAGTCAGTACCTCAAAAAATGATGAAGATTATCCAGTCTTGTCATTTGGAAAATGACTTAAAGTTAATTTAATGCTTTTAAAATTTTGAAAGAAAGCAAAAACAAAAAAAGCACCGAAAGGTGCTTTTTTATTTGCGATAACAGGTTTTCAATCCATCGGTAATCTTTGCTGGGTGCTAGTTTAAAGCAGTGCTTCAAAGCTCGCTCAAATCCATTTTTTCCAACGGAAATACAGTAGTGGACCCACAAAAAATGCCACGAGAATCAAGCTTACAATGATAAAACTGGTGGTCCCTTTTGCATAAGGCAGTACGTCTGTGTTCATACCATAGATACTGGCAATGAGCATTGGAGGTGCAAGCATACTCGGTAAAATCGAGAATCGACGAATCGTATCGTTCTGCTCAGTATTAATGAATCCTGAGGTTGTATCGAGTAAGAAGCGAACCTTTTGGAAGAGGAATGCATCATGTTCAACCAGTGATCGAACATCCTCACTGAGCTCTCGAATATCAGCATCATAAATATGACTGCCCAATGCTCTTGGACGTGCTAAGAAGGTGAGTACACGGCGTAAGTCGATTAAGCAGAGTTGAGCTTTACCTAGAACGTCTTCTTTCTGAGCGAGACGGGTAATCATGTCGTCCAAATCTAAGATTTGTTCACGATGACGCACGTTTAGGACTTCAGTCGAGTAGAGTTCTAGGTCTTTGTGAATATCTTCCAAGATATCCGCAAGTTCATCGAGTTTGGCTTCGAGTAAACCTAAGAGAATCCACGTCGGGTCTTTATAGTCGATGTCATAATCATTACGTCTTGCTCGTGCACGAAAGGCACGGAACGCAACCAGCTTTTCACCACGTAAAGTAAATAAGTGATCTTTATGTAGAATAAAAGCAACGGTTTGAACCGTGGCTAAAATATTGCTGTTTTCGTCAGAATCATCTTCGACTTGGTAGTTTTTATTTTTCGTTAAAAAATATGTACTGATATGTAAAATACCATCATCATCACGGTAGAATCGTGCTGAAGAGGAAATGTCTTCTAAAGATTTTAAGGTGGGTAAATTTTGTTGATAGGCTTCTAGAACCCATTCTTGCTCTTCTTGTGAAGGCGCAATTAAGTCAATCCAAACCAATTCTGGATGAAGATCAAACCCACCATTAATTGTTGCGTCTTCTAAGCTACCGCGCTCTGTGGGGTAAAAGGCTTCAAGCATTTTATCTTTTCTCCTTTGCGCAGTATGGTTTATTTGATGAATGTATTTTAGACAAGCTTTGCTCGAATGAACACAGCTTACCTCACTAATTATTTTAAAAAAAAGTGCTTCGTTTAGTTTTAAAGCATCTGTATATGACAACAAGGTTAAATTTGTATGAAATCAATCGCTATCTTTTGTGGTTCAAGTTTAGGAACTGATGAAATTTTCGCTCAAACAGCAGAACAGACAGGTCGACTGATTGCAGAACGTGGTCAAACCTTGGTTTATGGTGGCGGGCGATCTGGTTTGATGGGTATTGTTGCAGATAGTGCTTTAAAAGCAGGTGGTAAAGTCATTGGTGTCATTCCGCAAGGTTTGGTTGATCGTGAGTTGGCACATCCAGATTTGACAGAACTTCATGTCGTCACCAGTATGCATGAACGTAAAACACTAATGGCAGACTTATCCGATGGTTTTATTGCACTACCGGGTGGAGCGGGAACAATTGAAGAAATTTTTGAGCAATGGACATGGGCGCAGCTCGGGATTCATTTAAAACCATGTGCATTTTTAAATGTTGAAGGCTTTTACGATAGTCTATTGCAATTTATTCAACTGACCACGGATAAGGAATTTACACGTAGCCGTTTTACTAATGCTTTAATTCAGTCAGATTCGATTGAAGATATCTTAAAACAGTTCGAAAGTTTTACACCACCAGAGCCGAAATGGGGTGTAAAAGATCATAATGATTTGGTGAAAGTAGATTAATGAACGTCATAACCGTCGCTGCTGCGATTATTTTAAATGAGCAACAACAACTCCTCTTGGTACGCAAGAAAAACACTCAATTTTTTATGCAAGTGGGTGGTAAGTTAGAGCCAGATGAGTTGCCTGAGCAAACCATGCTCCGTGAAATTAAGGAAGAAATTGGTGTAGATGCAACGATTGAACAATTTGTTGGTCGTTTTGAAACACGAGCCGCTAATGAAGCAGATCACTTGTTGGTGAGTTATGTTTACCATGTGAGTATTGATCAAGTACCACGCATTGATGCTGAAATTGCTGAAATGAAATGGGTGAGTTTAGAGGTTAGTCAAGCATTTTTAGCACCTTTAACCTCTGAAATAGTGATGCCTTGGGTTCGACAAAATTTAGTGTCTACGACTGCATGATAGTAGCCAAATACCAATATGAATTGATCGTTTGATTGATAAAAAGAAGCGAGCCATAAGGCTCGTTTTTTATGGCTCAAATTTGTGTAGCTGCGATACATGCAATTTCAATCTGTTGGCAACCTAGTTTTTCTAATGCATTTGAAAGAGCACGGATGGAGCTTCCTGTGGTCACGACATCATCAATAATTAAAACCTTTCGGTATTTACGTCTTTCTGCTTTGATGACTTGAAACTGCTCAGTGATGTTTTCCATTCTTTCAACCCGGCTTAATCCTTTTTGAGAATGCTGAGCGAGACGAATGACGGGTTGCCAAACAGGGATGTTCAGCTTTTTTGAAAGTAGATTGGCAATGATCAACATCTGATTGTAGCCACGTTCAGCCAAGCGCTCCGTTGAGATAGGCATGGGTACAATCGCCTGAACTTTAGGTAGGCGTAATTGCATTAAGCTATGTGTAAGTAATGTTTGAAAATGGAGTTGCTGTTCATATTTATATTTTTGAATCAGACGGTCGATTGGGAATTGATAATTTAAAGCGACATGAATCTGCATTTCATTACGGAAAAGTTGAGTTTGATGGTCTTGCTTAAACCAAGGGAGTTGCTCCCAACAATCATGACATAGTGAGTGTGATTGTTGATGACCTAAGCCACATAAGCTACAAGGTGTAAGCCATCTTATGTGACTCATCAATTGTGGGATAAGTTTTAACGTCATATTTTTATACTGTTATCAATTTATTTTTATTGGTAAGCAGAATGACCGCTCTATCATTTAATCTACTTTCTTAGCATATTCTAAAATCATGATTTATTGTAAGCATCTAACGTGTATTTAGACGGATGAAATGATGATGATTTCTTACATCATCATTGAGTTGCTTAAAGTCTCATGAAGCACTTTAAGCTTGTTCTAGAGAGTGATTACACAAATGCATATCTCGGTGCTTCAGGTAGCCATCGTTTCAGTAAAGCTTCTGCATTTAGTGGATGGTCTTTCAGGATCTCACCAGCAACATAATGTGCTTGCGTGAGTAAGTGGTCATCACGTTCCAGTTTGGCAACTTTAAAACCCATATCACCTGTTTGTTTAGTGCCGAGTAACTCACCCGGGCCTCGAATTTCTAAATCCTTTTCTGCAATTAAAAAACCATCATTGGTTTCACGCATAATGCGTAAACGCTCTTGACCATTTTGCGAGAGTGGACTTTTATACAGCAGGGCACAAAAGCTTGCAGTAGCTCCACGACCAACACGACCACGTAGCTGATGCAATTGTGATAATCCTAAGCGCTCCGCATTTTCAATGACCATGATCGATGCATTGGGTACATCGACACCAACTTCAATCACGGTAGTCGCAATAAGCAGTTGCAGTTCATTGTCTTTAAACTGTTGCATGACAGACTGTTTTTCATCAGCTTTCATTTTGCCATGCACTAAGCCAATATTTAGATGTGGAAAACGTTCTTTAATTTCTGCAAAAGTCGCTTCAGCTGCTTGTGCATCTAAAGTTTCTGATTGTTCAACTAAGGTACAGACCCAGTAAGCTTGCTTGCCCTCTGCACAGTTCTGTGCAATACGTTGTAGAACTTCCTCACGTCGATCCAAGGGGATGGTCACGGTTTGAATAGGGGTACGACCTGGAGGAAGTTCATCAATCACAGAAGTGTCCAAATCACCGTAGGCAGACATGGCGAGTGTCCGTGGAATAGGCGTTGCAGTCATGACCAATTGATGTGGTGTTGTGTTATTGACCCCTTTATTGCGTAGTGCTAAACGTTGATCAACACCAAAACGATGTTGTTCATCAATAATCACTAAACCAAGTTTGGCAAATTCAACATTGTCTTGAAAGAGAGCATGAGTCCCGACGACGAGTTGAGCTGAACCATCTTTAATATTTTGCTCTGCTAAAGCACGTGCTTTCCCTTTTTGTTTTCCTGACAACCAAGAGACATTGAGTCCCAAAGGTTCAAACCATTTTTTGAAATTTAAATAATGCTGTTCGGCTAAGATTTCAGTCGGTGCCATCATGGCGACTTGCCAACCTTCTTCCAAAGCATGACATGCTGCAACTCCTGCGACTAAGGTTTTGCCTGCTCCGACATCACCTTGAACCAATCTCAGCATCGGTTTGTTTTGCTTTAAATCTTTAACAATTTCATTCGATACACGCTTTTGTGCATTGGTCATTTCAAAAGGTAAAGTCGAGAGTAATTGTTTTGCAAAGGTTTTACTTGGTGCAAAAGCGGGTGCAGCAATTTTTTGTATAAAAGCACGACGTGTCAGCATCGTAATTTGATGAGCGACCAATTCTTCGAAAATCAGACGTTGTTGGGCAGGGTGATGACCTTGTGCCAACTGCAACATATTGGCATCAGTCGGTGGATGATGAATATAATCCAAGGCTTGTTTGAGGGCATAACCATTGGTGAATTTCTCAGGTAGAAGCTCGGATAGATTGTCACTGTGGTGGGTCAGCGCCTGTTTTACATATTCACGTAGTTTAGGTTGTGTTAGGCCTTCAGTCGCAGGGTAAATGGCGGTGAGTTCGGTTTGAGGGAGTGCCGTGTGCCCTGAGATGAGTTGAATCTCGGGATGATACATTTCCAAACCACGAGCGCCTACACGAACCTCACCAAATATCCGTAGTTGATTGCCTGCCTTGGCACGATCCATTAAAGCTTTATAGATATGGTAAAAACGCAGGGTAACTTTGCCATAATCATCTTGCAGAAGAATCGCCATGGACTTGCGTTTACCGGGAGGCATGTCGATCGACTTGACGATACCTTCGAGCAAATAGCTACGCCCGACTTGTAATTGGTTCATTGGAATGATCGTGCTACGATCTTCATAGTCACGCGGTAAATGAAACAATAAATCGTCAGTGGTGAAAATGTTTAGTTTTTCAAGCAGAGCAGCGGCGGCATTGCCAACCCCTTGCAATTGATGGACTGCGGCCATGTCCCCTCAACTTAGTTCAATTCATGTAGATGAATAGGTCGTATGATGCATATTTTATTTATTGGTTATGGTAAAACATCACAACGTGTTGCTAAACAATTATTCCAACAAGATCACCAAATTACCACAGTTAGTCGGTCTCCGAAAGATGATGTCTTTGCTGAACATCTTCAACTGGATATTCATCAGCTTGATTTATCAAAGATTGAACCTGTCGATATGGTTTATGTACTTTTAGCACCTTCTCGTAGTTCGGAGCTAAGCAGTGCTGAGAATTATCAAAAGACCTATGTGGATTCAGTTCAGCCTATTGTGAGAGCTTTAAAAGCACATCCTGTTCAACGGATTATTGTGGTTTCTTCAACACGTGTTTATGGTGAAGATCAAGGTCAAATCATTAATGATGATTCACCGATTATTCCGAAAGATGAGCAAGGGCATTTGTTGCTGAAAATGGAACAATTGTGGCAACAGGCTTACCCTGAACAAGTCATTATTGTCAGACCTACAGGAATTTATGACGGTTTAAGTCAGCGGATGATCAAATTGGCTGAAACGACAAAGTCATATTCGAATATTCACTGGTCGAATCGAATTCATATCGATGACTTAGCTCGATTCTTAGTACATTTGATTCACGTGGAACATCCTGAAAAATCTTATATTTGTACGAATAATCAGCCTGAACCTTTGCATGAAAGAATATTGAAAATTCAAAAAGAATTAGGTTTACCTGAGTTGGTTTTAGAAAGTCAGATGGAAACAGGGAAAAGGGTTTTTGCGAAGAGGATGGTAGAGAATGAGTTTCAAGTGAGTATCTAGAATTAAGGTAAAAATTAAAAATGAACTCACAATTATTTTAAAGAAACTATAATAAATGAGAAATATATGAAAAAATGGGAAAAAATTAAAGGTGTAGATGGATATCGAATTCCCTGTTTAGTGGGTTTTTCTTATGATGGAGCTGAATTAATTATTCAAGTTAAATTAGGCAATCAAATAAAGACTATTAAATGTGAGGGGGTATTAAGCTTTAAAATGATAGAAGAAGGCAGTGCTTTTCATACACTTGAAGAACAAAATATAGATGGTAATACTTGGATATTTAAAACAGATTCATCTACTTTAATTGATTGGTTTAATTACGAAAGTGAATCAATACATTCTAATCAATTAGCTTCATATATTATTGTGACACAAGATCAATTCTTTGAGTTTATAACGCATACAGAGCTTCAGATTAGCTAATTTTATCCAGCTATAATTATGTTAGATGTTATGTAAAACATTTTAATAATACTTATAAAGCATTTATGGGTTTTAAAATTCTTTAAAAAAGCGACTTGAAAACAAGTCGCTTTTTTAAACAAGAATAGAATAAAACTATTTCTTCTTACGCTTTAAACGTTTCTTCGCTTGTTGCTCTGCAACGGCATCCAATGCATCTTTCAGTTCTTCATCGGTAAATGAAGTAATGTGTTGAAGCATTTGCAAAGTCACATCATCTAAAACAAGGTTTGCGTATTGAGCCACATTTCTGAACTGCTCATCAAATACAATCGAACCTTCTTCATTCTTGCTGATATAACCTTGTTCAGTTAAGACCTTAATGAAGCTTTGGAACAACGCTTTATCAAAGAATTCAGGAGAGTTGAATTCATATAAAACTGATAAACGCTGACCCAGAAGATGACTCAAATCTTCAACTTGTTTAGTTGAAATATTGCCTGAACCACGCTGAGTAATCAGCGCTAAAGTCATGTAGTAACGCTCAAGACTTTGACGAACTGGTGCTGCAAGTACCACTAACTGATTATGATCTTCAGAGTTCGGTGCAGGGCAGAACAGACTATTTTGATCATCAATCGAGATTAAATTCGACTGTGCGAGTGCATCAATATATTGTTCGATCTGCTCAGCTAGCTCTGATTGTTCCCATTTAAGGAAAAGTTCAGCTTTTAAGAATGGATAAAGCGTTGAAATCACACTGATCATATCGTCTTTGCTAATACGACCATTGTGTTCAACCAGTGCAGCAATCAGCGATGGAAGAACAAAAGCATGCAGAATATTATTACGGAAGTAAGTCAGCAAAACGGCTTGATTGTCTTCAATCGCAATGATGTCACCCAAGACATGCTTCACACGCTTAATCAGTTTAAGTTTTAAACCATAAGCAATGATTTCTTTACCTGATAATGGCGTCACTTGCATACGATGATCGTATGGTAATGCTGTTAATAGGTTGCGATAAGTATCGAGCTGTTTAATACAGATTTCTTCATCAAGTGTATGCTTTGAAGTCGCCAAAAGAATTAAAGATAATAATGAAACAGGGTTAATGACCGCAGCTCTGTTAATGTTTTCCAAAATCGCTTGTGCAGAACTATTTACCGCATCGGACACTTCCTGCGGAATAGGGTCATCATTCTTTTCGATTTTGACATTTTCAGCGCCGTGTTTTTTCAACATATCATCTAAGAAAACAGGTTCGCCAAAGTTGACATAAACTCGTCCGAAAATACGTTCGATTTTACGTAAGGTTTGGATAATGCCAAAAATAGACTCAGATTCTTTCGGCTTACCATTCATCTCACCGACGTAGGTTGCACCTTCCATCAAACGCTCATAACCAAAATACGTTGGTACGAAAGCAATTGGCTTTTCACGACCACGTAAATGACTATGAACAGTCATCGCAATCATACCTGTCTTCGGCGGAAGTAAGCGTCCAGTACGCGAGCGACCACCTTCGATGAAATATTCAAGCGGTGTGTTACGTTCTAAAATACTATGTAGATACTCTTTGAATACTGTCGTGTATAAACCATTACCACGGAAGCTACGGCGAATAAAGAATGCGCCACCACCACGCAGTAACTGACCGACAAACGGCATATTGAGGTTATCACCGGCTGCGATGTACGGCACCATCATGCCACGTTTATAGATTACGTAAGACAGAAGGAGATAGTCGATGTGACTACGATGACACGGTGTATAAATAATTTCGTAATCTTTAGCTAACTCACGAACCGTATTGAAGTTATGCACTTCAACGCCGTCGTAAAGTTGTGTCCATAAGCGTGTTAAGGCTTGCTCTGCAAAACGTACAGTTGAGTGAGAGTAGTCGGACGCGATTTCATTGACATAACTAATCGCACGGCGCTCTGCTTCAATCAAGCTAATCTTCGAACGAATACTTTCTTTACGAATTGCTTCTTTGACATCTTCAGACTTAATCAAAGACTGCATCACATTACGACGATCTGATAAATCTGGTCCTAAAACGATTTCACGTTGACGATCAAGGAAATCATTTAATTGATTCACAATGTAGGTCGCAGGGGATAGGTTTGGATGCGTACTTTTCGCATAACTCACCAATTCACGTAAAGACTTCGCTTCATGGAACTCTAAATACGATTGACGACCATGTAGACCAATATTCATCAGCTGTTTTAAAGTGCTTGGTGTCGCCCAAGTATCTGTAAATAGCAACTTAAATAAAGAATCTTCTTTATCTGGTGAACGACCCCAAAGCACAGTCACTGGAATCAACTCGATTTCAATCTCAGGATTTTTTTCAGTTAATTCAATGAGACGCAGTAATCGAGGAGGAAATGCATGTTGAGGTGGATTAAGCAGGTTGGTTTCGTTTTGATGTTGTAAGAAAACCACCGCAGCTTTTTCTTTATGTTCACCAATCACCAACGGTTCAAGCGCAGGTGTCAGTTTTAAGCGACGTGTTTCGCCATCGACAACGAGTGCATTACTTTTAGAGTAGTTCTGCAAGATATAACACACCACTTTTTGAGGTGTGTTTGTCGATGCTTCAGTTTGATCTGAAACTTGAGATTCTGTTGGAACTTCTCCAAGAACATGCGGTGTTACTACAAGGTCAAGCAGCTTACTAGAAAGCCTGCGATACATTTGACCAAAGCCACTCTTGGACATAAAAACTCCTAACCGATGACGAATTACGCATGACAGCGAATAATGTGCGTTATTTTCTTAAATATAAGCCAAAAACAATATGTCATTTTCTAACAAATTGCATGGAAATTGGTAGATTTTATCGTTAAAAATCGTATTTTTAGTGATTATAACAAATAAGCAATGTGACAATACAGTCAGCTAAACTTTAGTAAAAAGATTGGGATTTATGGCAATATAAGCTTTGTCGTAATCGCGGTTATGCGTTGTTAGGTTTCTGGACTACGGAATAGCAATGCATAGAAAGGTCAGAATGAAGGTTAGATATGAATAATTTAACGCAAGAACTTGTTGATTTGCTTACTTTAGAAAAATTGGAAGAACATATTTTTCGTGGGAAAAGCCTGAATTTAGTTGGAAAACGTGTCTTTGGTGGACAAGTTCTCGGACAAGCACTTCGAGCGGCATCATATACAACAGATCGTCCTGCACATTCATTGCATGCCTATTTCTTATTTGGTGGTGATGTCAATGCACCCATTATTTATGAAGTAGATAAACTGCGTGATGGTAAAAGTTTTGTGAGTCGTCAGGTACGTGCGATTCAACATGGGCGAACTATTTTCTCAGCAATGATTTCTTTTGCTC
The DNA here is from genome assembly GCF_059515925.1 of Acinetobacter sp. CY81. Taxonomy (NCBI): domain Bacteria; kingdom Pseudomonadati; phylum Pseudomonadota; class Gammaproteobacteria; order Moraxellales; family Moraxellaceae; genus Acinetobacter; species Acinetobacter sp. CY81. Next base: position 53,864 of record NZ_JCAKNC010000010.1, read on the forward strand.
ATCCTGAAGAAGGTTTGGATTACCAAATTGCTGAACCTGAATATCCAAAAGCTGAGGATTTAATTTCTGAGCAAGAGCTGAAAGAAAACATCATTAATTTTGTGCCTGAAAATATCCGTGCGGCATTCATGCGTCCTCGCCACGTTGAAATTCGTCCCGTTTCAATCAGCAACCCATTTCAGCCTCAGCCTGAATCACCTTCATACGCGCACTATATTAAAACACATGAAAAATTGGCTGCTGAAATAGCCAATGATATTTCACTGAATCAAGCCATCGTTGCATTCTATTCAGACTATACCTTGATGATGTCAGCACTTCGTCCACATGGTATGAATTACCTGACGCCAAGTTTGCAATGTGCCAGTATTGACCATGCCATCTATTTCCATAAACCTTTAAAAGCAGATGAGTGGATGCTTTACGATATGGATGCAACGGTCAGTGCCAGTTCTCGTGGGTTGAATTTTGGTAAAATGTGGCAAAACGGACAATTGGTTTGTAGCACGACTCAAGAAGGCTTAATGCGTTTAAGAGAAATTGAAAACCAATAAGTTTTCGTATTTATACTTAAGCTGTTTTATGCATTCAAGAGCATCAAATCAATATCGCTAAGTTTCACAACGATATTGAATGAAAGCCCTGTTTAGCTCAGGGCTTTTTGATGTGCGAAATGAGCGTGCTAAAAACCGCTTTATTATTTATAAAGTATTCAAAATAAATACTGAGCTTCTCACAAAAAATCTCTCGATTGACTGAAGTTGGCATGGCATAGTGCAGTCAAGTTTTTAAAAATAAAGCATGATGCTATGAGCTTGAATACGCAAATTTTGATTGCCGCAATATTCGGTGTCGCATTTGGTTTTTTATTGAATGTCTTTCCAGACACCTCATTTTTCACAGGCAGTATTTACGGGTTAGGGTTAATCAGCAGTATCTTCATTGGATTGCTGAAACTTCTTTTGATTCCTCTGATTTTCAGTTCAATCGTCGTTGGGGTTTCAAACCTGCAGTCGGGTGGACAGCTCGGAAGAACTTGGAAAATCACCCTTGCTTGTTGTGTGACCACCACCACGCTTGCTTTAATTCTAGGATTGGCCTGTGCGCATTTATTTGATGTGGGTAAGGGCGTAGATGTTGCTTTCTTTAAAGATGCGATGGATCAGCACACTTCTCCTGATACGCTCACACCGTCTTCATTTTTTACCAACTTTATCCAAAATACTTTAATCAATCCTTTTAAAGCATTCGCTGAAGGTAATGTCTTGGCGGTGGTTTTGTTTGCCTTGATGATCGGTGTGGCGTTGGTCAAAGGTGGTGACAAATTTAATAGTGTACGTCAACTGAGTCAGCAATTTTTTGACATTATGATGTTGATGATTGGCTGGGTGATGAAAATCGCACCCTTGGGTATTTTTGCTTTGTTGGCGAAGTTGATTGCCACGGAAGATATCTCAGTACTCAGTCGTTTGGCTGAATTCGCTGCTGTGGTTACTGGAACGACGATTTTCCATGGGGTAGTGGTATTGCCACTATTACTTTGGGTTTTCGGTAAAATGGATCCGATCACCTTTTTTAAAGGTGCTAGAGCCGCTTTAATCACTGCATTTGCGACCAGTTCAAGCTCTGCCACCATGCCTTTATCACTGAAATGCGCACAAGAAAATTTAGGGGTGAGACCTCAAACCGCAGGATTTGTGATTCCACTAGGTACACAATTAAACATGGATGGCACTGCTCTATACGAAGCTGCGGCAGCGCTGTTTATTGCCAATTTGATGGGGTTGGATCTGACGATTGGTCAACAATTAATTGTATGTGCAACGGCTATGATTGCATCTTTGGGTGCACCTGGAATCCCAAGTGCGGGCATGGTGACGATGATTATGGTACTTCAATCTGTGGGTTTACCTGCTGAAGCTATTGCGATTTTACTCCCGATTGATCGCTTATTGGATACCGTGCGAACTGTGGTGAATGTTCAGGGGGATATGATGATTAGTGTGGTTGTGGATCGCCATACTCGTGACCATGATGAACAAGTTGATACAATTTCACCGAGTTAAATATCGTTATCTAATATTGTGTTGATCATCACTTTTAATGGGTTTGTTTATTATTGGATGAAGTGATGATTGATTTTCGATAGGTATAATTGAAATTAAAAGCCTGCAATATGAATTATTGCAGGCTTTTTTGTACTATTGAATAAATAATGAGGGTTTGATTAAGCGACCTTTAACGCAGCGCGTTTTGCTGCTGGTGATTGATCAAGATAAGCAATCGCATCTTCAGTCTTCGCTTCATGTACTGGATCATACCACGGCATCAAGTAGCCCAATTGTTGTGAAACCAACCATAATGGATGTGGAAGGATACGGTTATCTTTTTGAGCGATACGCGCCCATTCACGCCAGATCCAAGGTTTGTACACAGCAGGTTTTATCGACGCATAGCGTGGATCTTGGCTCATAATATGTGCTGCGCCATCAACCCATAAACCAAGCACTGCGGCAATGACAATCACGCTTTGATAATAACGAGAAATGTAGCCACCACCGAGATGTCGGTACAAATCAAAGGCAACGGTACGATGTTCAATTTCTTCAGCGCCATGCCATTTAACCAAATCTAGCATATTGGCATCTGCACCAAGTTCACCCCACTTTTTATTGTAGAGTGCATATTTACCAAGTACACAGGTCATGTGTTCAACCGTTGCCACAACACCTAAGCGGAATAAATCCCACTGATGTTCGAGTACTTCTGGAACTTTGATCCCAAGTGGTTGATCTGCGAGTAATTTACCAAATAAAAAATCCATAATATCTAAATTACGTTGAATATCGATATTACGTACAGTTAAGTATTCTTTGTTTGCAGAATTATGGGCTTGAGCATGCATGGCTTCTTGACGAATAAATGCTTTGACGTCTTCTGCTAATTTTTCATCGGTAATTTTCGGTAAAACTTTGTTATATAGGCGGCAGAACCAAAACTCACCCGCCGGCAAAATATTGTTAATTTCATTAATAAAATAACTGGTAAAAGGTTGATCTGGAATCCAATCCACTGGGGTCTCAGCCCATTCAAATTTAACTTTACGCGGTTTGATGTGATATTGAATAGACGATCCGATCTTACTATTTTTCAATTTAGCTAATAGTTTCATCACATTTCCTGAATTATTGTTGTGTTACATATTCTTCAGTATAAAAAAATGTCCCCAATTGTACTTAGCAATTGGGGACATTCATCTATCAATATGTGATCTTTTGTGTCTAACAAAAGTATCTCGACTGATTATTTATCTAACTTTTCAATATCTTGTTCAGTTTCAGTTTCAGTTTCAGTTTCAGTTTCAGTTTCAGTTTCTAATTCTGAATCGGCATCTACATCATTTTCCGAAGCTTCAGGAATCGCAGACATGTCGAAACCTTGCGGATATTCAAGTGTGTAGTTCAAACGACCACCCATTACACTTGCTAACTCTTCAAGACCAATACGGTTTAGTGAAGAGAACAACTGAATAGAGAAGTTCAATTTCATTTTTTTCAATTGAGCTTGTACTTCTTGCAGTGTTTTAGACGCAGGACCACGATTCAATTTATCTGCTTTAGTGAGCAGCACGTGAACGAATAATTTACGTGAATGTGCCCATTCCAACATCATCACATCGAAGTGTTGTAGTGGATGACGAATGTCCATCAATAACACTAAACCTTGCAGGCTTTGACGGTGAATCAGGTAATTCTCAAGTTCTTTTTGCCACACGATTTTCATGGCTTCAGGTACAGCAGCATAACCATAACCCGGTAAATCGACTAAACGCTGATCGGGATTACCTAAGCTAAAGAAGTTGATCATTTGTGTACGGCCAGGGCGTTTTGACGCACGTGCCAATTGTTTTTGATTGGTCAAAGCATTGATCGCACTTGATTTACCTGCGTTAGAACGACCTGCAAATGCGATTTCATAACCTGTGTCTTCAACACAAATGTTAAGTTTTGGCGCACTCATTAAAAATTCGGCTTTACGTAACCAGTTGAGAGCTGAAACAGCATATTCTGTGATCGCAGGATCAACCGCCTTTTCATAGCTAATCTTTTGTTTAGGCGCGTTTGATGTCTTTGAATTCTTAGACTTTCCACTACTGCGATGCATAACTCAACTTCAATAAAATGACCAACAATTGCGTATTATAAAGCAAGTCGGGAATCCAAGCGAACTTTGTCGGCGAGAGTTTTAAATTCTATCTAATAAGCATCATTTAAATATTCAAGGTGCCAACAATGCTTCAATTTGATTTATATCGTTAAAATTTTGCAGATTAGAATTGACTCAAATTTTAAATGATCATTTTCACAATGTTAGAAAATCAATCGCGTTATATGAAGAGGGTATGTTTGAGGAAGGGCGTGAAGCAACGGCTTCAGCTAGAGTGTATTGATTAAGACTTTGATAAAATTGTTCAACGGCATGGTTTAAAATACCTTTTAAACCACAGTGGCTGCGAAGTACACAAGGCGGAGTATTGCACTCTACGATTTGTTGATCACCTTCCAAAATTCTTAACACTTCACCCAGTTGAAAATCTAAAGTGGTAGGGTTGATTCTGATACCACCACCTTTACCGCGTGTGGTAATAATCCATTCCTTTTTTGACATGAAATGAACAATTTTGACCAAGTGATTTTGAGAAACGAGTAAATTCTCCGCGAGTTCAGCAATCGTGTAAGGTAAATCTCGTGGTCTTGAGATGTACATTAAGACACGTAATGCATAATCAGAAAATTTATTGAGTTGCATAACTGGATCAAATTTGAAGGATTCAAGGAATCTTAGCCTGAAAGTCCTTAAAAGAAAACTTGGCAGGCTAAGTTTTAGCTTGGATACGAGTTTAAATTAACGGCTGAGTGGCGCTGTAACTTCAACCACATCGCCAATGTTGTAATGATTCAGCAGAATATTGGCCACTGAAAAATCAGTTGGGTTTTCTTCAGCAATCACATCAAAGGTATATTGAGTAGATTGTGCTGTGACAAAAGTAAACTGTTGAGGTTGTTTTAAATTTTGTCCTGGTACTTCAATACGTACAGAAATGTAGTCACGAGGTTGAGCCAGAAGAATCGCTTGTTGATCTTGAGGATGCAGGGTAATGCGTTTTGACTTGTCATTACCTTCGATATGGGTAATGTTAAATTTACGCCATCCAGCCCAACCGCCAGTTTGTGCCGCAAGATTTTCGTATTTCTGTTTCTCTACACCAATCAAGATATCAGCCAGTTGTAAGTAAGCAGCTTTCCATGCAGCGATGAGTTCTGCTTCCATTGGAACATCAAGAACTTCACTGATTGAATGTAATAGGTTTTCACCGACAATTGCATATTGCTCAGGACGAATATCTAAGCTGACATGTTTGGTGGTGATGTGTTCAATCGCTTTTGCTAAAACACTTGGATTCTCAATATGTTCAGCATAAGCCAAAACAGCAGCTGCTAGAGCACGTGGCTGACGACCTGTACTTTGGTGATCTAGGTTAAATACGTTGTTGAGTTCAGGATTGTTTTTCAACATACGTTGATAAAAATAGCTGGTTAATGCCACGCCATTTTCGCGCAGAACAGGAACAGTACTTTTAACAAGTTCGATGTGCTCAGGAGTCATACTCATGATTTTACTTCTATTCAGAGTTATAAGATGTATTTAAAATACATCTTTAAATTTATTACTACAATAGCTAAAATTAGAAAACCATAAAAAAATTATGGGATATTAAAATATCCCATAATTTTTAGCTAAATAATCTGTAAAGTGAATGAAGGGGAGATAGGGTTTAGAAGCTTATTTCTTACCAAATAAAGAACCGAGTAAACCACGAACGATCTTTTGACCTGTTGATCCACCGAGACTTCGTGCAGCACTTTTAGCAAATGTACCCAAAATGTCCTGTGTCATTTTCTCTCGTTGCTTGGCTGAGCGTTCAGCTTCTTTTTGTTGTTCTTTGATAAGAAGATCCTGCTGGCGAGCCTGTTGCTTTGCAAGGGCTTCAGCTTCCTTGGCTTGTTGTTTAGCCAATGCTTCTTGTTCTTTGGCTGCAACTTTATCTTGTTCTGCTTGAGCGGCTTGTTGTTGGCGTTCTGCAACCTTATTTTGCAGCATTTCAAAGGCACTTTCACGATCAACTTCTTTTTCGTAGATACCTGCGACAACACTTTGATTCATCAGCCCTTTACGTTCATCTGTTGTAATCGGGCTAAATGAAGAATAAGGAGGCATCACCCAAGCTCTCTCAACAATCTGGGGAATACCTTGCTCATCTAGACAGCTAATTAAAGCTTCACCTACACCTAATTCTGTGATGGCTTGATCCACTTCAAATTCAGGATTTGCACGAAAGGTATCGGCAGCTGTTTTTACAGCTTTTTGATCTTTCGGTGTAAATGCGCGAAGTGCATGTTGAACACGGTTACCCAATTGACCTAGTACGCTTTCAGGTAGGTCGAGAGGATTCTGTGTGACAAAATAAATGCCGACACCTTTGGAGCGAATCAAACGAACGACTTGTTCAATTTTTTCTTGTAAGGCATCGCTGGCATTATCAAATAATAAATGTGCTTCATCAAAGAAAAATACCAATTTTGGCTTATCCATATCGCCGACTTCGGGAAGTTGTTCAAACAACTCTGAAAGCATCCATAATAAAAAGGTTGCATATAGCTTAGGTGTATTCATCAACTTATCGGCAGCCAATAAATTGATATTACCTCGCCCTTGGTCATCAGTTTGGATGAAATCCATAATATTGAGTGCGGGTTCGCCAAAGAACTTATCACCCCCTTGATCTGCAAGTGCAAGCAAGTTTCGTTGAATTGCACCTAAACTTGCAGGGGAGAGATTGCCATACTCAGCTTTAAAGTCGGCAGCATGTTCACTCACATAGGTGATCATTGCTTTGAGGTCTTTAAAATCAATCAGTAATAAGCCTTGATCATCCGCAATACGAAAAACTGCTGAAAGTACACCTTCTTGCGTGTCATTTAAATTCAGCATACGCGACAGAAGAAGTGGGCCAATTTCTGAAACGGTGGTGCGAATTGGATGCCCTTGCTCACCAAATAAATCCCAAAAAACCACTGACGATGCTGCGAATGGAATCGAGTCAATATTTAAACTTTTAATGCGTTCTTCAAATTTAGGATTGGTTTCACCTGCCTTAGCAAGACTTGAAACATCTCCTTTTGCATCGGCTAAAAATACGGGCACACCAATGCGAGAAAAACTTTCAGCTAAAACTTTTAGGGTGACGGTTTTACCTGTTCCTGTTGCACCCGCAATCAAACCATGACGGTTAGCAAACTGTGAGTGTAAGATAACATCTTGTTGAGTATTGGTGGTTTTTTTGGCGATGATAATTGGTGTGCCCATAGTTATACCTTTATATTTCAATTATTCATTTTTTTGCGTATGCAATTGTTTTAGTGAGTTTTCTATATCTTGTATTAAATCTTCAGGATGTTCTAGTCCTATACAAAAGCGAACCAGCAAACCTTGTTGTAAATGTGTATTTTCTAATTTACGCATGTCTTTTAAGTTATACAACATGACTAAGCTTACAGGTCCACCCCAGCTGAATCCAAGCTTAAATAATTGTAGTTGATCGCAGAAATAACGTATATCAGCAAGTGTGTATTTGGTATCGAAAATGACGCTTACTAACCCTGCACTTTGCTCGGTTATGCAAATATCTTTCCAGTATTGATGTCCCGCCGAGTCTGGATCGGCAGGGTGTAATACTTGTACAAAATCATCTTGTTGCTTCAGCCAATTCATAAGTTGCAGTGCAGATGCAGATTGGGTTTCATAGCGAATTTTCATAGACGCTAGACTACGTTGGATTTGAGCAACATCATCACCTGAGACTGAAACACCTTGTAATGCATGCATCTTAAAGAGTTGGTGATGAAGCTTTTTATCACGTGTCACAATTGAACCCATGAGGATGTCGCCACCACCGCTTGGATACTTGGTTAATGCATGAACCGTTATATCTACACTTAAATGTTGCTCTCCAAAATCAAAAGCATTAAAGGCTAGACCTGCGCCCCAAGTATTGTCTAAAGCGGTTAAAATATTTTTAGATTTGGCTTTTGAAACAAGCGCTTTAAGATCTGGAAATTCTAAAGTGACAGATCCAGCAGCTTCGAGCCAAATTAGCTTTGCTTTATCGCTAGGCTGAAAACTATTTGTATCAAGCGGGTTATACACTTTGACGTTAATACCATAGCGAGATTCAAGATTAAGCAAGTGTTCCATATTTGGACCATAGATATTATCTGATACCCAAACCTCATCACCATGTGCAAGAAAACACGAATTAACTAAATTAATCGCGGATAGCCCACTTGGTGCAAGTAAGCAAAATTCACCGCCTTCAATTTGTGCAATGTTGTCTGCTAACGTGAACGTAGTTGGTGTGCCATGTGTGCCATAGCTGTAGTCATAATCATCTGTCCAATGACGATTAAAGAGTGCATCTGTATTTTTAAAAATAATTGTAGATGCACGGAAAAGAGGAGGTTGTACGCTAGATATAAATTGTGGAGCTTTACGAGGTGCATGAATCAGATGGGTTTGTGGATTTTTCTTCACAGCTAAACTCAAAAATAAAAACAGACTAAGAGTTAGCAAAACATAATATTAGGTTTAAACAAAGCAATGATTTGTTTAAAAGTAATAAAACTAGAACAGGTTGGCTTCATTTTTGCAAAGTTAATGGATGTATATAATAAAGATTAGGAAAACCTAAATGAAAAATTTAAAAGTTCATTATTTTCAGCATATTGCAGGTGAAGGGTTCGGTAGTTGTTATGATTATTTAAAAGCGAAAGGAGCACAGTTGAGTGCAACCGAATTCTTTGCACTCCCCGTAGATCGATCATTGGATATTGAAGCATTACCTTTAATAGAGGATGTAGATCTTTTGATTATTATGGGTGGTACGATGAGCGTGAATGATGAGGCAAATTTCCCTTGGTTGACGGTAGAAAAAAGGTGGTTAAGGCGATATTTGGCACAAGGTAAACCTGTAATTGGGCTATGTTTGGGTGGACAGCTGATAGCCAACGCTCTAGGTGCAAATGTAAGTCGAAATCCAGAACAAGAATTAGGATGGGTTGAGGTAAGTCGTAGTCATACAATAAATGGTGACTATTTTTCTGTACCTGAGCAATTAGCCGTGATGCAGTGGCATAGCGAAACCTTTGAAATTCCCAAAGGTGGTATTCGTTTACTTGAAAATGAAGTCTGTGCTAATCAAATGTATCAAATAGGGCGTAATGTACTCGGCTTTCAATTTCATCCAGAAATTACACCTCAAGTTCTACACGCTTTTATAGAAAATGAAGAACATGAAGCCACTTTTAATGGACCATTTGTACAACCCTTAGAGCTTTTAAAAAAGAGCAAAACTCAACAATTCCAACCCGGGAATCAATTTTTAAATGATGCAATTGATTATGTATTAAGAGCTTAAACAACTTGACTTAATAGACTATAAAATAGCTGTTTTACACAGAGAGTATTTTAAATAAATCGCTAAATAAGTTTGCTTAACAGTTAAACAATCGTTATAATGAGCGACCCTTAAATATTAAGGGCTAAACAACGCTGAATGTTGTTTAGATCGTTACAGTCGTGGCATCGATCATGACCTTAGTGATTTTCACTGCCTTTGACACTCGCCTTGTTTTTAATAGGGGGAGATGCGTCATGGGTGATTCTTTATATATTTTGGCTTGGAGTTTACTGGTATGTCTAACCAGAGAATCCGTATCCGTTTGAAGTCTTTTGATCATCGTTTAATTGATCAATCTTCTCAAGAGATCGTAGAAACAGCAAAACGTACTGGCGCACAAGTTTGTGGTCCAATCCCGATGCCAACTCGCATCGAACGTTTTAACGTTCTAACATCACCGCACGTTAATAAAGACGCGCGTGATCAGTATGAAATCCGTACTTACAAGCGTTTGATCGATATCGTTCAACCTACAGATAAAACTGTAGACGCGTTGATGAAGTTGGATCTTGCAGCTGGTGTTGATGTTCAGATCGCATTGGGTTAAGGCTTTCGGTTAATTAACGCTTTAAGTTAATTAAGCCGCTTTTTTAGAGGTTTATGCACATGGCTATTGGTTTAGTCGGTCGCAAGTGCGGTATGACACGTGTCTTTACAGATGCTGGTGTTTCTGTACCTGTTACAGTGATTGAGGTTGATCCTAACCGCATCACTCAAATCAAAACGCTTGAAACTGATGGTTATCAAGCGATTCAAATCACTACTGGTGAACGTCGCGAATCTCGCGTAACTAACCCTCAGAAAGGTCACTTCGCTAAAGCGGGTGTTGCTGCTGGTCGTTTAGTTCAAGAATTCCGCGTTTCAGAAGCTGAGCTTGAAGGTCGTGAAGTTGGTGGTTCTCTTACCGTTGAATTGTTCACAGTGGGTCAAATTGTTGACGTAACTGGTCAGTCTAAAGGTAAAGGTTTCCAAGGTGGTGTTAAGCGTTGGAACTTCCGTACGCAAGATGCTACTCACGGTAACTCATTGTCTCACCGTGTTCTAGGTTCTACTGGTCAAAACCAGACTCCTGGTCGCGTGTTCAAAGGCAAAAAAATGGCCGGCCATATGGGCGCTGAACGTGTTACTACACAGGGTCTTGAAATTGTTGCTATCGACGTTGAACGTTCAGTTCTTGTTGTTAAAGGCGCAGTTCCTGGTGCTACTGGTGGTGACGTAACTGTTCGTCCTACGATCAAGGCCTGAGGGGAAATATTATGAATTTAAATACTGTTTCCGGCTCTGCTGTTGAATTGTCTGAAGTTGCTTTCGGACGTGAGTTTAACGAAGCTCTTGTACACCAAGTTGTTACAGCTTACTTAGCTGGTGGTCGTCAAGGTTCTAAAGCTCAAAAATCACGTGGTGAAGTATCTGGCGGTGGTAAAAAACCATTCCGTCAAAAAGGTACTGGCCGTGCACGTGCTGGTTCTATTCGTAGCCCAATTTGGGTTGGCGGTGGTAAAACTTTTGCTGCTCGTCCACAAGACTGGTCTCAAAAAGTAAACCGTAAAATGTATCGCGGTGCTATGCAATGCATCATGGCTGAGCTTGTTCGTCAAGATCGCCTAATCTTAGTTGATGAGTTTGCTGTTGCTGCTCCGAAAACTAAAGAATTGCTTGCAAAACTTAACGACTTGAATGCGACTCGCGCTTTGATCGTTACAGATGCTGTTGATGAGAACTTGTATCTTGCTGCGCGCAACATTCCACACGTTGATGTGGTTGATGCTGCTGCAATTGATCCTGTTAGCTTGATTGCGTTTGATAAAGTTGTTATGTCTGTAGCTGCTGCTAAGAAAATTGAGGTAGAACTCGGATGAACAACGAACGTATCTATCAAGTCCTTCAAGGACCTGTATTTTCAGAAAAAGCTCAAGTTTTAGGTGAGACTGCTGGTGTTCAAGTTTTTAAAGTTGCGATTAACGCAAACAAACTTGAAATCAAAAAAGCAGTTGAACAATTGTTTGGTGTAGAAGTTGTTAAAGTTAACACGACTATCACTAAAGGTAAGACTAAACGCTTTGGTAAAACATTAGGACGTCGTTCTGATGTTAAAAAAGCATACGTCACCCTGAAAGCTGGCCAAGATGTTGAAATGGCTGACTTGGGCGATACCGCTGAAAGCACAGCGGAATAAGGACGAGAATTATGCCTATTCAAAAATGTAAGCCAACGTCTCCAGGACGTCGCTTTGTAGAGAAAGTCGTTCACGACCATCTTCACAAAGGCGCTCCTTATGCTCCGTTGGTTGAAGCTAAAAAACGTACTGGTGGTCGTAATAACAACGGTCACATCACGACTCGTCACGTTGGTGGCGGTCATAAACAGAACTACCGTATTGTTGACTTCAAACGTAACAAAGATGGTATTCCTGCAACTGTAGAGCGTATCGAATACGATCCTAACCGTACTGCACACATTGCACTTGTATTGTATGCTGATGGTGAACGTCGTTATATCATCGCTCCTAAAGGCCTTCGCGCTGGTGATAAAGTACAATCTGGTAACGATGCTCCAATTCGTCCAGGTAACTGCTTACCACTTCGTAACATGCCTATCGGTTCTACTCTTCACAACATCGAACTTAAAATTGGTAAAGGCGCGCAATTAGCTCGTTCTGCTGGTACTTCAGTTCAGTTGTTGGGTCGTGACGGTTCTTACGCTATCGTTCGTCTACGTTCAGGCGAGATGCGTAAAATTCACGTTGAATGCCGTGCAGTTCTTGGTGAAGTTTCTAACCAAGAAAGCAACCTTCGTTCACTAGGTAAAGCTGGTGCAGCTCGCTGGCGTGGTGTTCGTCCTACCGTTCGTGGTATGGCGATGAACCCAGTTGACCATCCACATGGTGGTGGTGAAGGGCGTAACAAAGGTATTCAACCTGTAAGCCCATGGGGTCAAAAAGCTAAAGGGTACAAAACACGTACCAATAAGCGTACGACTAAGATGATCATTCGCGACCGTCGCGTTAAGTAACAAGTAAAGGAATCTGACAATGCCTCGTTCTCTGAAAAAAGGCCCATTCGTCGATGCGCACTTGTTCGCTAAGGTTGAAGCGGCTATCGCGGCTAATAACCGTAAGCCGATCAAAACTTGGTCGCGTCGTTCGATGATCCTCCCGGATTTTGTTGGTTTAACAATTTCTGTCCATAATGGCCGTAACCATGTTCCAGTGATTGTATCTGAACATATGGTTGGTCATAAACTCGGTGAATTCGCGCCAACTCGTACCTATCGTGGTCACGGTGTTGACAAGAAGTCTAAACGTTAAGGTGCTATGATGGAAGTTACTGCTAAATTACGCGGTGCCGCTATCTCGGCACAAAAAACTCGTTTAGTTGCAGATTTAATCCGTGGCAAATCAGTTGCTCACGCGCTTAACATCTTGAACTTCAGCAACAAAAAAGCTGCAGTTTTAGTTAAAAAAGCTTTGGAATCTGCGATTGCTAACGCTGAACACAATAACAGTTTAGATGTAGACGACCTTAAAGTTTCTACGATCTACGTTGATGAAGGCACTAGCCTTAAACGTATTTTGCCACGTGCTAAAGGCCGTGCAGATCGTATTACTAAGCGTACTTGTCACATCACCGTTAAGGTAGGGGTTTGATATGGGTCAGAAGGTTCATCCAATCGGTATCCGCCTAGGTGTTGTGAAACGTCATAACGCTAATTGGTACGCGAGTCCGAAACAATATGCTGAATACTTGCTTAAAGATCTTCAAGTTCGTGAGTTTTTGAACAAAAAACTTAAGAATGCGATGGTGAGCAATATTCTTATCGAACGTCCTACTGGCGCTGCTAAAGTAACTATTAGCACTGCTCGTCCTGGTATCGTTATCGGTAAAAAAGGCGAAGACATTGAGAAATTACAACGCGAATTAACATCTATTATGGGTGTTCCTGCGCAAGTAAGTATCAACGAAATCGATCGCCCAGACTTAGACGCTCGTCTAGTTGGTGAAGCTATCGCTTCTCAATTAGAAAAACGTGTAATGTTCCGTCGCGCTATGAAGCGTGCGGTTCAGAACTCTATGCGTTCTGGTGCGAAAGGTATTAAAGTTGAAGTTTCTGGTCGTCTTGGTGGTGCAGAGATTGCTCGTACTGAGTGGTATCGTGAAGGTCGTGTACCTTTGCATACACTTCGTGCTGACATCGACTACACTTCAGTACGTGCTGAAACTACTTACGGTACGATCGGCGTTAAAGTTTGGATTTTCCGTGGTGAGATTTTAGGTGGCATGAAACAAGTCATGAACCCTGCTCCTGCTGAAGATCGTCCAGCTAAACGCGGTCGCGGTCGTGGTGAAGGTCAAGAGCGTCGTGGTCGTCGCAATGATCGTTCTGCTGAAAAAGGAGAATAAACCATGTTGCAACCTAAACGTACAAAATTCCGTAAAGTGCAGAAAGGCCGTAACACTGGTCTAGCTCACCGCGGTAGCACTGTATCTTTTGGTACAATCGCTCTTAAATCAATTGAACGTGGTCAAATGACTGCGCGTCAAATTGAAGCAGCGCGTCGTACAATTAGCCGTCGTATTAAACGTGGTGGTAAAATCTTTATCCGTGTTTTCCCAGACAAACCAATTACCTCTAAGCCTCTTGAAGTGCGTATGGGTAAAGGTAAAGGTTCGGTGGAATACTGGGTTTGTCAAATCAAACCAGGTAAAGTCTTGTACGAAATTGATGGTGTTAACGAAGAATTGGCTACAGAAGCTTTCAAGCTTGCTGCTGCTAAACTACCGTTTAAAACCACTATCGTGACTCGGACGGTAATGTAATGAATATTAAAGATCTACGTGAAAAGTCGGTAGAAGAATTGACAACTTTGCTTGATGAGCAACAGTTGAACCAATTCCGTCTTCGCATGGCGAAATCAACTGGTCAATTGGGTAAATCGCATGAAGTTGCGCTTACTCGTAAGACAATTGCTCGCATCAAGACCCTCCTTACCGAAAAACAGGAGAACGCACAATGAGTGAGCAAACAGTTCGCACGTTAACAGGTAAAGTAGTAAGCGACAAGATGGACAAGTCTATCGTTGTTCTTATCGAACGCCGCGTTCAACATCCGTTGTATGGCAAATCAATTCGCCGTTCAACAAAATTACACGCTCATGATGAGAACAACACTGCTAAAGCTGGCGACGTTGTAACCATTAAAGAATGCCGCCCAATGTCTAAAACTAAGTCATGGACTTTAGTTGAAGTAATTGAAGCTGCAGCTGAGTAATTAACGTTCTTGTTGCATCATCGGTCAATTTCGAGTACTCTTTGAGCCTTTCGAAAATGTGACCGGTGATGCTCGGTTTTGGAGTAGGGCAATGATTCAGACCGAAAGTATGCTCGACGTAGCAGACAACAGTGGTGCTCGCCGCGTACAATGTATTAAAGTACTAGGTGGTTCACATCGTCGTTATGCTTCTGTTGGCGACATTATTAAAGTTACTGTAAAAGAAGCGATTCCGCGTGGCCGTGTTAAAAAAGGCGACGTGATGAATGCGGTTGTTGTACGTACGAAATTCGGCATTCGTCGTCCAGACGGTTCTGTGATCCGTTTTGATGACAACGCTGCTGTTATTTTAAATAACAACAAAGCTCCGATTGCTACTCGTATTTTCGGACCAGTGACTCGTGAACTTCGTACTGAACAGTTCATGAAAATCATTTCATTGGCTCCTGAAGTTCTATAATAGAGGCAATCATGGCTAAGATTAAAAAAGGCGATCAAGTAATTGTGATCGCAGGTAAAGAAAAAGGCAAACAGGGTTCTGTTTTGTCTGTTTCGAATGACCGTGTTCTTGTTGAAGGCTTGAACTTGGTTAAGAAGCATCAAAAGCCGAACCGTGCAACAGGTGCTGAAGGCGCTGTAGTTACACAAGAAGCTTCGCTTCATATCTCAAACGTGGCAATTTTTAATGCTACAACCCAAAAGGCTGACCGTGTTGGTTACCAAGTAGTAGAAGGCGTGAAAACTCGCGTATTCAAATCTAATGGTGAATCAGTGGCGGTAGCGAAGTAATAGGTTGATTTAGGCTATGGCCAGACTTAAAACACGTTATAACGACGAACTTAAAGCTCAATTGTTAGAAACTTTGGGCGTTAAGAATGTGATGGAAATTCCACGCATCACAAAAATTACCATCAACATGGGTGTTGGTGCTGCTGCTGCTGACAAGAAATTGTTAGATGGCGCTCTTTCAGATATGCAAGCAATTGCTGGTCAAAAGCCAGTTCTTACATTAGCTCGCAAATCTATCGCTGGTTTCAAAATCCGTGATGGTTGGCCGATTGGTTGTAAAGTTACTTTACGCGGCGAACGTATGTACGAATTCTTAGACCGTTTGATCTCTATCGCGATCCCTCGTATTCGTGACTTCCGCGGTTTTTCTGCGAAATCATTTGATGGTCGTGGTAACTATTCAATGGGTTTAAAGGAACAAATCATGTTCCCTGAAATCGACTTTGATAAGATTGATCGTATTCGTGGTATGGATATTACTATTACTACGACTGCTCGCACCGATGACGAAGGCCGTGCGCTTATGCGTGCATTCGGCTTCCCGTTCAAATAAGAGGTCGATATGGCTAAGAAAGGTATGATTAATCGCGAATTGAAACGCGAAGCTACTGTTGCTAAATACGCTGCAAAACGCGCTGAATTAAAAGCGATTATTGCAAACGTAAATGCTAGCGACGAAGAGCGTTTCGAAGCGATGATGAAATTTCAAGCATTACCACGTAATGCGTCTCCAGTGCGTCTTCGTAACCGTTGTGGTTTAACTGGTCGTCCTCATGGTTACTTCCGTAAGTTCGGCTTAAGCCGTAACAAACTACGTGAAACAGTAATGCAAGGTGATGTACCGGGCGTTGTTAAGGCAAGCTGGTAAGGAGCGACTATAAATGAGTATGCAAGATACCGTTGCCGACATGCTAACACGTGTTCGTAACGCACAAATGGCGAAGAAACAAACTGTTTCTATGCCAAACTCTAAGTTGAAGGTTGCTATTGCAAACGTTCTTCAACAAGAAGGTTATATCGCTGATGTAGCGGTTGCTGAAAACGAAGGCAAACCTACTTTAACGATTACTTTAAAATATTTCGAAGGCAAACCAGTTATCGAAACTGTGAAACGCGTAAGCCGTCCAGGTCTACGTCAGTATCGCGGTAAAGATGCACTTCCAAGCGTTAAGCAAGGTTTAGGTATTGCAATTGTTTCTACAAGCAAAGGCATCATGACTGATCGCGCTGCACGTGCTGCAGGTATCGGTGGTGAAGTTGTTGCTTTTGTTTCTTAATAGGTGATTCCTCATGTCTCGTGTGGCTAAAGCCCCAGTAACTGTACCTAACGGTGTAACAGTTACTCAGAACGGCCGGCAGGTCGAAGTGAAAGGCAGCAAAGGTACATTGTCTTTCAACCTGCATGCGCTGGTCGAGCTTAATCAGGAAGAAGGTACACTTCAGATTGCTCCTAAAGCTGAGTCGAAAGACGCTTGGATGCAAGCTGGTACTGCTCGCGCTGTGCTTAATAACCTTGTTAAAGGTGTAAGCGAAGGTTTCGAACGTAAGTTACAATTAATTGGTGTTGGTTATAAAGCTGCTGTTAAAGGTGATACTGTTCATCTTAACTTAGGTTTTTCACACCCAGTTGATTACAAACTTCCTGAAGGTGTAACTGCTGAAACTCCAACTGCTACTGAAATCATTTTGAAATCAGCAAGCAAACATATGTTGGGTCAAGTAGCTGCAGATATCCGTGGATACCGTCCGCCAGAGCCGTACAAAGGTAAAGGTGTTCGTTATTCGGATGAAGTTGTTCTTCGTAAAGAAGCTAAGAAGAAATAAGGCGCGAGGTTCTTATGAACGAAAAGAAACAAACCCGTTTGCGTCGTGCGAAAAGCACACGCTTGCACATCCGTGCATTGGGTGCGACTCGTTTGTGTGTAAACCGCACTCCGCGTCACATCTATGCTCAAGTTATCTCAGCAGATGGTGGCAAAGTTTTAGCGCAAGCTTCAACTTTAGATGCTACTTTACGCGCTGGTACAACTGGTAACGTTGATGCTGCAACTAAAGTAGGTGCTTTAATCGCTGAACGTGCTAAAGCAGCTGGCGTAACTAAAGTTGCATTTGACCGTTCTGGTTTCAAATATCATGGTCGTATCAAAGCCTTGGCTGATGCTGCTCGTGAAAACGGCTTGGAGTTCTAATCATGGCTAAAGTTGAACAAAACGAAGGTCTTGTTGAAAAGCTGGTTGCCGTTGATCGTGTAGCCAAAGTTGTTAAGGGTGGTCGTATCTTCTCTTTCACAGCATTAACTGTTGTGGGTGATGGTAATGGTCGCGTAGGTTTTGGTCGTGGTAAAGCACGTGAAGTTCCAGCTGCTATTTCTAAAGCACTTGAAGCTGCTCGTCGCAACATGATCACTGTTGACCTTGCAGGTACTACTCTGCAACACCCTGTGAATGCTCGTCATGGTGCAAGCCGTGTTTACATGCAACCTGCCTCTGAAGGTACTGGCGTAATCGCTGGTGGCGCAATGCGTGCCGTTCTAGAAGCAGCTGGTGTACACAACGTACTTGCTAAATGTTATGGTTCTACTAACGCTGCTAACGTAGTAAACGCAACTTTCAATGGTTTGCGTGATATGACTTCTCCTGAGAAGGTTGCTGCGAAACGTGGTCTTTCAGTAGAACAAATTCAAGGGTAATCAATCATGAAAACGATTAAAGTTACCCAGACTAAATCTTCATCGCATCGCTTGAAAAATCACAAGCTTAGCCTTAAAGGTTTAGGTCTGCGTCGTATTGGTCATACTGTTGAAGTGCAAGATACGCCTTCTAACCGTGGTATGATCAACCAAGTCTACTATATGGTTAGTGTAGAGGAATAAGCCATGACTCTGCGTTTAAATACAATTGCGCCTGCAGAAGGTGCTAAGCGTGATAACCTTCGTCTAGGCCGTGGTATTGGTTCTGGCGTTGGTAAGACCGGTGGCCGTGGTGTCAAAGGTCAGAATTCACGTAAGAGCGGTGGTACACGTCCTGGTTTCGAAGGCGGTCAAACTGCACTATATCGTCGTTTGCCTAAATTCGGTTTCACTAGCCAGTTGGCTTTGAAAACTGCTGAAGTGCGTTTGTCTGAACTTTCAAAAGTTGAAGGCGATATCGTTACTTTAGAAACTTTGAAAGCAGCGAACGTTGTACGTAAAGATATGATTCGTGCGCGTATTGTTCTTTCTGGTGAAATCACTCGTGCATTCACTGTTCAAGGTGTTGCATTGACTAAAGGCGCTAAAGCTGCTGTTGAAGCTGCTGGCGGTAAAGTCGAGGAGTAATCGCGAGTGTCTATGTCTCCTAGTTCTACAGGTCATGTTCACATGATGAAGGGGCAACCATTTCACGTGAAATATCGTGAAATTATTCAACGTTTACTATTTTTGGTAGGTGCGTTGGTTGTCTTTCGACTAGGAGCGCATATTCCGCTGCCAGGTATTGATAATGTCGCTTTAGAACGTTTTTTCCAAGCCAATGAGGGTACATTCCTCGGTTTGTTTAATATGTTCTCTGGCGGGGCATTGGAACGAATGTCCATTCTTGCGTTAGGGATCATGCCGTACATCTCTGCATCTATTATTGTGCAGCTTATGTCTTCGGTAGTCCCTTCGTTAGAAGCATTAAAGAAAGAGGGCGAGCAGGGCAAGCGTAAGATTAACCAATATACTCGCTACGGCACCTTATTTCTTGCTTTAGTGCAAGGTATTGGGATGTGTGCAGGGCTCATTAGTCAAGGGATTACCTTTACTTCTGGTCTTGCATTTTACATTCCGGCGCTAACTTCTTTAGTTGCGGGTACCATGTTCCTAATGTGGTTAGGAGAGCAAATTACCGAACGTGGTGTTGGTAATGGTATCTCTATGATCATTTTTGCAGGGATTGTTGCAGGTTTACCAAGTATGGTTGTTCAGTCATTTACCCTTGTGGAAAATGGTCAGTCTAGCCTGATTGGTATTGCAGTTTTTGGTTTGTTATCTTTAGCTGTTTTGGCAGCTATTGTGTTTATTGAAAAAGCACAGCGTCGTATACCTGTTAACTATGCTCAAAAGCAGCAAGGTCGTCGAGTATTTACTGCACAACAGACACATTTGCCATTGAAAATTAACATGGCAGGGGTTATTCCAGCAATTTTCGCTAGTTCGTTATTGTTGTTCCCTGCAAGTTTAGGTCAATGGTTAGGTAGTTCTGATCCTAGTGCGGGAATTGTAAAGCGTACACTACAAGATTTGGCATTAGTTTTGTCGCCTGGACAACCGTTGTATTTGGTGCTTTTCGGTGCGCTAATTATTTTCTTCTGTTACTTCTATACGGCGCTTGTATTTAGCCCGAAAGAAGTTTCTGAAAATTTAAAGCGTAGTGGAGCTTATGTACCTGGTATTCGCCCAGGTGAGCAAACTGCTCGTTATTTAGATCATATTCTTAGTCGTTTGACTTTTATTGGCGCAATCTACATTACAGTTGTATGTTTAATGCCGATGGTACTGCAAAGTTCATTTGGTATTCCTTTCCACCTCGGTGGTACATCATTGTTAATTGTAGTCGTTGTTGTGATGGACTTTATGGCTCAGCTACAAGCTCATCTCACTTCACGTCAATATGATAATCAAACTCTAATGAGTAAAACGACTGCTCATCCTAAGGGATAAGCGCACTTAGAAGGTTTCATTATGAAAGTTCAAGCTTCTGTAAAGAAAATTTGTGGTAGCTGTAAAGTTATCCGTCGTAATGGGGTTATTCGCGTAATTTGCAGCGCAGAACCTCGTCATAAGCAGCGTCAAGGTTAATCTGATCAAGACCTGTTGATTTCAGTAGGCTAATTAGGTTATTATCCGCCCCTCAAGATTTTGTCGGGCGGTTGATTATCTCTGCTGCCTTTTTGGAGAAAATGAATGGCTCGTATTGCCGGTGTAAACATTCCGGATAACAAGCATGCTGTTATCTCTCTTACGTATATCTTTGGTATTGGCCGTCACACTGCTAAGAACATCTTAGCTGCTGTTGGTATCGCTACTACTACTAAGATTCGTGAATTAGATGATGCTCAGCTTGATGCGATTCGTGCAGAAATTACTAAGGTTCCAACCGAAGGTGATTTACGTCGCGAAATTTCCATGAACATTAAACGTTTAATGGATTTAGGCTGCTACCGCGGTCTTCGTCATCGTCGCAGCTTGCCTGTCCGCGGACAACGCACCAAAACTAACGCACGTACCCGTAAAGGTCCGCGCAAACCGATTAAGAAATAAGATTTCTGGAAGCTAAAAGATGGCTAAAGATACACGCGCACGCAAGAAGGTCACTCGTACCGTCTCTGAAGGTGTTGCACACATTCACGCTTCTTTTAATAACACCATTGTGACTATTACCGATCGTCAAGGTAATGCACTGGCTTGGGCTACCTCAGGTGGACAAGGCTTCCGTGGATCACGTAAATCAACTCCGTTCGCTGCTCAGGTAGCTGCTGAAGTTGCTGGTAAAGCAGCTTTAGACTACGGTTTGAAAAACTTGGATGTCCTTGTAAAAGGTCCAGGTCCAGGTCGTGAATCTGCGGTTCGTGCTTTAGGTGCAGTGGGTTATAAAATTAATAGCATTACCGATGTGACTCCAATCCCGCACAACGGTTGCCGTCCACCTAAAAAACGTCGCGTCTAAGGAGAATCATTCATGGCTCGTTATATTGGTCCAAAATGCAAACTCTCTCGCCGCGAAGGGACAGACCTGCAACTTAAATCAGGCGTTAAACCGTTTGATGTTAAAACTAAAAAACATGCTAAAGCTCCTGGCCAACATGGCGGGGCTCGTGGCAGCAAACAATCTGAGTATTCACTACAATTACGTGAAAAACAAAAAGTACGTCGTATGTACGGTGTTTTAGAGCGTCAATTTAGTAACTACTATAAAGAAGCTGCTCGTGTTAAAGGCGCAACAGGTGAAAACTTGTTGAAATTGCTTGAAAGCCGTCTTGATAACGTAGTTTATCGTATGGGCTTTGGTTCTACACGTGCAGAAGCTCGTCAGCTTGTATCTCACCGTTCAATCACTTTAAATGGTCGTCGCGTTAACATCGCTTCAATCCAAGTTAAAGCTGGTGACGTGATTGCAGTACACGAGAGCTCTAAACAACAATTACGTATTAAAAACGCAATTGAATTAGCTGCTCAACGTGGTACTCCTTCTTGGATGGAAATTGATTCATCTAAGTTAGAAGGTACATTCAAATCTGCACCTGATCGTTCTGATTTACCTGCTGAAATCAACGAAAGCTTGATTGTTGAATTGTATTCTAAATAATCCTTGAGGTAGCAATAATGACGCGTACTGCAAACGAGTTTCTTACTCCGCAAGCGATCAAGGTCGAAGCGGCAAGCGGGACCTCGGCAAAAGTGATTCTAGAACCATTAGAGCGTGGCTTTGGTCATACTCTAGGTAATGCTTTACGTCGCATTCTTTTATCTTCTTTACCTGGCGCTGCTGTGGTTGAAGTTGAAATTGAAGGCGTCGAGCACGAGTACAGTACTTTAGAAGGCTTGCAGCAGGACATCGTCGAGCTCTTGCTGAACCTTAAAGGATTGTCTATTAAGCTGTTCGATCAAAATGAAGCATATTTAACATTAGAGAAACAAGGGGCAGGTGACGTAACTGCAGCTGACCTTCGTTTACCTCATAATGTTGAAGTGATCAACCCGGAACACTTGATCGGCACATTAAGTGCTTCAGGCTCATTGAAAATGCGCTTGAAAGTTGTTCAAGGTCGTGGTTATGAAACTTCTGATTCACGCTTCCCTGAAGGCGAAACTCGCCCAGTGGGTCGTTTACAATTAGATGCTTCTTATAGCCCAATCAAACGTGTTTCTTACACAGTGGAAAACGCTCGTGTTGAACAACGTACAGACCTTGACAAGTTGGTCATTGATCTTGAAACAAATGGTACTGTAGATCCAGAAGAAGCAATCCGCAAAGCGGCAACAATCTTGCAACAACAAATTGCAATTTTTGTTGATCTTCAGAAAGATCAAGCACCAGTTGCTCAAGAACCTCGTGAAGAAGTTGATCCAATCTTGCTTCGTCCAGTAGATGATCTAGAGCTTACTGTTCGTTCTGCTAACTGTTTGAAAGCAGAAAATATTTACTACATCGGTGATCTTGTTCAACGTACTGAAGTTGAGTTGCTTAAAACTCCTAACTTAGGTAAAAAATCGTTGACTGAGATTAAAGATGTTCTGGCTTCGAAAGCTTTGCAGTTAGGCATGCGTTTAGAGAACTGGCCACCAGCTAGTCTACGTATGGATGACCGCTTTGCTTATCGTAGCCGTTAATTAAGTAGGACTATCACCATGCGTCATCGTAATAGTGGTGTGAAATTAGGCCGTACAAGCAGTCATCGTAAAGCGATGTTCCAAAACATGGCTAATTCTTTGTTCGAACATGAGTTAATTAAAACTACTGTTCCTAAAGCAAAAGAATTACGTCGTGTTGCTGAGCCTTTAATCACTTTAGCTAAAGTCGATTCTGTAGCAAACCGTCGTTTAGCGTTTGCTCGTACTCGTTCAGCTGCAACTGTAGGTAAATTATTTACAGTTCTTGGCCCTCGTTACAAAGAACGTAACGGCGGCTATCTACGTGTTCTTAAAGCGGGCTTCCGTGCAGGTGATGCTGCACCGATGGCTTACGTTGAGCTAGTAGATCGCGAAGTTAAATAATTTCGCAAGAACGACAGTTGTTGTTCAAAAAAGACCAGCTTTTAGCTGGTCTTTTTTATGCCTATTGTTAGACAATATTTTTTATTGACCCGAATTGACATGAAAAAAACAAGAAATATCTAAAACTGACATTGTGTATTGTCAGAATTATGCTTTAATAAAATTGTTCAGATAAAAGGTTATAAAAAGAAATGGAAAAGCAAGTTGATATTTTAATCGTTGGCGCTGGTATCTCTGGAATAGGTATTGCAGCACATCTTACAAAGAATAATCCAAACCGTAAATTCGATATTATTGAACGTCGCGCGAGCTTTGGTGGAACGTGGGATTTATTTAAGTACCCAGGGATTCGCTCTGATTCGGATATGTCGACATTTGGTTTTAATTTTAAACCATGGCGTAAAGCAAATGTTTTAGCTGATGGCGAATCAATAAAAGGCTATATCGGTGAAGTTGTTGATGAATACAAATTAAAAGATAAAATTCATTTTAACCATCGCGTGCTTGCGGCGAATTATGATTCTTCGACTAAAAAATGGCATGTTCAAATTGAAGATTCAAATAAAAAAACACAAACGTGGATCGCTAATTTTGTATTAGGTTGTACGGGTTATTATAACTATGACCAAGGTTTTCAACCTGATTTTCCAAATCAAGAAGCATTCAAAGGTCAGCTCATTCATCCACAATTCTGGCCTGAAAATTTAGATTACGCTGGTAAAAAAGTCGTTATCATTGGTAGTGGTGCGACTGCTATTACTTTAGTCCCTGCAATGGCTAAGGGTGGAGCAGGTCATGTGACGATGTTGCAACGTTCACCTACTTATATTGCTTCAATTCCATCGATTGATTTTGTCTACGATAAAACACGTAAATTTATGTCGGAAGACTTAGCTTATAAATTCACGCGTGCACGTAATATCGGCATGCAACGTGGTATTTTTGCTTTGTCTAAGAAACAACCACAGCTTGTTCGTAAATTGCTTTTGAAATCAATTGAAATGCAATTAAAAGGCAAAGTGGATATGAAACACTTCACGCCAAGTTATAACCCTTGGGATCAACGCCTATGTGTTGTCCCTGATGGTGATCTATTCAAAATTTTGCGAACAGGTAAAGCAAGCGTTGAAACGGATCAAATTGAAAAATTCACCGAAACGGGTATTCAGTTAAAATCAGGTAAGCATTTAGATGCGGATATCATTGTCTCTGCAACTGGTTTGGAAATTCAAATCATGGGTGGTATTAAAGCCACTGTTGATCATAAACCATTGAACACCAGTGAACATATGCTTTACAACGGTGTAATGGTAAGTGATGTACCGAATATGGCAATGGTCATTGGTTATGTGAATGCTTCTTGGACGTTGAAAGTAGATGTTGTTGCTGACTATATCTGTCGTTTATTCAATTTCATGGATCAAAAAGGCTATGACGAAGTGATTGCACCGACTGATCATTCGGCGATGCTAGAAGAAACGGTCATGGGTGAGATGAGTTCTGGCTATATTGCGCGTGCTGCAGATCAACTTCCTAAACAGGGAACTAAAGCACCTTGGATGGCGACGCATAACTATTTAGCTGATCGTAAAGAATTGAAAAATGCCCGTTTCGATGATGGTATTTTAAAATTCCATAAGCGTAGTACTGAAGATAATCGTAAACCTAAACTTGTATCTTAATGTGCTAGTTGTTTATTGAGTGATAAAAAGGAGCGGATTCGCTCCTTTTTTATATTCAGAATTTATAAAGTACGTGAAATAAGCTCTTTCATAATTTCATTAGTACCCGCATAGATACGATTTGCGCGGTTGTCGATATATGCACGTGCAATTGGGTATTCCAGCATAAAACCGTAACCACCATGAAGCTGTAGGCATTCATCAACGACTTTCGAGAACATATCAGAAATTTTATATTTTGCAGCTGCTGCCGCATCAATGCCTAAATCGCCAGTCAGTTGTAGTTCCATACAACGATCGAGATAAGCACGGCAGAAATCAATTTCAGTACGTAACTCAGCTAGCTTAAAACGTGTGTTTTGGAAGCTATTGATGGTTTTACCAAATGCTTTACGATCTTTAGTGTATTGAACAGTATGTGCAAAAGCAGCTTCAGCGCCAGCTTGGCAAATAATCGCAACCAACATGCGTTCCCATGCTAATTCCTTCATCAACATGATGAAGCCCATGCCTTCCATGCCAATTAAGTTCTCTTTGGGAATGCGTACATTGTCAAAGAAAAGTTCACAGGTATCTTGTCCTTTCATACCAATTTTGTTGAGGGGCTTACCTTTGGTAAAGCCTGCACGATCTGCTTCAACGATAAATAAAGAAAGATTAGCTGATCCTTTTTCATTATTGCCTGTTTTACAGACCACAATCGACATATCGCAAAGATAGCCATTGGTAATAAAGATCTTAGAACCATTAATGACATATTCATCACCATCGAGTACTGCAGAAGTACGTACTGCTTGCAAATCTGATCCTGTACCAGGTTCTGTCATTGCAATCGCGGTGACAACTTCACCCGATGCCATTTTGGGTAGCCAATATTTTTTTTGTTCTTCATTGGCAAAGTTATTTAAATAGTTCGCAACGATATCTGAATGTAATGAAAATCCTGTTGAAGAGTCCATTGCATAGGCTTGCTCTTCAATCAAAATCATACTATACAGACGGTCTACGCCATAACCACCATATTCTTCAGGCATAGTCGTACAAAGTAAGCCCATTTCACCTGCTTTATTCCATAGATCTCGATCAACATGTTGCTGTTCTTCGTATTTTGCAATATTGGGAACGACTTCTTTTTCATAAAATTTTCGAACAGTATCTCGGAATGCTTCATGTTCGGCATTAAAAAGTTTACGCGGTAACATGTTATTGATAGGACGAATTGCACCTGATTGCATTGTTTTAATTTCCATGGGTGTTATTTGATTTTGAAGTTAAGCTATGGGCTAAATTCGATCAATGAGTTGAATGCTCAATTCATGGCTGTAGATGATGTGTTTGGTCAATTGACCAGAATCACAAACAAAATCGTGCTAGATCTATTAGAATGTTAATCTATGAAGTTGATTCAATCATTCAGTTAGGGGAATAAAATGTCAGATGAAATGACACTCGAAGAACGTAAAGTCATTTATCGTGCCCGTCGTGGTTTAAAGGAAATTGATGTTTATTTTGATCCCTATGTAAAACAATACTATTTACAAGCAGATGCACATGAAAAGGCAATGTTTGCAGAACTAGTAGAACAAGAAGATCCAGATTTATTAGATTGGTTTATGGAAGTGTCTGCTCCGCCACGTCCAGAACTATTAGATTTCATTCATAAGTTAAAAAAATATGTTCATGGTGAATGAGCGATTTGAATTGAAGCACAGTCGTTTAGCGATTGTGTTTCAACTTTGCTTTATGGGTGTGATCAGCCTAATTCTTTATTTCGCAATCAATCTGGCTTTTTGGATGCTGTGTATCGTTTTAATGGTTGTTGCATGTATTACTTTTAATCGAAGACCTAAAATAAAAAAAATGGAGCAGTTGGATCAAGCAGAATGGTCCCTCGAATTTGACCAACAAAACACCATTCACAGACTCAAACTTACTCATTTTATTGATCATCATTTTTATATCGTGGTGTATTTTTCAGATCAAAAAATAAAAAATATTGTCATTTGGCGTGATCAATTAGATTTAATGCACTGGAAAAAGTTAAAAATTAGAGCAAAAATGAATTAATTGTTTAACAATAAAATTTGAACATAAAATAAAATATTACTTATATACAATAGTTTATATTAATTTTGTTTACATCCCTAAACTGCTTGTTTGACCAAATGTTAATAAAAGTCAATTGTTAGACAATATCCGCTCATAAAATTGAATTGTCTTGTACATTAATTACACCAACAGCAAATTGAGGAATTTCAAATGTATGAAATTCAAATGTGGCTGTTCCTAGTGGTTGCTGCGGTTATGGCAATTATTATTGGAAGACTAGGAACTGTGCTGAAGGATCGAATTGAGCAAACGCAAAAACGTCGTCATCAAACAAATAAACTCAGTTGAGTTTTCCGTTTAACAAGTAGCAAGTGCCGAACCGTCGCTATGCTACTTTTTTTTATCCAATTTTTTTACAAATTTTGCCCTAAAGCCTAATAAAATGAGAATCGGGTCAATTTTTTAAATTCCGATCAATGACAAACTGTAAATATTAAAATAAGAGTGATGTCTCTTTAATTCAGAATTTGCATCTGATATTTTAATCGGCAAGGATGACATAAAATTATTATTAGAGGACAGGTGAATGTCTAGAGTCTTTCAATTTAACAAAATAATACTCACAACTGCTTTAGCTGCTTCAGTACTTTCAGGTTGCTCATACGTTGTTAAATCAGGTGCTAATGTTGCCATTGGCTTTAGTGAAAAGCATATTGTTCCTCCTATTCTTGCAATGAGCGATGCCGATATGGCATGTAATCAAGGGACAGCTTTGACGCCTGCAATTATGGCTACGAAAGATATGGGTGCAGATCCAACACGGATGGCTGTATTACTTTATACGGCGTCTGGCATGTGTGCTGAAAACAATGCGTTGAAGGCTGAATTGCGCTACTTACGTGCCTCCAAAGCAGGGCAAGTCTCTGAAGCACAAGATGCACGTGTTGAACAAAAACGTTGGGCTGCTGTTGCATCGGAAAGACAATATGCGGGGTATCAGCTTTTTGCAGAGCGTTGGCAAGCCAAATACAAATATACATTGGGTGATTCATGCCCAACCATGAAAAAGGATTTAGATCAGACGGTTTATCTATTGGGAATGTTAAGTGGCTTACAAGCCATGACCAATGATATTAATTCGGGTGGTCAAGTTAATGTACCTAAGGATATTGCTGCAATTGTTGAGCGTGGAATGGCTTGCTTAGACAATACTAAGTTTTGGGGGGCACCGAATGCAACGCGAGCCGTGATTTGGACCTTATTGCCAGGGGCGGATGAAGGCAAGCCTGATCCTTACGTTACATTGAAACAATCGATGCAAATCGGAGAACAGAAGGGTGTTCGTTTAGCACATGCACTCTATGCTGTTGCAGCACAAGCCAGTGGTGATGATGCGAAAATTCGTGATGCATTCCGTTCGTATGCAGCATCACGTGCAGAAGATAAGCCTGTTAACCCAGAGTTTAGATTGATTGACAGTATGGCTGGTCAAATGATTCAGGGCATTGCTGATCGTTACTGGACTGAGAATACAGGTGTACGTGCGGCAGATGATGGGATGACTCAATTCTGGGATGAGCAAGGGACATCGTCAAATGATGACTTGTTTGATGGTGCGGGTTTGGAAGCGCCGGCTGAAGAGTCAAGTGAATTAGAAGCACCTGCTGTAGAAGAATCTCAAGAACAAACTCCTGCAAAAGAGTAATGAGTAAAATCAAAAACTTGAGCCAAAGCATTTTTTAATATGTCTGATTCTGAGCTTTAATTTATTGATTTTAAAAATAAACATTTCAATAATGAATGTGCTGTTGACAATTTATGTACTGAAATAGAAAGATAGAAGAGCAATATTTGCTCTTTTTTCTTTATGGAGTAGCATGATATGAAAGACCAAGCATTGGTCAGAAAGATTCTCTTCATTGCTTTTTGCATGAGTTTTTCTGCATGTCTACAAGTATTCCAAGAACATTTTATTTATTGGCGACCAATTTTTTTTGAAGAAATTTGGCGTTGGTGGACAGCGCATTGGGTGCATGTGGGCTGGATTCACTATGCTTTGAATATGGTGGCCTTTGCCTGTTTACCTTTTATCTTTCCACATCTTAAAAATCGCTATGCCATCTTACTTTTGGTGTTGTTACCACCTCTGATTAGTCTCAGTTTCTATTTCTGTATTCCACAGGTTGAAGCCTATGCGGGGCTATCGGGTGTACTTCATGGCTTGTATGGGGCTGCTGCTATTTATTTCTTACAGTTTAATTCAGAACGAAAATTTGCTTTCTTGGTAATCTCTTTGGCGCTCGCAAAAGTGTTATGGGAAAACTTCATGGGGTCATTACAAACCAGTCAATTGATCGGCAGCCCAGTATTAATAGAAGCACATTGGATTGGATTGGTTTGGGGAATTGTTTTAGCACTTTGCTATATGTTGTATGAAAAACTTATGGCGCAGAAAAATCAAACAACCGATTAAGTCAATGATCTTGTCTGGATTGAGTTGTTATTACTTTTTCAAAATCTAAATTTATTTTTAGATCAAATGTACGCATTTACTATATTTAAATTGTTTTAATGATAGTAAAAGGACTTTAAATAAATAATACTTAAGGATATTTAGGTGCTGAAATTGACATAAATTCTTTAAAATTGTGAAATTCAGTCATTATTTAAAAATAAAAAATAGTTCAAATTTGAAAACAGTGATACAGAGTGGCAATTAGGTAATGGATTTTACCTGACCCAATTATAAAAGATGAGCTGTACAGTTGATGTATGGCGGAAAATAAAAATGGAATAACAATGCAACAGCCTACAAATAAGAGATCTGGACTAGGTCTGCTTAGTTATATTTGGACTGAGTGGATTTCCGCATTCACAATTTTACTTCTACTACTGCTCACACTCATTATTGGGACAGGTGAAATGATCCATGGGCAAATGTTGCGCTTGGGTGAAAATTTATATGGTGACCCGAAAACAGGGATGCAATATTCTTTTTTACGCGCTGAGCCTGAAAAGCCAACATGCGATCGCAATCCGAATATTGATCAACTTGTACAAACGCAGATGCAGAGCAACGCCAATGATGAGTTTGCCGATATTTTCGGTACAACTTCAGAAGCTGATGTACGTGCATCGGTATTGGCAGGTCAGCAGTTATGTGAAGAGAAATATGCTTTCTACGACAAGTCGATGAAGCATTTAGATGAACATCCATCGATTCGACCATACCGTACAATGGAAACCACTTTCTTTGGTATTTTCCAATTCGGTACGGATAATAAAGCCTTATTACTGATTATTATGGTGGTGTTGGCTGCAATCACAGCAACGCTAAAAATTCATCATATTGGTTTACGTGGTCCAAGCTCTCGTCTTGATTATCGAGTCTATGCGGTTGCTATGATTCTAGGTAATGGGTTCTTAACCAGTTCATCAATTAGTCAGTATTTATCTGTTTTAAACTCAGGTGTTCCACCTACCACAGAGATGAATATCATCTACTGGTTGTGGATGATTTTATTTGGCATTCTGACCTTGATCAGTGTTTATCATCTGTTCCGTATTCCTGATACTGCGAAATCTGGTGGTTCAATTGGTTTGGCGTTGTTGGCTGTACCGCTATATGCCTATATGGCGATCATTACGGGTATTAATTTTACCTTCGTGATGGATTATCCGATGGGTCAAGGAATCTACTTAGGTCAATTGGTTGAATTCTCATCTATTTTCTTAAATCTTGCCTTATTTATTTGGGCAGGGATGTTGTTGAAACAAACCCTTATTGTTGATAAGTTCCTGAATATTCTACGTCCATGGAATTTAGCACCTGAGACATTAACGTGGTTGATTTTATTGGCAGCAGCACTCCCGACAGCCTATACAGGCGCTTCGGGTATTTTCGTGATTGCGGCGGGTGCGATTATCTATAAAGAAGTGTGGAACGCAGGTGGACGCCGTCAATTTGCATTAGCAACAGCTGCAATGTCTGGTTCATTGGGTGTGGTATTACGTCCATGTCTGTTGATTGTTGTGGTTGCATCGTTGAATAAGGAAGTAACGACCGATCTACTTTATCAGTATGGGATGTATGTATTCCTGCTGACATCTACTTTATTTCTTGTAGTTTCACTCTTTTTCGCAGAGCAGAAATTTCGTATTGCATCTCCAAGTGAGGCACTTCCTCGCTCATTGAAGGGATTACTGGCAGTTGTTCCTTATGTAATTGTGTTCTTGATCGTTTGGTTATTTTACAAATATGCATTGAATACAGATTTAAATGAATTCACTGCACCTGTGATGATGCCGATCATTCTATTGATTATGGTGTTATACGAAAAACTTCGCCACGAACCAGCACCATTGGCGGCGGTTGGACATTGGGATACCAATCTAAGCCATAGCTCAGTTGAACAAGAAGCATCCAAATCGCATGTATCTGCATCAACGATTGCTGCGCAAGACAGCCCTGAAAATCCAGAGCGTAAAGTGAGCTTTTGGAAGTCTATTCATATCTCTTCAAGTGAAACTGTAGGGCATATTGGTGCGCTGGTTATTCTTATGGCACTGTCTGTCAGTGTCGGCGGATACCTTGAGCGTATTGAGATCATGGAAATGTTCCCAACCAACATTGAGAATATTTACATCGTAATCACGTTGATTGTATTGGTGATGATCTTCGTCGGTATGATCATGGATCCATTTGGTGCGGTGATTTTGATTTCAGCCACGGTTGCACCTGTCGCCTATAAATACGGTATTGACCCTGTTCACTTCTGGATGATCGCATTGATTGGCTTTGAGCTTGGCTACGTATCACCGCCTGTTGCACTGAATCATCTTCTCGCTAGGCAGTCGATCGGCGATGAAGAAGTTGCAGCAGCAGATGCTGAAGTACGTCATAAATCTTTCTATTACAGATATGAACGTTGGATCTTACCGCTGATTGTGATGGCACCAGCCATGCTGATCATTGCATACCTACCATATGTATTTAAATTATTTGGTTGGTATCATTAAGTAAGATTGATATCAAAACGAAATCAATAAATGACAAAAAGCACCTTCGGGTGCTTTTTTGATTTGCTCATATTTTAAAGTTAGGACTTAGCTTTAACTCTATTTTACGTGTGGTAACGATTTCATAGAATTCAAATAATAAAGATACAATTTAAAGATGATCTCAAATGAATGATTTAAACCCAAAATCAAAGTATCTCGATTCACATATGTTTAGGATTTTTATGGATTCAAGTAGAGCCAATACGAATTAGAATGCTTAAACACTAAAATTTTAGTTGTTTGCAATCAACTGTTGTTCAAGAATTTGAATTTGCTCTTCTTTAAGTTTAATCAGTTGTTCAGCATTTTTTTCTTGCTCGGCAAGCATCGTTTGCTGAGTTAAAAGCTGATCTTGTATATCTTCAAGCTTAGAAATTTCTTCTTTTGCTAAAGATGGATTAGTAGGAACTTCATCTTTTAAAATAGATTCGTTGACTAAAGCCTGGGTATCTTCAACGGTAGGTTGAGAAGCTGCTTCTTCAACTTGAACAGGTGCTACTACTTGTTCAGCAGGTTTTTTTTGTATAGCAGGTGGTGTTTGTTCCACTGCTGTAGGTTCATTTTTGGACTGTAAATACATAAAAGCAGCTGCAACGATAATCATTGCAGACAATGCGCCTGATATTTTCCAAATTAAATTGGATTGATTTGATTGATCTACCGACATTCAGATTCCCCAATCTATTTTGTCTGACGTGGCTTAAATTGAATGACCCCGATCTCATCTGCGACTTCTGGTTCTAATGGTTCTTCTACGTGTGTCGGACGATTTTCGGAATAAGTACATTCTACACATTCAATCCACTCTGCATCATCAGAGGTGAGCATCACGATACGATCCATTGCCTCACATTTAGGACATTTTGCACCTGCAATGAAGCGACGTTTGATAGCCATGAAACTCACCTTTGATTTACTAAGGCAATAGTTTAAGCGCTTTTAGTGGGGTTCGTCCAACCTTGATGACGTAACAATGCGTCAATTTTTGGTTCACGCCCACGGAATCTGACGAATGCGTCAAGTGCTGTGTCTTTTCCGCCAACTGCTAGAATAGCTTGACGAAATTCTTTTCCTGTTTCGATGTTGAAAATGCCCTCACTTTCAAAGCGATCGAATGCATCGCTTGCCAAAACTTCAGCCCACTTGTATGAATAATATCCAGCTGCATAGCCACCTGCAAAAATATGACTAAAGCTATTTTGGAAGCGGTTATATGGCACTGTAGGTAATACAGAGAACTTTTGGCGAATATCATTTAATGTTGATTGAACTTGTTCCGCATTAAGAGCAGGGGCAGCTTTATGAATACTCAAATCGAAAAGTGCGAATTCAATTTGACGTAAGGTTTGCATACCTGATTGGAAGAAGCGAGCATTAAGCAATGATTGCAGTAGATCTTGGGGTAACGATTCTTTGGTTTCAATGTGTTCGCTAATTAAAGCTAGGCTTTCATTGTCCCATGTCCAGAATTCCATAAATTGACTTGGTAATTCAACTGCATCCCAAGCAACGCCGTGAGTTCCTGCCACTGAAATATTATCTACTTCAGTCAACATATGATGTAAGCCATGACCAAACTCATGGAATAGGGTGACTACTTCATCATGGGTAAGTAGCGCAGGTTGATCACCTACAGGTGGCGTAAAATTCCCCACCATATAACAAATCGGTTTTTGTAAGCCGTCATTGGTTTGCATGCGTGAGCGGAAGCCACTCATCCATGCACCACCACGTTTACCACTTCGTGCATATAGGTCGAAGTAGAAACCGCCAATTACGGTTCCTTGATCTTCAAGCTCATAATAATGTGCATCTTTATGCCAAAGAGGAGCTTCTCGTTCAATCACTTGAATACCGTATAGGCGATTCACAATGCTAAATAAACCCTGAATCACTTTTGGTGTTGGGAAATAAGGTTTCAGGGCTTCTTGAGATAAATTGAACTGTTGTACTTTTAGTTTTTCAGAATAATAGGTGCTATCCCAAGGTTGAATCTCAGTGACACCATTTTCAGCAGCAATGGTTTTTAAATCTTCGGTTTCCTTGAGAGCCGGTTGTCGCGCATGCTCTGCAAGCTCTACTAAGAATTGATCAACTGCTTGTACACTTGGTGCCATTTTACTGGCTAGAGAGTATTCAGCATAATTATCAAAGCCAAGCAGTTTCGCCATTTCTTGACGAAGGCTCAGGATTTCTTCCATCACAGGTGTATTGTCAAATTCAGTTTGCTTAGATTGATCTGAAGCACGTGTCGTATAGGCTTTGTATAGCTCTTGACGTAATTCACGATCATCTGCATAGGTCATGATGGCAAGGTACGAAGGTATATCTAGAGTCGCAACGGCTTGTTCTAGCTCGCGCTGTTGACCATATTGCTTCAGTAACTCGATGCTTGATTCAGGTAGACCTTTGAGCTGTTGTTCTGTCAAAGGTTTGAAGTAGGCTTGGGTTGCATCCAATACATGGTTTGAAAAGTCTGAAGACAATTGAGATAGACGTGCTGAAATTTGTGCATAGCGTTCTTTCGCTTCACCTTCTAATGCAACACCTGAAAGTTTGAAGTCACGCAAAGCCAGTTTGATCGCACTTTGTTGAGCAGCTGGGAAGCTCTCAAAGAGAGATGAATCATGCACATGCTGATAGGTTTGATACAAAGCAGTATGTTGACCCAGTTGAGTATAGTACTCGCTCAGGCTAGGCAGTAAAGACTGGTACACTTCACGCGTTTCAGTATTGTTCATCACGGCATTGAGATGTGACAGCACGCCCCATGATTCACTCATTTGATTTTCAAGTGTATCAATCTGTTCTAATACTTTGAGCTGTTCTTGAATGCTCTCAGGTACTGCCTGTAATTCTTTGATGAATTTTTGCCCATTCTCAATGGATTGCTGAATATTTATTTTGAGTTGATCTAAAGTGATTTGATCAAACTGGGGAACAGGCAAAGTTGCCTTTTCTAAAGTCATTTATAGATGCCAAATTATTAAGTAGGTTATTTATAGATGTAGGGCTTCTAGAGTGGGAAATCAAGTTTTAATGGTAAATTAATCTGACATTTGATCTTATTGTTTATGAGCTTGACTCTATCATTTTCTGCTCGATAAATTGTAAAAGTTCTTGAAAGATAGGGTGCCATTCATAGTTTGGACTCTCATTGAGTGGATGCCAAAAAAATGAGAAAACTAGCCCACCATCATCAGCACAAAAATGTTGCCAATATTCTGGTAACGATTGTGTAGCTTTGCACAAAAACACATGCCAATTTGGTCCTTTCTGCATAGGGCAATGTATTCCAAAATATTTATCAATAAATGCATCATTAATGCCCGATTCTTCTTTTAACTCTCTAAGAGCGGCGAATTCTAAAGTTTCATGTTCTTCGACAGTACCTTTTACAATCTGTATACCTGCTAAAGGGTGGCGGAAAACTAATATTTCATTTTGAGAATCGAATTTTCTTAAAATAATAGGTACAACTTTACGAATGTTTTTAGTCATATTTGGGTAACTTAATTGTAAAAAATGAATATCTATTTGTTTTATAAATTTATCGTCATAAAAAAGAGCGCCGTAGCGCTCTTTCTGTTGAAACTTAGGACTCGATTTTCGCCTTAGCATTGGCTTTTTTCTTTTTCGCCTTTGCTTTTTTCTTGGCTTTATCTTTGGCTTTTTGCTCCGCAGATTTAGGGCTCGATTTCTTCGCTGGCTTTCTAACATCTTCAGAAGCTTTCACTCTAGGCTTCTTCTTACGTACAGGTTTATCGCCACCTTCGATTACTAAAGCAGGATCAGCAGGTTCTTTGAACATACGATCGAATACTTCTTCTTTAGTGGTCGGTTTTGCAACGCGTGGAGCACGACTGCGAATCGCACGACCTGCATGACTCAATTGTTGAACCAATTCAAAGTCAATTTTACGTTCTT
This sequence comes from Acinetobacter sp. CY81, assembly GCF_059515925.1. Classification (NCBI taxonomy): domain Bacteria; kingdom Pseudomonadati; phylum Pseudomonadota; class Gammaproteobacteria; order Moraxellales; family Moraxellaceae; genus Acinetobacter; species Acinetobacter sp. CY81. The sequence goes on from NZ_JCAKNC010000010.1 coordinate 89,952, forward strand.
CTAGGTTCACCCCAGCCACTTTAATACCAACTTCATCGCCTAAGCTAAAGGTTTGTCCACGGTTTTGACCAACTAAACTCTGGCTCGCTTGATCAAATACAAAGAAGTCATCGCCCAATTGGCTGACATGGACCATACCATCGACATACAAGTCTTTGAGTGTCACAAATAAACCAAATTCAGCTGTGGCACTGATATTTCCAACAAACTCTTCACCAATATGCTGTTGCATATAATGGCATTTCAACCAAGTCGTCACAGAGCGAGACGCTTCATCGGCACGACGTTCAGTTGCAGAGAAATGTGAACCTGCTTCTTCCAAAGCGCCACCTGAAAGAGGCGAAGGCTTTTTATTCAAATGTGCTTTCAGGGCACGATGAAGTAACAAGTCAGGATAACGACGAATCGGTGAAGTGAAATGAGTATATGCCTCATACGCTAAACCAAAGTGACCTGCATTATTTGGACCGTAATACGCTTGCATCATTGAACGTAACAACACAGCGTGAATACTTGGCGCATCAATACGATCTTTAGTCGCTTCGATCACGGCTTGGTAATCTTTCTGAGTCGGTTGCTCAGGGAAACTCAAGCCAAGTAATTTCACATAATCACGTACTTTTTGAATACGTGAAAACTCAGGTGGCTCATGCACACGGTACAGCATAGGAATTTCATTTTTCAATGCATATTCAGCTGCTGCGACGTTGGCTAACAACATACATTCTTCAATAAGCTTGTGTGCATCATTACGTGAACGTGGGAGAATTTCTTTAATTCCACCCAATTCATCGAAGGTCATATAGGTTTCAACCGTTTCGAATTCCATCGCATGGCGTTCGGCACGTAAGCCTTTGAGCACTTGATACAATTGGAACAGCGTATTCAATGATTTGCGTACATCACGGTCTTCTGTGATTGCTGCACTGTCACCATCAAAGTATTTTGCAACTTGATCGTAAGTTAAACGTGCTTTTGAATGCATCACAGATGGATAGAATTCAAATTTAGTCACTTTACCTGCACGGCTTAAATTCAAATCACAGACCATACATAGACGATCTACATTAGGATTGAGTGAACACAAACCATTCGAAAGTGCTTCAGGCAACATTGGAAGAACAAAATGAGGGAAGTACACAGAGGTACCACGTTCCTGTGCTTCATCATCCAAAGGCTTATTGGTACGGACATAATGGCTTACATCGGCAATCGCAACGACTACACGATAACCACCACCTGGACGTTTTTCTGCATAAACAGCATCGTCAAAGTCACGTGCGTCTTCGCCGTCAATGGTCACTAATGCTAAATCACGTAGATCAATACGACCTTTAATATCTTGAGCATTCGGTTCTTTGAAGCTTTCAGCATCATTCACAACCGCTTCTGGGAATTCAAATGGAAGACCAAATTCTAAAATCGTTTGTGGAATGATGATTTCCGTATCAGCTTTGTCTGCCATTGATTGCACAATATGTGCATTGGCAAATTCGTCACGGGTAGGGAATGTATCAATTTCGACACGAACCGAATCACCCACTTTTACTTTGGCATGTTCAACCAATTCTTTTTCTAAAGTAATCGGCTGATGTGCGTTAGGCGCTGCAGGTTGAATAAAGTATTCACCTTCAAACTCAGCCAATTTACCAATAATTTGTTTGACGCGACGTTGAGTCACTTCAGTAATGTAACCCCAAGCTTTACCTTTACGATCGACCGAGGTTTGTTGCACCTTAATGCGGTCACCGTGAAATACTTGGCGTAGTTCACGCTCTGGCAGCACCATTTCTTCTTTTTTGCCGCCATCAAGGCTCGCTGAGCCAAAGCCTTTAGCATTGATATAGACCGTAGCATCAAAAACCGGTTGATCTGCCATGAGCTGGAATTTGAATCCATCTTTCATGAGCTGACCGTCGCGTACCATTGCACTTAAGCGATGACTTAAAGCATCAATACTTTTTTGATCGGCAATTTGGAAATGTTCCACAAGTTCAGAGTGTGAAAGGGGATGTTGACTATTTTCAATCGTCTCTAAGATTAAGATACGGCTTGGAATAGGATTGTCGTAACGTTGAGCTTCCGCTTTAGCTTCAGGATCGACCCAATTTTTCATATGTCTTTGGCTTCATGTCAGAAGATAGGTTTAGCATAAGTCATGCTAACGCAGACTGCACGTAAATGATTGCATTAATCACGTGTATTTCTGCACTTTGTGAGTTCATGCTAATGGGTTTATGTTCTATTTTGAATCAATAAAGTTTAAGAAATCGTAAAAAAAGCTGAAAATCGTATAAAAAATATATGATTGATCAAAAATCTAAGATTTTTTTGATTTCTGACTTGAAGAGTGGGGGCGAAGTTTGTATTATGGCGACTCGTTACGGTGAGGTGGCCGAGTGGCTGAAGGTACTCCCCTGCTAAGGGAGCGTGGGCTTTAACTCCCACCGAGGGTTCGAATCCCTCTCTCACCGCCAACGAAAAACTTGAAATGCGCTCATAGCTCAGCTGGATAGAGCACTTGGCTACGAACTAAGGGGTCGGGAGTTCGAATCTCTCTGAGCGCACCAATCAAGTTAAATCGTTGTAACGAAGTCGAAAGACACTCAAGTACGCGCTCATAGCTCAGCTGGATAGAGCACTTGGCTACGAACTAAGGGGTCGGGAGTTCGAATCTCTCTGAGCGCACCAACTTGAACATCGAAAGATGTAAAATTGACAAAGAACCGCACATGTTGCGGTTTTTTTTGTTTGAAATTTCATGAATATTTTATTCATTTAAAACTTAATTAACTGAGCGTGATATTTAGGGCTTGGTAAAGCATATAAAGGCTATAGAGTGTAAGAATACATAAAGTACTATAGATAAAGGGTTTAGGCAGATTTTGATGATTTTTAATCCATCTTAAAATATAAAAGTTATTTGCAATAATCACAGCGAATGAGATCCATAAATAGTAATAAATATTTTTCAAGTCGGTAGTGTATTGAGGCGGGGTGGTTAAATAATCGATAGACTGTTGTTTTCCATTTGTATCAATATAATTTATCCCTTTGAGTATCACTTCATCAGACGCAACAGGGTGAGTTTGTTGATAATAATCAATACGCATATTACTTAAAGCTGCTGAATGTATGGATTCAGGTTGTGATTTTGATTTTTTTAATAACTCACAGAATTCTTCTAATTTGGTATCGCATTTTTGATAAATCCAAGATTGAGGTTGAGTTGATGGTAGAGCCAGTGTGTATCCGTCCTGTCCTTGGTAATGATCAAATTTGGCATCTAAAATTTCATGTATAGAAATGGTTTGCCATTTTTGATGTTTGTATAGGTCTATTTCATTGTGAAATTCGTAAAATAAATAAAAACTTGAAATTGCCACGATCATAATAGTTTCAATGCGTCTAAAGACCTGTCTAGAAAAATTATCTTTATCCTTTTCTTTAGGGTTTAAGCTAGATGTAGAATGACTCTCTTTTGCTTTCATGTCAGTAGGTGTTGCACTTTCTGAATCTTCTTTTGGGAAATTAGCATCATGTATTATTTGATCTAGATTATTTTTTTCATGTGAGTTTATATTTATTTGAGCTGGATGATATTTTTAACTGATCATGTAATCAAAAGCTAAATTGGATAATTTTTAATAGATTAAAACTATAAATGATTAATTACTAGACGCTTGAGTGTTTTTTTCAAAATTAGTACTTAACAAAAAATAATATTCATATATAATGCACTCCATCAAGACGTCGCGCTCATAGCTCAGCTGGATAGAGCACTTGGCTACGAACTAAGGGGTCGGGAGTTCGAATCTCTCTGAGCGCACCAACTTGATCATCGATAGATGTAAAATGACAAGAAACCGCACATGTTGCGGTTTTTTTGTGTCTGATATTTAAGATATTTTAATTATAAATCACGACTTCGTATTTTTAACTTTAAGCAAAAAAACATGGTTCGCACCTACCGCAGGAAGCAAGTCATGATAAGGAAGGCTACGAACGGCACGCAGGAGAAATGGTGCTTGATTATCAATTTTAACTGCGGATGTCAGCTGAAATAACGTGCCTTGCGAAAGACTATGCAATCCCATTTGGCCTTTTACATATTTTAAATCACCGCCATTAGCATGAAATTGATTGGATGATGCATCGGGATATTTGAAATTCAACTTAAAATCAAAAGGAATAGTGATCACCCCCAATCCGACACTGACTTTTATATCTGTATTTTGTGAAGTACTGGATTCATCTGTAATGTTTATTTTTTTAATCTGTCTTGGAAAAATCGCTTGGTAAGCATTGGGTTTTAGCCACTTTTGTAATTGCTGTTTATTTAATGGGTAGTATTGATAACTGGTGACAAAGCGTAGATTTTCACGACCATGCTGATAGGGCACAGAGCTTAAGCCATGAATAAAGCTGACAGGTTGCTGAGAATTACGACTTACTTGAACAAGCTTGTCTAATTGGGTTTTATTCAATTGAGTTTGAGCAACTTCACCTGGATTGAGTGTTGTGGTTTTGAGATTGATCACTTTTTTACGTAATGATTCTAAAATAAAAGCATTGGTTCCACCGGGTATGCCTAATTTGGCTTCAGGCACAGCCTTTAATATCTGACTAAATAAAAAACCTTTAGGCTGATTGAGGTCACTCCATTGGGTCAAGGTCACTAAAGTTTTATTGTTACCTAAACTAAACCATTCAAATTTACCAATGCCATAAGGTACAGGTGCATCAATCACGATGCTAGATAGACTGTTATTACCCAGTTGATGCTGAAAAATAACATCTTCATTGAAGTTCAAAACAGGAATGGGTGTAGGGATAGAAACTTTATATTTCATTTGGCTGATATTGCCTGCTTTCTCCAGTAATTTTGCAGATTTTAAAGTTGGAAATAGTCCAACATACTGATCATATTGACTCAATATTTTAGCAACAGCTGCGCTGCTCATCGGAAGTACAACAGCAGAAGAGGTGAATGTCGCTGTTGGATTAGGGTTCTTAGAATCAGTTGGTACAAATGTTTTAATGGCAGGATGTGCATAGATGATAATTTTATCCTGAGCCAAACTTGCCAATTGTTGAGCATTGTTCTGAAAGGGTTGTAAGCTACTTGGAATATTATCTTTCCACGTAATAATTTTAGCTTGAGCTTGTACAGTAAAACCAAGAATGAGCAAAGCACAGCCAGTAATGCCTCTATACATAATGTTGCCTATTTTATTTTTTCGTATTTTTATATTTTCTAGATTTTAAACATTGTCTTCAGCGATACAATAGTGTGCTTGTATCCACACAGTGAATAAATGCCACAGTGAGATGCTAAAAATAGCTTAAATTGGTGTAATATCTTGGCAACTTGTATCCAATCTATTGAAGCATGTATGTCTGACAACAAGCCTACTTTATCTGTCCGTTATTTTTTGAATATTGATGAATCTCAAGATGGCTTTGGTTTAGCGACCTTTGGCAAAAAGCAATTTACCCGCTTTTTAACACCATTGGTGAGTTTAGCTATTCTGATCTGGGGATTTTACTTAGGTTTAGATGGCGTGGGTCGTTATTATGTGGCACTGGGTGCTTTCTTTATTATTTTACAAGTGATTATGCGCTATTGGTTTCTACCGATGATGTTTAAACGCCAATTTGAAAAATATCAATTTGGTAAGCATGAGCAGGGTATTGATCTCTTTCAAAATTCTGCCGAATTATTCTCAAGCGGACGTCCTAAGCAGGCATTTAGCTATACCGATGTGAATAAATTTGCTGCGGGTAAATTGACGTATATGATTGAATTGAAAAATAGTACAGTCGTGATTATTCCAAAGCGTGCTTTTGAAAATGAGACAGATCGTACTTTATTCGAAAACACGTTTAAAAAATAAGAGTTCTATATTTAGACCTTATATTCTTAATTTGAGTTTTTAAAATGAGCCATTGGATTAAATATCTGATGGCTTTTTTATGAGGATATTTAAGTGGCTATTTAATGGGTTCTTTAAGGAATTATTTAAGGGTTACTTTGGATTTATATAGATTTTGACTCCTTAATTTTTCATCGCTTTTTTTCAAATTTTGAATATTTTTACTGCAAATTGGATACTTACAAAATTATAAAAAAAGCATAAGCTATAAACGAGAATAATCATTGAATAAAAAGGGTAGGACATGCATTCACAACCATCAAAAATTATCTGTGTCGGTCGTAATTATGTTGATCATGCCAAAGAGTTGGGTAATGCAATTCCTGATCGTGCAGTTTTATTTATCAAGCCACCGAGTAGCTTGATTTCTTTAGAAGATGGTATTTCGTGGAATCCTGCATGGGGCAATTGTCATCACGAATGTGAACTCAGCTTACGTATAGATCGTCAGCTTAAAGCTGAAAATGACCCGCAAAAAGCATTACAAGCCATTGGTGCGGTGACATTAGGATTAGACCTAACTTTACGTGAACTTCAGGATGATTTGAAAAAGAAAGGTCAGCCTTGGGAACGCTCTAAAGCATTTGATGGTTCATGTGTGTTGGGTGATTGGGTGGATGTATCTGAAGTGAAAGATTGGTCATCGGTTCAATATACGCTAGAAGTAAATGATCAACTTCGTCAAACAGGTAATTCTTCTTTGATGATTTTTGATATTGCGAGTTTATTGGTAGATATCAGTCAATTTTTTACCTTAGAGGTGGGTGATGTGATTATGACTGGTACGCCTGCTGGTGTTGCAGCACTGCATACTGGTGATGATTTAAAGATGACTTTAAAAGGTGAAAGCCAAGATTTCGTCTGGAAAACTTTTGTGAAGTGATTTTGACTCAGTCTATTTAACTTAAATTTCCAATGAAGGGTTGATACAAGTTAATCAATCACCAAATGATTTGGTGCTTAGTTGAGATTTAACAATAATAGGTAAGCCCAGATTAAGCAAACTCAGATTAGGTATACTGAGATAAGGCAATCTAAATATTTTTAAACCTGAGTTTGGACGTTCAAACTCGGGTTTTTTATTATGAGAAAAATGAAGAAAATTATTGGTATTGTTTCCTGAATTGATCTGGGGTCGTATTCATCCAGCGTTTGAACATGCTAATAAAAGCAGAAGTGCTGGCATAGCCAAGGTCGAAAGCTATATTTTCAACGGATTTTAGCTCACTCAACATACTCATCGCTTTCATTACTTTTAAACGTTGTCGCCACTCATGAATTGACATACCTAGTTCAGATTGACTGTGCCGTGCCAAAGTGCGTTCAGTCATATTGATCCGTTCAGCAAGTCGCTTTAATGAACTATTGTCAGCAGGATGATCATGTAAATAATCCAATAAGATTTTAAGTGCGGGATGAGCTGTACTTGGTAAATAACTACCGATATGCGTTGCTTGTGCCAATTGATCAAGAATCACCTGTAAAACTCTTAAATGCGCATCAGGATCTATTTTTGAATGCGCTAATTGGCTTTCTGATTCTGATTTTAAGTGTTCAAGCTTTAAATGTTCAGACTTTAAATGCTCAAACAATGCAGAAACCAAAGGTGATATAAGTAGAATACCTGCTTGATCACTGACTTTGGTACATAGCTGTTCATGTACATAGAGAGTTCCATGTTTTACGTCAGTACGATTCATACCACTATGTTCTAAATATGGCGGTAACCAAATACCATAATGAGGTGGTGTAATCAGTTGTTGCTCACCGATATTGATTTGCATCATGCCATCATACGCATAGACGAATTCACCCCATGCATGACCATGACTCGGATACATCGACAATGCGGGGTCATGACGATATTGAAACCATAATGGGGCTACGATGTCATTATTGGTTTTGAGTTCTAATAATGATGCAATGTGCTGTTGTTTGAATGCTTTTTTGATCATAAGAATCAGTTTGCCTGAAAGACGAGATGATTTGTCTGAAATCCGCTATATGTTTTGAAGTTGCCAGTTTTATAGTAGCTCAATCTATGAAACTTGAGAATGCATCTTGGATCAACGTAAAGCGCTAGACTCAAAAGCATCGTTGTTAATGCTTGGACTATGTCTGATATTAGGCTTACAGCAAGTCATTTTAAAAATAGCAGCTGAAGATATTTCAGCCATGATGCAAATTGCATTGCGTTCAGGTCTAGCTGCAATTTTAGTTTATCCAATGATTAAGTTGCCTCAAGGTGTTGGATTGCTATCAAAAAGTTATTTAAAGCCCGGTGCTTTAGTGGCTTTCTTATTTGCTGTTGAATTTATAATGGTTGCGGAAGCACTGCGTTATACATCTGCTTCACATACGGTGATGTTGCTCTATACCGCACCTATTTTTACGGCGTTAGGTTTGCACTTTAAATTTCCAGCAGAGCGACTGTCTAAGATCCAATGGTTAGGTATTTTGGTTGCTTTTATCGGCATTATGGTGACCTTTATTGGGCGACAGGAATCAGCGGGTCAAGATCTTTCACTGGTACTTTATGGTGACTTTTTAGCGCTGTTGTCTGGTGTGTTTTGGGCGCTAACCACGATTGTATTACGGATGAGCCAGTTATCTGAAGCGCACCCTACACATATATTGTTTTACCAATTGGTTGGATGCTTTTTGATTATGTTCCCATTGGCTTTTGTCATGGGACAAGCTGATATTCAATGGACTTGGGTGGCTGGAGCAAGTTTGATTTTTCATACTTTAATTGTGTCTTTCTTTAGTTTGTTACTGTGGTTTTGGTTACTCAAAAATTATTTGGCTTCACGTTTAGGTGTCTTTTCATTTTTGACGCCGATTTTTGGTATGGTATTTGGTGTTTGGTTTTTAAATGAAAAAATTGAACTTAACTTTTTCATTGGTGCTGTGATGGTGATGCTTGGCATTATCATTGTCAGTATTCGAGGTTGGATGGATTCAGCGAAAAGCAGTTAAATATGAATGCAGAATAGATAATCAAATATTTTAAAACAGAGAAAAATAACGCTTACAAATGGAAAAAGACCTCAATGGAGGTCTTTTTCTTTAGAAGTTGCAGTGGGTTTGACTCTTTTATTTTTCGTCCAAAATGGTCGAAAGAGGAATCGAAAGTTTTGCTGCAAGATATTCATCAGATTCGATTAGTGCAGGTCCAATCCGTTGCATCCATACATCATCTTCATGGACATGCTCTACATCTTCACGACGAGGTAGGGTATAGGGAAGAGATTTATAGAATGACCAGAAATCTAAATGATCCAAATTACGGACCAAAACATAATCATCTTTGTCGGTACGTTTAATGACATTCTGTTTTTCGAGTAATTTTACATAGGTAGGCCAGCGTCCAATTTCACCACGACCTAAGATATTCAGCGCTTCTTCATCAGTTACCGATTGACCCATTTTTTGCTTTTTATAAAACAATTCAAGCATATCTAAGAGCATTAAAATCGGATGGCGAGTTTGAATTTTACCTGTATGGAATGCAGTTAAAGCATAACTAATCTCAACGCCAAGTAAGACGATATTCCAAGATAAATAAATCCAAAGGAGGAAAATCGGCACTGCGGCAAAAGCACCATACACCAATTGATAACTGGTGAAATTTGCCATGACAAAACCAAATAAATTTTTGAGTAACTCAAAGGTGATCGCACTAAATACGGCTGCAATCATTGCGGCACGAACAGGAACAGAACGATTGGGAATTGTCCAATACAGGGTGAAGAACCCGACCATGGTCAAACCAATCGAAATAAGCCAAAGCAATGCGGCTCCATCGACTTCATAACCTGCAAAATTATTGCTTAAGACATTCATGGATGCCAAGGTGGATGAAATCACAAAGGCACTACCCAACAAAATCGGTCCCAAAGAAATAATAGTCCAATACCGCATAAAACCGACGATGCCATTACGGGTTTCTTTAACCCGCCAAATACGGTTAAACGCCGTTTCAATGCTGGTCAGCATCATGACGGTTGTAATGAATAGAAACAGCACCCCAATAATAGTCAAATTACTGGAATTTTCGGTAAAAGAGTTGAGTGCTTTATCAAAGGCGATACTGGTTTTGGGTAAAAAGTTGCTATAAATCAGTTGCTGAAGCTGTTGTCTGGCAGGCTCTAATGCCTTGATAGAAGAAATGATCACCAGAAAAACCGTTAACATCGGTACAACGGCAAATAGAGTGGTATAGGTTAAAGAACCTGCCTGTTCACGGCAGTTATTACCTTCAAAACGTCGTAAAACGAATAAGGTGAACTGAAACCAAGTTTTATTGTAGAAAGGAAGTTTTTTCAATAAATCCATCATAAAACATCATTCTCTATTATTTTTCGTTAACTTTATTAAGCTTTCATCGTATAGCTTAACCAAAAAAACGGAAAAATACCGTATAGTTTTCTTTTTGATCTGAAAGACCTGTCTATGCAAACTTATGTACTTGTTCTCTATTACAGTAAACATGGTTCAACCAAAGAAATGGCACATTTGATTGCAGATGGAATTGAGGCATCAGGCATTTCAGTAAAAATTAGAACAGTTCCCAATATTTCAACTGTCGTGAATGTGGCAGAGCCAAGTATTCCTGAAGAAGGGGATATTTACTGCACTCTTGAAGATTTACAACATTGTTCAGGTTTAGCTTTAGGGTCACCAACACGTTTCGGAAACATGGCAAGTGAGATGAAATATTTCTTAGATCAGACCACTAGTCTTTGGTTGAATGGAGCTTTACATGGCAAGCCTGCATGTGTATTTAGTGCGTCAGGTTCTATGCATGGTGGTCAAGAAAGTACACTGTTGACGATGCTACCACCGCTATTTCATCATGGAATGATGATTATGGGATTAACCAATGCCAACCCTGCATTATCCAATACGAAAACGGGTGGCACACCTTATGGTGCAACGCATGTCAGTGGCCCGCGACATGATCAAGGGATGAGTCAGGATGAAAAATCACTCTGTGTGGAACAGGGTAAACGATTAGGTGATGTTGTTAAAAAGCTACAAGCAATTTAATTTTTTAAATAATAAAATCGACGTAGATAAATAACGAAATAAAAATGGGCAAAAATGCCCATTTTTATTTGTATATTACAAATTTAATTTTCTGTTGAATCTTTTGGTTTTGATTTATCTTCAAAGCGATGTTTGCATTTTTGACATTGAAAGTCTAAAAATACATTTTTATCCACGATTTCACCGGCTTTTTTACCAAAACGATGACCGAGGAAGCCACCTGTAATACCGACACTGATAGCACCCACAAAAGTTCCGACTGTACCACCGACAATGACACCCAATGGACCTGCAACAGTTCCAATGGCTGCGCCAATAGATGCCCCTGAAGCTGCACCACCGACAGTTCCTGCGGTTGTTCCCGCAGCAGATAACAGTACGCCACCCGTTTTTTGTAAGAATTGTTCGTGATCACGTTTTATCACATCGGTTGAACCACATTTTGGACAGCTTGGGTTGTGTTCCATCATCATTATCTCAATTATGTTCAAATTTTATATTTGATATCGGCATTTTACGCTAATGCTAAATTAAATTATGTAGCTTTGTCATGTCAATCTCAGAGATATTCGACTCTTGATGAGCTATTGCTTTCATACAAAAAGGAATCGGTCAGAACATCATTTTAAGCTTGAAGATTTGATTTCTAATCAGCCTAATTTATGAGTAAGTACCTTAAAACAAAAAGAGCGCACAAGGCGCTCAATTTAGATCTCATTCGCAGATTAATCGCGAACAAATTCAACCTTACCATTTGCAAGTGATTGAACACGTGCCAATGATTCAACGCGATAGCCTTTTTCAAGTAATAAATCACGACCAGGCTGGAATGATTTTTCAATCACAATACCAATACCCACAACAGATGCATCAGCTTGATGGATTAAGTCTGCAAGACCTAAAGCAGCTTGACCATTTGCCAAAAAGTCATCGATCACTAAAACTTTGTCAGTAGATGCAATGTGCTTTTTAGAAATCGCAATGGTACTTTCAATTTGCTTGGTAAATGAAAATACTTTAGAGCGATAAAGATCATCTTTAAGTGTTAAAGATTGATATTTACGTGCAAAAATAACAGGGACACCGAGTTCTAGACCCGCCATAACAGCTGGTGCAATACCTGAAGCTTCGATTGTAATGATCTTGGTAATACCTGCATCTTTAAATAGACGTGCAAATTCTTGACCAATTTTTTGCATCATTGCAGGGTCAATTTGATGGTTCAGGAAAGAATCGACTTTCAAAACTTGATCAGATAGAACGATACCTTCACTCAAGATTTTCTGTTCTAATGCGTGCACGGGAGAATCCTCTAGGACAAGATGCTTAAGAAAAAGCAAAGGCGTATTTTAAAAAGCATCTTGAAAAAAGCAAGTAAAATCGATCAAAAAAGATTAATTACTTGGTCCTTTATACCCAGTGAGTAAAAGTCCATAAGATGTTTTCTTATCTTGATGGGTGACTTTCACAGGTAGGTAATCAAGTTTAGGCGCTAACCAAAAGATGGTGTCACGATCTGGTTTGTCATGTTTCATAACCACTTTAACAGTATCAAAAGTACCATAACTGGTTTTCACTTTTTCAGTACCTGCTCTAACAAACTTACGTGGTTCAATTTCTTTGGCATCAGCAAGATAGTAGTTTGACTTTAAGCCACTGCCTTTTAAATCTTCACGAAGTTGTAGTTCTGCATTTAACTCATCCAAAACACCAGCTTTCCACGCGAATGAACGGTTTTCTTTGTCTTTGGTTGTATTAATGGTTTTGGCAGATGGATTAAACTTGATGCTCATAGTGTTGTTGTGCACCAAAATTTTACTGGTTCGAGTGAAATTACCCGATGTAATCTGACCATTGTTCAGACTAAAACGACTGGTTTCAGTCGCAGAAGCAATAGCACCTGCTTTAGCTGCAAATACATAGGTCCAGTTATTACCAGACTTACTTAATGTTCGAGTCGCAGAACCTAAGTTTTTACCATTGTAGGCAAACTGATAGCTTGCTTGGAAAGGACTCATCGCAAGCGCTTGACTTGAATAGCCTGCGAATAAAATTGCTGTACTCACACCTGTGATTACACTTAATTTTTTGAATGCGATTAAAGCCATAAAATTTTTCCTTTGCATATCATGCGACGAGAACTATATAAGTTGAGTATGCGACTCAAAAAAGTAGAAAAAATCAAGATTAAGGTTAAATATGTGAATTTATGTAAAAACCCACATTCTAATTTGACTCAGGAATTAAGTTGAATCAATGGTTTAATATTGAATTCAATGAATATTTGTCGCATTGATTAACGTTATTTCTAACTTCAAAGTTGAGATTACCATTTAAACCGATCAAAACTTAATTCATGCTCATTGATTTATTTCTGAACTATGGGTGTTACCTGATCATCAAGTTCTTTTTCACTTATAGGTGTTTCATACCGTGCACTATTCATTTTGCTAAACAGCGCCATTAAATTCACATTGCCAATCACGACTAATTCAGTTTCACGCAGTTCAGCATGGTTCACATGAACTTTATTTAGCGCATCCATAATCGATCTATTTTTACCTAACCAGCGGTTCAGATCCAAGTGTAAAAGATCATCTTTAACTTTGACGACTTCAAATTTCTCTAAAATAATCCCTAAAGGATCTTTGCGTAATATTTTTTGATAGAAAAATAATGCGGCTTTAAAGCCGACTTTCATCATGAAATTTGGAAATTTGGCTTCAATAATTTCAGTTTCACTGATCTGTTCAAACACAATGAGTTGCATGTCTTTGTTGAGTTCCATTTGAACCAGTTTCAAATCCACAGACAAAATAGTGTGTAAGCCTTTGACATTAATCGTCGCATAAAGACGCAACCAGTCTTCATGTAAGTCTGCATGCAAGTCTTCTAAAATTTGCACATTATCGGTTACGAATTTTTTAAAAGTCGCATTCAAAAAAACCTGAGAAATGGGGAATTCTCGTTCTTCCTCGATAAAACCTTCCGCTTTGTGATAGACCTTACGGAATTGTTTGGCAATATTTGAAAATAACGTTGGCATATTTAGCAATCCATAACATCTTGATTTTGTTCGGCCGTAATTTTGTCAGTTAAATTAAAAAATACGAGCATAAACATTGCAGTTTAGCAAAATTCAATGCACCATTTTCACAGTTTAAAAATTATGATTCTGATTGTATTAGGTGCGTCACACTATACTTAATAAATGTAAGAATAAACTGAATTTTGTGTAATTGAAAATTTTTGCTTGGGGTGTTTTGTCGGTTTAATGTCATGTTTAAAAATATAATTGCATATCCGAAACAACGAAACTTATGGTGGCGAGATCAGCTGTTTATTGGGGCTATGATTTCTGCGACTGTATTACATCTGATTTTTTTATCAGTTCAATTTGCAATACCTTCAGAAAGTGATGTTGCAAGTAAAGAAATTGCCTTGGCGATTCGACCAAGCGAGACGAAAATCGAACAGGCTGATTTTCTTGCTCAAGCAGATCAGCAGGGAAGTGGTACATTCCGTGAAGCACATCGAATGGCTTCAGATATGCCTGCTCAAGCTGAAGATCTCAGTGCTGGTGAGCAACAGATGCAAGCGCTTGAACAAATACAGCAAAAGCGCGAGTTAAAGTTCGAAGAAAAAGTACTGATGACTGTACTCAGTTGGCAGAAGCAAGCTGAACTGAGTGAACGTAAAAAAGCGATGGAAGAGCTGAATAGCCAATTCCAAGCCAAAGCGGCAATGGTTGCAAGTTTAGAAGCACAGTATTTAAAGAAACAGCAGAACTTTAGTCGCCAACAGAAAATAAAAACGGTGGATGGCGTTCAAGCTAAACAAGATGCTTCAGCAGCATACTTAGATAAATTTAGAGAAAAAGTCGAAGTCTATGGAAATCGTTACTATCCAGATTTGGCGAAACAGCAGCGTTTGTCAGGTGAAGTACGTTTAATGGTGATCCTCAACTCATCGGGTGGGATTCGTGCCATTCGTTTACTTGAAAGTTCGGGTTATGATATTTTGGATGAAGCTGCAAAAAGTTCGGTTCGCCGAGGTGCACCATTTGGTGCTTTTGATAAAAAGATGAAAGATATCTCAGAACTACGTATTGTTCGGACTTGGCGCTTTGATCCTGCTGAATCTGAGTTTGATGTGAATTAAACGACTAGACTTAAAATAATATGAATATATTGGAAAATAGACATTTAAAATTATGGAATCCTAATGCAGTTGGATGTTGGGCATTATTGTTTACTCCTATATTTGGGAGTTATTTGTTATATAAAAATGCTAAACAATTAAATGATTTGGAATCTCAATCAAAGGCAAGAAATTGGATAATTGCTGGTTTTGCAATTTGGATAATTTCAATTTTTTGTATGATCCAATTTCCAAACAATACAGGTTTAACGAATGGATTTTCATTTTGGTATCTAATTTTGTGGTACTTTTTTTTGGTACGTAAGCAAGTTGAAAAATTAGAAAATCAATGTGGTGGGCATTATCTGCGGTTTAGTCAAAAAGAGTGGTTTATTTCTATTTTGATTGGTGTTTTTTTTAGAGCTATATTGATTGGATTATCCAGCGGGATTGTATTGTTGTTTACTCTGTGATGAATATGATCGTGTAATCTCACAAACCTCTATACTGAAATACTTATACCATTTTTCTTTTCCAATATTTTGAGCAATATGATGATCAGCATCTAAGTGCCATGCATGTATATCTTCAAGAGAATTCCAATAAGACAAAGCAATTTCAAAATCATTTTCGCTTATTGATTCAAATTTTTGGCAGTTGAATTGGTTTAAAGCTTTTTCTCGCAGACTCTGAGCCATTTGAAAATAATTCGAATCCAATTTGTTAATTTTTGCTTTAAAAACCACAACAAATTTTGCGGAAAGAATCATTATTGAGCTTCATCCTTAGCTTGATCTGTTAGTAAGCGTATATGTGGGAAAGGCACATCGATCTCAGCATCTCGCAGTGCTTCTTTGACATGCTCTAATAGCTTTTCCTGAATACGTGGTAATCGTTCCATCTGATAAGGTTCAAGCCAATATCTAACAATCAATACAATGCCAGATTCGGCAAACTGGCTGACATCCACACTGGGTGCAGGTGTTTTAAGATACTCATCCTCCAGATCTAAACGTGCCAAAATGGCTTGGCGCGCTTTCTCAACATCTTCTTGCAATGAAATACGGCAATAACTTTCAAATCGCATTCGTTCATGAGCAGTCAAATTGGTGACTTCAGCATTGGCTACTGTGGAGTTAGGGATAATGATGAGCAGGTTGTCGCGATTTCGAATATGTGTAGTTCGTAATAAAATTTGTGTGATCTTGCCTTCAAACTTATTGATGCGAACCCAATCTCCGATGTGGAAAGGGCGCTCGATTAAAATCGTAATTCCTGCAATGAAATTGGACAAGGTGGATTGTGCAGCAAAACTGACTGCAATTCCGACGATCCCAAGACCTGCCATAATGGAAATAATATTAAATCCAAACTGAGCCATGATCGCGGCAATGCCAAAGATCACCAAGAGTACGGAAATGATATTTCGAAGCAATTGCTTGAGCGAATCATCGATATAAAAACGATCCAAGAAGCGCATCGTTAGTTTGGTAAACAACATCCAAATCACATAGAAAATCAGTGAAACTATGGCTGCTCTAGACACAGCTTGAAGATATTTTTCTGCTAATCCAAATTGAGAAAGGACTGTAATACTGGATGCCAATAGCCAAAAGAAATGAATCGAATTATTAACTACATTGATAATAATTGGATTTACGTTCAAACGTTTGGCGATAGATTGAATCAGTCTGCGTAGCCCGCGACTGAGTAACCAAAACAGCGTGATTAAGACAATAATGATGACCAACTTACTGAGCAGTTTGGCTGCTAAAACATCCCAATTCAGATCATGATTTTCAGGTGCGCCGATGCTGAGGAATATACTGCGTCTTAGGGCTTCTAAAAACTCGGTCAATAGGCGATCAAACATCATGTCTTTATTATTGGCTTTATATGCTGTGAATTTGAAGTATATGTAAATCTATTAGAACTGGATAGTTGAGTTTTTAACGTGTTTAGTTTTTAAGCGAAGAAATCTGTGAGTATTTGGAAAGATTCTGAATGTATAAAGCAAAATCAACTAAGAGTAATTAAATTTTGAAATATAGATAATGAAAAATTTTATTGAGTGTCTTTTAAAATGGGCCAGGAAATCCAATTAGATTTCCTGACGCGTTATATCTTCAGTCTTCTTGAACCGTGTAGGGGTTTTCAAAACCTAACTTGGCTAAAATTTCGATTTCTAATGCCTCCATTTCCTCAGCGTCTTCATCTGAAGTTTCATGGTCATAACCCATTAAGTGCAGCGTGCCATGAACGAGCATATGGGTGAAATGAGTCAAAGGCGCTTTATTTTGTTCTATCGCTTCATGTAGTACGACAGGAATACAAATAACCAGATCACCAATTGGAAATGAATCTAGGAATTCAGCCATTTCATCTGGAATATCACTTGGAAAAGACAGCACATTGGTTGGTTTGTCTTTTTTACGATATTCCAAATTGAGTTTGTGGCTTTCATCATTGTCTACACAAGCAATACCTACTTCACAGTCACTTTGAGTATCAATGTGGCGCAGAGTGGTTTCGATAATTTTTTTAACATAAGCACGTTTGAGCACCAATTCAGGTGCTTCAAACGATTGTTGTAATGAGAGGCTAAGTTTCAAGACTTGTCCTTAAACATTTTCCTGAGGATGGGGAGGAGTCTCTTGCTGATGCTGGGCATCAGCAGCAGAGTCATTTTCGGAGATTAAACTGGCTTGTAATGCTTTACGTTCAGCGCGAGCGGTAGTTGTTAAACGATTTTGTTCACTGTCCCAACCTTCATAGGCTTCGACAATTTTTTGTACCAATTGGTGACGAACTACATCACGAGAATGAAAACGTGTGATGTGAATTTCTTTAACGTTTTCAAGTACACGTAAACAATGGGCTAAACCAGATTGTTGACCACGTGCTAAATCGACTTGAGTTACATCACCTGTGATGACTGCACGTGAACCAAAACCTAAACGGGTCAAAAACATCTTCATTTGTTCAGGTGTGGTATTTTGCGCTTCATCCAGAATCACGAAAGAATGATTCAATGTACGACCACGCATATAGGCGAGGGGAGCAACTTCAATAATTTGACGTTCAATCAGTTTTGCGACTTTTTCGAAGCCTAGCATTTCATACAAGGCATCGTATAAAGGACGTAAATAAGGGTCAATTTTTTGGCTTAAATCACCCGGTAAGAAACCGAGTTTTTCACCCGCTTCAACAGCAGGGCGAACCAAAAGGATGCGTTGAATTTCATTACGTTCCAGCATATCTACAGCAGCAGCGACTGCAAGGTAAGTTTTACCTGTTCCTGCAGGGCCGATACCGAAAGAAATATCACTTTGTAAAATACGCTGTACATAGCGTTTTTGATTGGCACCGCGCGGGTTAATCCGACCTTTACGGGTCTGAAGCCAAACTTCATCTAGCCCACTGTGCTCATTGTCAGAAAAATCTTCCTGAAACTCGCGATCAGTTTGGCTGCCTTGGATCATCAGATGAATGACATCTGCACTGATTTGAGATGAAGTTTCTGCTTCTTCATGCAGGCGCTGTAATAAAATCTCAGCTCTCTCAACTTCATCAATGCCACCGTCGATATAGAAACTATCTCCACGTTGGGCAATTTTGACATCTAAACGTTGTTCGATTTGTTTCAAATGACCGTTATAAGCACCGAGCATGCTTTTTAAACGCTCCATCGAAACTCCGGGAAAAGCCACTGTACGTCGAATCGCTGCAGTCAAGAGATATCCTTTTGTGTCAGTTAAACCGATACCCTTACATTACGCCACGTCAGGTTCAAGATTCAAGAGTTCACCATAAACTAAATTCAAGGTTTTAATCTCTGTAATCTCAATCTCTGCAAAGCGTCCAACCCAAGAAGCATCACCAATAAATGTGACATAACGTGTATTGTCTGCTGTGCCGACCAATAGGTTTGGATCTTTGTCTGAAATTTTCTCGATCAAGACGCGTTGAATCGTACCGAGCATTGCATCTGTTTTATCAATACTAGAACGTTTGATCCATTTTTGAACTTTAGCTAAACGTTCTTTCTTCACGTCTTCAGGTGTTGTATCTTCGAGTTCAGAAGCAGGCGTTCCTGGACGTTTAGAGTAGATAAAACTATAAGAATGATCGAAATCTAAATCTTGAATGAATTGATACGTTTCTTCAAAGTTCTCATCTGTTTCACCAGGGAAACCGATAATAAAGTCCGAAGATAAATGCATATCTGGACGTGCTTTACGCAGTTTGGCAATTTTGTCGATATATACATCAATCGTATGATTACGCTTCATGCCTTTAAGGACATCATTCGAGCCACTTTGTACTGGCAAATGCAAGTGTGAAACCATTTGCGGTAAATCACGGTAGCATTGAATCAAATCATCGTTGAATTCAAGCGGATGTGAAGTGGTATAGCGTAAACGACCGATGCCTGGAATTTCTGCAACCATGCGAAGTAGATCCGCAAAGGTACAAATTTCACCTTCAAAAGTTTCACCACGGTAGCCATTCACGTTTTGACCGAGTAATGAAATTTCACGAACACCTTTTTCAGCCAAACCTGCAATTTCAGCTAAAACATCATCTAAAGGACGAGAAACTTCCTCACCGCGTGTATATGGCACAACGCAGAATGAGCAGTATTTTGAACAACCTTCCATGATTGAAACAAAAGCTTTAAATCCTTCCACACGCGGTTCAGGTAAAAAGTCGAATTTTTCAATATCAGGGAAAGAAATATCAACCAACTTGATCTTTTCTTTTTTCGGTTTTTCAATTTGATCGCTGTGTTGATCTAACATCTGTGGCAAACGGTGCAAGGTTTGTGGACCAAAAACCATATCTACATAAGGCGCACGTTTTTGAATGTTGTCACCTTCTTGAGATGCAACACAACCACCTACACCAATGACGAGGTCTGGATTTTTATCTTTCAGTTTGCGCCAGCGACCCAATTCAGAGAATACTTTTTCTTGTGCTTTTTCACGAATCGAACAGGTATTCATGAGCAAGATATCAGCTTCTTTTGGATCTGTTGTTAATACATAACCATGAGAATCGCCTAACAAATCTGCCATACGGTGACTGTCATACTCATTCATCTGACACCCTTGCGTTTCGATGTAAAGTTTTTTAACTGAACCATCGATGGCTGGGGTGTGCTGTGGCTGGGTAACAGTGTTTTCTGAGGCAGCTTGGGCACTATTGGGGATGAAGGTTTGAACCGTCATGAAGGCGTATTTCCTGTATTAGGGATAGTTAATTCTACAATATGTCGAATCTATGATTTTAGGATTCAACAAAAGCGCAGTATTTTACAGTATTTATCAGGTGCTGCATGTAAAAATAAATGTTTCTATAAAGAAGCTGCTTATTGTGTGAAAAATGGTTTAAATTAATAGAGTTGAATCAGCAGTTTACATAACACAACAGTACGATGCTTTAAGAGTTATTAAACTACCCGGAAAGATCGTAATGCGTTTGAAATAAGTGAAAATGCAAGCCCAAACCTTATCGTCAAAAAAGATCCGAGTTGAGAGTGAAAGCGTGTTAAAAAAAACATTAAAGTATAAGCATTTAAATTCTTATTTGATGGGCTTATTGGCTTTATCAAGCGTATCTTCGATACACGCTGCCGAAGAGCAGTTTAATGATGCATTACGTTTGGCAAATTCAGGGAATGTTTCAGCACTCGAACAATATCGGAGCTCAATGCAAAATGATGCTTTAGGATATTACCCTGAATATTGGCAGCTCAATGCGAACTTAGCATTTCAACCCCCAAATAATATTGCGAATTTTGCCCAGCGTTATCCTCAATCGGCTATGGCAGAGAAACTGTCTGCGGATTATGTGGAAGAAAAAGTAAAACAAGCTGATTTTGCAAATGCTCAGTCAATTCTTCAATATGTATCCAATGCAGACCAAGCTGAAAACTGTGCGATTGCTCAGGTGAGAGCGAAAACAGGCGATTCATTGGTTTTTGCAGAATATAAAGATGTTTGGTTAAAAACGGATTCTCAACCTGAGTCTTGCCAAGGTTTAGGGCGTTTGATGTTGTCTAGCCCTTTATTGACCAATGTTGATCGTCAACAGCGTTTGTATGCATTACTTCGAGCGGGTCAATCTGGTCAGGCAATCGCGACGGCACAAACACTCGGAGTATCATTATCGCTTGCACAGCTGAATCAAATTCAAGCAGATCCTCTTAACTATTTGTGGGCAGCACCTAAAAATAATGCAGCGGATCATGCTTACTTAGTCTTCGCGATAGGGCGAGCTGCTAATACAGATTTAACTTCGGCGATTCAGACTTTGCCGAAAGCCTTACAAGGTGTTCCAGTAGATGTACAAAAGTATCTAAACCGTGCGGTAGGTTATATTGGTGGAACAACGGTGATGAAAAATAATTTCAACCGTGAAGTGTTGAATTTATTTGACGCGAGTTATGGTGTGCAATTCACTCCAGAAGAAGCTGAAATTTATGCACGACAGGCTGTACGTTTTGGTAGTTGGGAGAGTGTGATTCGCGCTATCGACAGTATGAGTGTGAGTCAGCAGCAAGAAGATCGTTGGCAATACTGGCTTGCTCGGGCATCTGAAAAGCGAAACGATAGCCAATCAAAACAAACAGCAAAACAAATCTATCAGCGCTTAGCAGCATCGGGTGATGAATACCATAATTTGCTGGCAAAGGATCATTTGGGGATTCGTTATAACGAAGCGCAAGATCGCTCCCAACCTTCTGCAAATGATATACAGCGTTTAAATCAAGACATTCATTTTCGCCGTGCTTTTGCATTAAAAAATATCAATGCCAGTGATACTTATACCAATCGTGAATGGAACTGGGCTGTTCGACAGGCATATTTAAAAAAAGATGATGGTTTGATTTTGGCTGCTGCAAAACGAGCAACTGAGATGGGTTGGCATGATCGAGCGATTTATGCAGCAGAACGAACAACCAATAAGCATAACTACGCATATCGTTATCCAACACCCCATCAAAGTGCTGTGGTGAGTCATAGTCGAAATGCAGGCATTGATCCGTCATGGGCTTATGGTTTGATGCGTCAAGAAAGTCGATTCGTGACCAATGCACGTTCCCATGTTGGAGCGGGCGGACTAATGCAAATCATGCCAGATACTGCACGTTTGGTCGCTCGAAAAATGGGTGAAACGTATAACCCCGCGGCACTTTCAGATATGAATACCAATATTCGTTATGGAACGTATTATTTGTCTATGATTCAGAGTCAACTGAGTGATAGTCCTGTTTTGGCTACAGCAGGTTATAACGCGGGTCCGAACCGAGCACGTCGTTGGCAACCAGAGTTTCAAACAATCGCAGCGGATCAGTATACAGAGTCAATTCCACTACATGAGACACGTGACTATGTCAAAAAAGTGATGGCAAATGCAGCACACTACGGTGTTCTACTGGGGCAAGGACCTCAAGCTATCGAAAGTCGTATGCCCATTATTCCAATTCGTAGTTCACAATAATAGTTGATGAGAACGAATAGTATGAACTCATCAATAAAAGTGAAACAGATTCTAATCAGTATTGCGTAGGCATTTAACACTGTATGAAAAAACGAAGCTTCCTGAACAATCGAAATTTGATTCAATCACTGATTTTAGTTGGTGTAGGAAGCTTTATGACTTCGTTTCAGGCAGTTGCTTCTCCAAAAGGTCTGCAAGGCTATGTCATGCATATTCAAATGACACCTGCAATTTGCTCCATAGATAAAAGTAAGATTAAGCAACGTAAATGTTTGGAAGGTTATTCACTGACGATTACAGGATTACTACCTGAAACGCCACAACGTGATTGCACTACATCATCTTCTGCAAAACTGTCCCCAATTCAAACCAAGGTTGTCGCGCGAGTGATGCCTGATGAAAATGCTCGAATGAATCTATGGCGTAATATTGGCGGGTGTGTGCCGATGAATGCCAGCCAATATTTCAGAAATATTATCAATAAAGCACAAGAACTCAAAATTCCCGCGGATTTAACAGGTGTAGAGAATAAAACCATCCAGCAATCAACGCTGAAAAATCAGTTCTATCGACTCAATCCGAGATTACAAAAAGAGAGTATTCAATTTAGTTGTATGGCCTCATCAAGAGGAAAGGCAGTTTTGACGAATATTCAGGTATGTTACAGGGTTAATGGTCAGTATAAGCAATGTGGGAATAGCCAAGCCTCAAATTGTCCAAATAGTTTTATGATTCAGGGTTCTTACTGATTCATTTTTGCGAACTCATTTATATTTCCTATCAGACTTTTGTTGAATTTTATAAGCTTTTCGATGCATACATGGAATGATTGGAGTACAATCTTTCGCGTTTATGATTATTAGATTAAATACTAACGATTTAATCACATTGAAGATCCTCAATTGGAGATAATTAGATGAAGCAAGCAGTTCGTGTTGCCGTAACTGGCGCAGCAGGTCAAATTGGTTACAGCCTATTATTCCGTATCGCAAGCGGCGAGATGCTAGGTAAAGATCAACCAGTTATTTTGCAATTGCTCGAAGTTCCTTTTGAGAAAGCTCAACAAGCGCTTAAAGGCGTGATGATGGAACTTCAAGACTGTGCATTCCCTCTTTTAGAAGGTATGGTTGGTACTGATGATCCTAAAGTTGCATTCAAAGATGCTGACTACGCATTATTAGTTGGTTCACGTCCACGTGGTCCAGGTATGGAACGTGCTGACCTTCTTAAAGTGAATGGCGAGATCTTCATCGGTCAAGGTCAAGCATTAAACGAAGTTGCTAGCCGTGACGTTAAAGTACTTGTTGTAGGTAACCCTGCAAACACTAACGCTTATATCGCTATGAAATCTGCTCCAGATCTTCCAGCGAAAAACTTCACAGCAATGTTACGTCTTGACCACAACCGTGCTGCATCTCAAATTGCTGCTAAAACGGGTAAAGCGGTTAAAGACATCAAACAACTTACAGTTTGGGGTAACCACTCTCCAACAATGTATGCTGACTACCGTTTCGCGACAATCAATGGCGAAAGCGTTAAAGACATGATCAACGATCAAGAATGGAATGCAAATACATTCCTTCCGACTGTTGGTAAGCGTGGCGCTGCAATCATCGAAGCTCGTGGTCTTTCCTCTGCTGCTTCTGCTGCTAATGCTGCAATCGACCATATGCGTGATTGGGCTCTTGGCACAAATGGCGAATGGGTAACTATGGGTATTCCTTCTGACGGTTCTTATGGAATTCCTGAAGGCGTAATGTTTGGTTTCCCTGTGACAACTGAAAATGGCGAATACAAGATTGTTCAAGGTCTTGAAATCGACGAATTCAGCCGTGAGCGTATCAACTTCACTCTTAATGAGTTAGAAGAAGAACGTGCTGCGATTGCAGACATGGTTAAATAATTTGATCGAATTGATTAAATTGAAAAAGCACCTCGTTTGAGGTGCTTTTTTTATATTTAAAAAAATATTTATTGATTCAATATTCTACAAAAAATAACATGTCGATCATCCAATGTCGCTAAAATTGTTCAGAAATAACGCTATCTTAAATAGTGAATAACTAAAACTTTAGGAGAAGAAAATGTTTGATCAACAGCCAACTTTAGAATTACTTTTTGATCAACTGGGGCTTCCCTCAGATTCAGCTTCAATCGATGAATTTGTTTTACAGCATCAACTGCCTGAAGGTGTGATGATGCATGAGGCGGATTTTTGGACGAATTCCCAACGCAGCTTTTTATCGAGCCATTGGCAGAAAGATGATGAATGGGCAATTGTCGTTGATACACTAAATGAATTGCTTAACCATAATATTAAAAAACACCCTTAAAAGGTTTTTATGGCCTGTGGATAGTGCCATGTAAAATTTAGTCACAATTAGAAACAACAAACCTAGTCTTAGCGCTAGGTTTTTTTATAAAAATCTTATAAGTTATTTGAATAAGGAATGACAAATAGTTTGATAAGGAGGCGAAATGGGTATGTCTAAAAATATGTCACCTAAACCTTCACTGGAGCTTTTATTTTCTCAGTTGGGTCTGGCAAATAGCCCTGCTGCCATAGAGTTGTATGTACGTACACATCAACTTAAAGCGACAGAAAATTTACATGATGCGTCTTTTTGGAATAAGTCTCAGCGAGATTTTTTGATTAGCCATTTGGTTCAAGATGATGATTGGGCATTATGGATTGATGAGCTCAATCAGCAATTGCATATGGATGCATATCGAATAAAAGTTGTTTAATTTATTTTAAATTTTAATCATTTGATTTTTAGTTTTTGTTTCATGTAAGGGGAGGAGAGCATTTGTTTCATTTGAATCTAAGTTTTAACTTTTCTTTAATCATAAAAAAACGCCTTGTTTAAGGCGTTTTTTTATTACTCTTTCCAATTTTTGATCTAAATAAGAACTGGTACTGGTGATTTAATGCAATTTAGATTGGATCAGTTTAGAAAACCAAAGTTCCTCTTGAACTGAATCAAAAGCACTATGATTTTTTAAAGTTTCCAAATCAAAGTCAGCAGTTTTACTGTATTTAGTCAGCCAATGACGTGTTAAAGCTAACTCTTTCTTCTCTGCACAAGTATGTGCAAGTGACAATAAAATATCACCACGATTATGTGAGGTGAGCGGTTTTAAAATCTGCTGCGCAATTAAAGTCAGATGCTTTTCTTTAGTGATGTCATAATACTGCATATAGGCTTGAGCCAAAGCTAGCGATAGATCCAAGTAAAGAGACATCGGAATTTCTTCGTATTCGATACGAGCTTGTTCGAGTAGAACAATACCTTCTTGTAGGAAGTGAATTTGCTCTTGACGAACTTGGCTGAATTTCACCAACTCAAATCGTAACTGTGCACGCTCTAAGGCAAGTTCAGGCGTATTGTTTTCTAAATACAACTGATCTGTCTCACCAATACGAGCGACAATGTGTTTTGTATTTTTTAACATTAGCCTATACCTCAGTGATCAATGCAGAGTATATCGGGATTGATTTTGAAATTAAAAGGTTAAACAGAATCTCATATTTAAGACATTCATATCGACGGCTTACTGATCAAAAACTAGCATTTATATTAAGACTCTACTACCTAAAATTAAAATAACCCATCACTTTGTCTTAGCCATGCCGTGATGGATAAACGCTGCTGTTTTGACAAGAGCACTTCATGTAAAAGATCACTTTGGAATAAAGCAATACGATTGGGTTTAGGTGGGATGATATGCCATGCATCATTCTTATCTTGTAGTCGTAGTTCTCCACCCCAATGGTTTTGCCATTCTTCATGTAAATAATAGACCGAAGAAATCACACGACCATTTTTACCTTGAGGATTATCACGGTGAAGGGCATAAAACTCACCTGCGTTATAGCAAGCAAAATGTGCCTCGACTTCTTTAATCCCCAGATAAAAAGCACGGTTAAACTGTTGAGATAAGGCTTCTAATGATTGGATATGATGCTGAGCAATCGTTAAATTTTCATTGATCCATAAAATATGATCGCTACGAATGTTACTGACAATGCCATTTTGAATGGCAGCTTTACGAAATTGATTTAAATTCGAACTGCATTCTTTCACTAAATCTTGAACATAATTTTGTGGATAAGCATCATCTATAATACTAAAGCCCTGACGATCAAAATCTTCAATGATTTGATCTACATCCCACGTATTTGGCAGAGAAAAACTGTCCATAAAAGCTATCAATTTAAATTCAAAATTATTCTTGTCTATCTTAGAACATTCGATGGGCAGTGAAGAATATTTTTTTCGTGCTAAAATACCGATTGAACTTAGGAATTAATCTGAACATGAATTACCGTCACCATTTCCATGCAGGCAACTTTGCCGATGTCATGAAACATGTGTTATTGCTACAACTTTTGACACGTTTAAACGCTAAAGATAAACCTTATCGCTATGTAGATACGCATGGTGGTGCAGGTAAATACGATCTTTCTACATCTGCAGCGCAAAAATCTGGTGAATTTTTAAATGGTATTCATCGTTTGGTGAAACTTGATGATTCAATTACACGTAATGCGCCTGAAGGCGTAAAGCAATATCTCAAAGTTGTTGAAGATATGCGTGAAGGTTCAGGTAAGGGCGCTTATCCGGGTTCTCCGTGGTTTGCACTTGAAGGTATGCGTGATATTGATAAAGCAACTATTTTTGAAATGCAAAAAGATGTGTTTCAACAGCTTTATATGAATATTCGTGATCGCCGTGCGGGTCTGCATGAGCGTGATGCGTATGAAGGTTTGTTGGGTGTGATTCCGCCAAAAGAAAAACGCGGTTTGGTGATGATCGACCCACCTTACGAAATTGAACGTAAGGATTTTCCACAACTTGTTGAGTTGATGGTTGCAGCTTATAAAAAATGGCCAACAGGTGTGTTTGCTGTTTGGTATCCAATTAAAGATCGCGCCATGATTGATCGTTTTGAAAAGAAAATGATGAAAACGGGTATTCGCCGTCAATTGGTATGTGAAATCTGTGTATGGCCAGATGATACTCCAGTGGGCTTAAACGGTTGTGGTCTACTCGTGATCAATCCACCTTGGAAGTTCTCTCAAGATGCAGATGAAGCACTACAATGGTTATTCCCTCATTTACGTATGAGTGAAAATGGTGGTCATGCTGCCGTTCGTTGGTTGGTAGGCGAATAAGTTTTAAACACTCTTTAAGGTTACAGTTAGGATAGACGACAATGACAAATATAAATAAACCTGAAAGCGACTCTTCCAAGCGTGATGTTGCATTTGATGGCATTACGTTTGAGGTGGAAGAAGAGGAGCATACCCAAGAGGGGCAGAAGGTTAAGCGTCGTGGCATCTATCTGTGGCCAAACCTGATTACAACCGCCGCGTTGTTATCAGGTTTCTACTCGATTATTGCGAGTATGAATGGTGATTTTGTTCAAGCCATTTACGCTATTTTTCTTGCGGCACTTTTAGATGGATTGGATGGTCGAGTTGCTCGTGCAATTGGTGCGCAAAGTGCCTTTGGTGAACAATATGACTCACTTTCTGATTTGTTGGCTTTTGGTGTTGCACCGGCTATTTTAATGTATAGCTGGAGTTTGCATGATCTTGGTCGAATTGGATTGGCATGCTGTTTTGTTTATACCGCGTGTGCTGCATTTCGTTTAGCTCGATTTAATGTGCAAATCGGTGTGGTCGATAAGCGCTACTTTATTGGTGTTGCAAGTCCATTGGCTGCGATCATGATTATTTCAATGGTTTGGGTTGGACGAGATTTCCCAGAAATCTTTGATTTACGTGAAACAGGTATTCAAGTCATTAATGCCGTACTCATTGTTGCAGTAGGACTATTGATGATTTCAAACATTAAGTACTATTCTTTTAAAACAGTAGATCGTAAGCGTGTACCTTTTGCTGTATTGCCGATCATCGTGTTTATTTTTGCAGCGATTACATACAATATTCCTGTTGGAATTTTGGTACTTTCGATTGCTTATGCACTATCAGGTTTTGTGACCACGTTTATGGCACGGAAAAATTCTGTATAGATAAAAATTATAAAAGGAGCTTGATATGCAGTTGTTAATGAATTTAGTCGATGAATCCAAACAGCAGAATCAAGCTCGGTTTCCATTAAAGCTTGATTATCACGGGCCTAAAGGTCGTTATAAAATTATTCATCAAGGATTGATGATTCCGGGATTACCCGCACCGTTACATTATTTTAATTTTTTGACCATCATCGGTCAGCCGAATATACCTATGATTCGTAATTCATACGCAATCAAAACCTACCCTTTAGATAGCGTTTCTCTCATATCGAGTGTTAGCCCGCATATGGTGGGACATTTTCATGGTTATTCGATTCAAGATGATTGTGAGATTAATAGTAATGAATTCAGATTTGGTTCAAAAGAGAAACTGACGGGAGCAATTCCCTATTTTAAATTGATGCGTGATGATAATGAATTATCGGTTAATTTAGAGATAGAAACTTACCCTATTATTTCTCATTTTACTAAATTGAAATTAGGTCTATTTGATCATTGGTCGCTACTGTGTAGATGTCGGGGTGAGATTAACTACAAAGGTGAGCGCTATAGCATTGATGAACTCGGTTCATTTGAGTTTGCTAGAGCAATTAATATTCCCTATCTACCATTGAACTTTTTTACTTATCAAATTATTAACTTAGAAAGTCAAAAACAACTCCTGCTCGCGCAAATTAGAAATAGTTTTAATCAAATTGTTCAATCACGTATGTATTTAAGAGATTTAAGAACTGGAACATCAGAAATGTTTGATGAAAATGTTCAGTTTAAAGTTTTACGTGTTTATCCAAAGGTGAAAACACCGAATGGACATGAAATGTATTTGCCAAGAGAGTTTGAATGGAACTTAAAATCAGAAAATAAAATAATTAAGGTGATGGGGGAGAGTCGAGGGGATTACAAATTTGGCTTGGCTGCAGGATATGTCGGAAGCTATTGCTATACAGTTGAGATCGATGGACAAACTGAAAAAGGGAAATCTGCTTACTGTGAATACATTGATTGTCGATCATTAAAATTGCAAGAACAGAATCAAGATCAAAAAAATCAACAAGAATTAGCAAATCCTGTGCCATGTGCGCTCAAAAAATGAATGAAAATGCACTAAAAACCCCATTATTGAATGTATTTTAAACGTTTGACTTAATTTTTTATAAATATTGAAAAAAGGGTGTTGCAACGGTTTAGAAATGCTGTAGAATGCACATCCATCGGCGGTGATGTTAATTAAAACTTGTTGATAAACAATGGTTTAGCCTGATTGGTTGGATTTAAGTTTATTGAATGGGTTGGAAAAATAATTAACAAAACTAGTTGACTAATCTTCGAAAGAGAGTAGTATAGCCGACCTAGCTTGCTGGTGACGAACCAACAAGAAGATCATTAAGAGATTATGAAGAACAACTTGTGTGGATTTTTACTGATTGATTGATCGAAATTATTTTCATTGATTGATGGTAGAAATTACTCGAAGTTTATTTGAGAAATATTTGTCAGAAAATT
>NZ_JCAKNC010000011.1:0-111428 GCF_059515925.1 Acinetobacter sp. CY81
CCTACTTGAAATGAGCCTTAAACAATTTATTTCAACTCAAATATATTCTGTTAATGATTAACTACGTCCTCATCGGATCGCAGGTAACTGTGATAAATCACAGAAATTAATAAACTTAAACTCAATCGTCTAATTTACTAAGTTCTATAATTTCTCAGCTTATACACTCCGAAGAATGTATGGTGGAGACTAGGAGAGTCGAACTCCTGACCTCCTGCGTGCAAAGCAGGCGCTCTACCAACTAAGCTAAGTCCCCAGCTTATCATTTATAGATTCGATGTATCTTAAGTCATGGTGGGTCTGACAAGACTTGAACTTGTGACCCCACGCTTATCAAGCGTGTGCTCTAACCAACTGAGCTACAGACCCTCAGATACATCTTCATGAAGAACAACTTGTTGTGGATTCTTACCGATCGTCAATCTTTCGTTAAGGAGGTGATCCAGCCGCAGGTTCCCCTACGGCTACCTTGTTACGACTTCACCCCAGTCATCGGCCACACCGTGGTAAGCGTCCTCCTTGCGGTTAGACTACCTACTTCTGGTGCAACAAACTCCCATGGTGTGACGGGCGGTGTGTACAAGGCCCGGGAACGTATTCACCGCGGCATTCTGATCCGCGATTACTAGCGATTCCGACTTCATGGAGTCGAGTTGCAGACTCCAATCCGGACTACGATCGGCTTTTTGAGATTAGCATCCTATCGCTAGGTAGCAACCCTTTGTACCGACCATTGTAGCACGTGTGTAGCCCTGGTCGTAAGGGCCATGATGACTTGACGTCGTCCCCGCCTTCCTCCAGTTTGTCACTGGCAGTATCCTTAAAGTTCCCGGCTTAACCCGCTGGCAAATAAGGAAAAGGGTTGCGCTCGTTGCGGGACTTAACCCAACATCTCACGACACGAGCTGACGACAGCCATGCAGCACCTGTATCAGAGTTCCCGAAGGCACCAATCCATCTCTGGAAAGTTCTCTGTATGTCAAGACCAGGTAAGGTTCTTCGCGTTGCATCGAATTAAACCACATGCTCCACCGCTTGTGCGGGCCCCCGTCAATTCATTTGAGTTTTAGTCTTGCGACCGTACTCCCCAGGCGGTCTACTTATCGCGTTAGCTGCGCCACTAAAGTCTCAAAGACCCCAACGGCTAGTAGACATCGTTTACGGCATGGACTACCAGGGTATCTAATCCTGTTTGCTCCCCATGCTTTCGTACCTCAGTGTCAGTATTAGGCCAGATGGCTGCCTTCGCCATCGGTATTCCTCCAGATCTCTACGCATTTCACCGCTACACCTGGAATTCTACCATCCTCTCCCATACTCTAGTCTCCCAGTATCGAATGCAATTCCTAAGTTAAGCTCAGGGATTTCACATCCGACTTAAAAGACCACCTACGCACGCTTTACGCCCAGTAAATCCGATTAACGCTCGCACCCTCTGTATTACCGCGGCTGCTGGCACAGAGTTAGCCGGTGCTTATTCTGCGAGTAACGTCCACTATCCAAGAGTATTAATCTCGGTAGCCTCCTCCTCGCTTAAAGTGCTTTACAACCAAAAGGCCTTCTTCACACACGCGGCATGGCTGGATCAGGGTTCCCCCCATTGTCCAATATTCCCCACTGCTGCCTCCCGTAGGAGTCTGGGCCGTGTCTCAGTCCCAGTGTGGCGGATCATCCTCTCAGACCCGCTACAGATCGTCGCCTTGGTAGGCCTTTACCCCACCAACTAGCTAATCCGACTTAGGCTCATCTATTAGCGCAAGGCCCGAAGGTCCCCTGCTTTCTCCCGTAGGACGTATGCGGTATTAGCATTCCTTTCGAAATGTTGTCCCCCACTAATAGGCAGATTCCTAAGCATTACTCACCCGTCCGCCGCTAAGTAAAGTAGCAAGCTACTCTTCCCCGCTCGACTTGCATGTGTTAAGCCTGCCGCCAGCGTTCAATCTGAGCCATGATCAAACTCTTCAGTTTAATATTGCTTAGTGCCTTAAAGGGCACCAATCTTGGCTCATCAATTTTCTGACAAATATTTCTCAAATAAACTTCGAGTAATTTCTACCATCAATCAATGAAAATAATTTCGATCAATCAATCAGTAAAAATCCACACAAGTTGTTCTTCATAATCTCTTAATGATCTTCTTGCTCTTCGTCAGAGACAAGTTCAACACAATACAATCTTAACAACTTAACCTGTTCAGCTAAGTTCGTTTGCTGTATCGCGTCGGGATGCTGCGTATTCTATACAGTTTTATTTATCACGCAACCCCTATTTTAGATAAAAATAAGCACATGCATGTTTTTTAATCTAAAAAGTCACTTTTTTCATTTTTTCGATTAATTTTCATCCTTAAATAGCAAAAACTCTGCAAATAGTAGAGTTTTTTTAATTTTTCAAAATGATCTTTATTTAGCGATGTCGAGAAAGTCTTGGGTACTATAATGCTTTGTATCCAATTTTTTTATTTGTTTTTTACCTATATAATATGGATCAAGCGCTTGTACGTATTGTAAAAAAGCTTCCGCATAATCTAATCCCACATCTGTACGGCGTTCACCACTGATGGATTTAAGCGTTGTATAGTAATCACCACCATTTGCTAAAAAATCAATCGTCACCACTTTGTATAACTTTTCAAGCTGGACGGGTTGATATTCTCCAGATTGATTTCTGATTTCAATTGTATGAATCCGTTGCCCTTTATTTTGGGTAAAATCCACTTTCCATCTCATACCACCTGTATATGGATAACTCCCTGTATTATTTTGTGCAATGACGCCATCTATTGCATCTTCCAAAGTTGCTTTAACTTCATTACCCGTCATATCTAATCGAACGAGTGTATTTTTAAAAGGTAATACATTGTAAATTTTACCTACAGTGACATCACCAATACCGACATCCTCACGAACACCACCACCATTCTGAAAAGACAGGTCAGCATTAAAGTATTTTACACCCTGCTGTAAAAATGCTTCGGCAATCATTTGTTGGATATCTCCACCGTGCGCATCTACATGAGCATTTTTATTACATGCGTCGCCTAATGTTGAACGATTCACATCACGCTGTGTACCTGGCACTCGACGAGAACAAAGGTTATCAACCGCTTGAGCCACGACTTTTTCAGCAAAACTTTTCTTTTGTAATTGATAGGGTCTAAGAATATCTATCATTTTCTGATCAGGCTGTACCACTCTAAATGGCACTTGATCTTTGACAAACTGATTTAGAATCATTTGCTTTTCAGTTTCAGTTACAGATTTTGCATCTTTAGCCGTTCTATTGAACTGATCTCCAATCAAAACATGGGGTGTACCAGAACAACTTTCTACTTTGCCTTTGTTATCGAATTTAACATTGAGTTCACCAACGATATAACTATATTGCCAAGCTTGGGCAACACAAACTAAATCCCCATCTTTATTTTTCAATTGAGTCGGATATGTACCCTCAGGGGTCATACCGTATTTACTCAAATTTGATGGTCCTAATAAAGTGTGCGAATCACCACCAATAATCACATCAACATCTGTCAGTGATTTTGCCAGTTGTTGATCCAAATCATAACCTACGTGAGTTTGTAAAATAATCTTTTGAATCCCTTGTGCCTTATAAGCATCAATTTCTTTTTGAGCAGAGGTTATTTCATCTAAAAATAGTGTATCTGCATTGGGTTGCGATGAGTTCTTGGTTTTTTTTGCAACCGTTAGTCCAATAACAGCAAACTTGACACCATCTTTTTCAAAGACATGTGACTTTTGAATACGATTGGTTTGATATAAAGGTGATGATTGTCCAAATTGTACATTGGCAGTGAGAATTTTAGTTTTGTCTTTACATGATGTCCGATCCAAAAAGCCAATAAATTTGTCTAAGCCTGCATCCTGAGCATCAAATTCATGGTTACCCGGGGTGAAAGTATCAAAACATACACTATTCATGGCATCAGCATCCGCCTTACCATCAGTAAGGTTGTAATATAAGTCTCCAGTGGTTGCATCACCAGCATGCATTTTCAGCACATTCTTTTTTTCAGTTGCCAATTGATTCATCAATGAGGTGACACGTGAAAAACCTCCACTACTGACGCTAAATTCTTCCTGTCCCAAGCCAACATCGGCTTTAAATTTAATGGTTTCTTGATCCAAATGTGAATGGTGATCATTGATATGGATTAAATTGAGTTCCAATGCTTTTTGCTCAGGTTTAGGCGTGGCTTCAGACGAGCCATCATCACCTCCACAGCTACCTAAACTTAAACTGATTAAAACAATCAAAGTGCAATGACTAAACTTATGCTTTTGAATATTTATTTTCATTTTAGACACCCGAGTTAAAATTATTTTAAATAGAGTGTCTAGATTGTTAATTTCAATTCAGTGATAAAACAATGAAATTTTAATGACATTAATTTTGTATTTTTAAAAGTGCCCAAATAAAAAAAGTATAAAGTTATATTTAGCCTATTTTTTTTATTCAACTTAATCATTCTGAGGAATATTCGCCGAGAATCTCTCAGCCAAAGCAGTAATCGTTAAACTTGGATTCACACCAACATTGACTGGAATAACACTTCCATCTACGACATAGAGATTTGGATATCCAAATACTTCATGCTGAGCATTTATGACGCCTTTAGTTGGATTTTCTGCCATTACAGCTCCACCAAGCAAATGTGCCGTTACTGATAAATTTCCGACACTTTCCAACAATACATTTTGAGCTTCGCCATCACTAACTTCAGCAAATGTTTGAGCGGTTTGATTTGCGATAGGTATAAAAGACGGTGACCTTTGACCTGTTGCGATTCCCGAAATCAACCCACGTCCAAAACCTCTAAATAAGGTACGACCGTATCTAAAACGCAACTCATTATCTACTTGCTGCATCACCGTCAAAACTGTGACTCGTTTATACCAGTTTTGGGTGCGCCACGATCGTGTTGAGTATAATGGGTGCAGTAGCATTTGCTTCAAAACCCTCAAAGCCCGTAACCAAGGCTTTTCACCACCGATAAAAGGTCCCATATAAAACTTCATAAAATCATAACTGGCTGGAAAACGATTTTGCGTGATATGCGTCCGTTCATCTGCATGAAAATGACTTGAAATCGTTGTTCCTTGCGTTACATCAGCATGCTGATTATTCGATAATATGCTGACAATCGCTTCACTATTAGTCCGGACATGCTCACCCAATTGATTTGAAATATTTGGGAGGGTTTTGAACTGATCTCTGGATGAAAATAGAATTTCGAGAGTGCCCGTAACACCTGCAGATAAAATCACTTTCCGAGCAGTTAATGATTTTTGTCCATCTTTCTTCCAAGGATGCTTGCGGTGAACCTTATAACCGTTACCGTAAGGCTCTATATGGCTGACTTTAGATTCGGAAACGATCTCAACACCAAGCTGTTCTGCAAGGTACAGATAATTTTTATCCAAACTATTCTTTGCACCTTGACCGCATCCAGTAATACACCGTCCGCACAAATTACAGCCTATACGTTCTGGACCCGTACCTCCTAAAATTGGATCAGCAACCAGCCTTTCTGGATCACCAAAATAGATTCCTTGTGGAACTGTGCCATAACTCGATTGTACATCCATTTTCAATGCGGTTTGCTCTAACCATTGATCTTGAATACCTTTATAAGGATTTTCAGTCACACCCAGCATTTTTTTTGCTGTTTCATAATACGGCGCTAGCTCATCCTGCCAATTGCTATTTAAATTTGACCATATTGGATCAGTATAAAAACGTTCTCCTGGTTCCAAAAGTACAGCTGCATACACCACACTACCGCCACCTACAGCAATCCCTCGAACCACACCCATGTGCTGATATACATCTTGGGCTAAAAACCCGTACCGCCCCAACTTAGGTGCCCAAGTTAAATACTTTGCGTCTTCCCCCGCTTGATGAAGATCATCCGCAGATAAGCGTCTTCCTTGCTCTAAAATTGCAACTTTATAGCCTTTTTCAGCCAATCTGAGCGCGGAAACACTACCACCAAAGCCTGAACCTATGATCAAAACATCGTAATCAAATTGATCATTCATGATTCACGTCGCAATATAAAAGGAAATGAAAGTTTACGAATGAAAGGTAGATCAATCACGGTCATGCATAGATACGTTTGATCATCTAAAACCCGCATTTCATCTTTAACCCAACGCCAAGGTATAGGCGCATCAGCCCCGTAACTTAAAGCAATTCCTTGTTGACCATCCACCAAAGACATACCTTGAACGCAGTGCATTTGAAGTTTTTCAACAAGTCCTTGTTGGGTTTGCAAAATATTGGTCGCAGTATGCGGATCAAAAAACTTTTTACCTTGCCAGCCCATGAGACCACTCAATGCAATACTTGGCATTGCAGTTATTCTCAGCCACCACGGCCCTATAAATGATGCCCGATAAAATCCAGGTGTGATTGTCCCAACGTCAGATGAAAGATCCCGAAAGAATTGACGTATAAAACCCAACGATGCAGTTGCTAACACTTCATCTACCATGACTCGATACTCTCCTTAGAATCAAGAATGATATAAAATTATTTTTCTTTTTATTCAAAAACTAAGGCTAGGTATACCTTATTTTTATTATGCATAGTTTTGTATATAAATAAACCAATTTACTTACGTTTAATAAAATAATGAAAAATGAGCAATCTATTTTATGAATAAGTCAAAATCGTTAGTAAATATTGTATTAATGAACTGCTCTGAGCGTTAGGTACCGACACCCTCTCCAACCATTAAATAAAATGAGCCACGAATATATCGATAACCTTAACTTAGGCTCATCATAAATTGTCAATTTCCAATCTTTTAAATACAGGAAATTAAAAGTAAGACTATGATCATTGATGATCTGAACACCATTAAAAGTATCTGTATTATAAGGTTGTCCAATCCACAACTTATCCAATACGCCTTTCTGTATATCTATAAGATAAATATTTAAGCTCTCTTCAAAAACAACCTCATCTGTTGTTAAGATCAGATAACGATTTTCCCTCATCCATATGGCTTGTTCGAGCACTTTTCCCCGAATAAAAATTTTAGTATTTTTTTGATTGAGTTCAATCTCACATAGACTTTCCTTCGAGTCGGAAGCCTTTTCAATTAATTTCAGCTCAATCGTATTGACAATATGCATAGATCCTCCTCACAAAAAAACCAGTCAAATTGACTGGTTTTTTTACTGGCTTGAGTGAAGACTCAAACTTGACTAAATGTCGCTTGAAATAACTTATGAAATTATTTTAAGAAGCCTTGAACTAAGTTCAATACATTTTGAATATCACTATTGGCTTCTTGCTGATCAGTTTGACCTGCTTGAGGCGTTAGCGAATCAATAATCTCGGGTAATACCGAAGAAATCGCACCATACACATCTTGAGCTGGCACTTGTGCTTGAGCCGCAACATTTTCAATATCTTTTTGATCAAACAGGTTTTGAACCGATTGAGTTGGAATATTGGCATTCGCGCCTGGACCTGTAGAAACCCAATCATCCACTTGACTGGTTAAGCCCTGTCCTTTTAGTTGATCTAAAGCGCCTTGTAGACCACCATTTTTTTGAATCCAACCTAAAACTAAAGGTACAACCGCAATAAGCAATGATTGCGCATTAAATCCACTTGATTGTTGGGCAGGTGCTTGTTGCTGACCACCCGTCAATCCACCCAGTACAGAACCGAGAACACCACCTAAACCACCTTGTTGCGACTGTTGTTGACCACCAAGACCACCTAAAACAGAACCTAAAATCCCACCTAAACCACCTTGTTGAGATTGTTGCTGACCGCCTAATGCTTGTTTCGCTAAAATTTCTACAATATTACTTAAATTTGTCATGTCATGTTCCTAATTAGAGTTATCACCTCATCGAGCATACAATTTTTCTTGTTCACTGATGAAATATAATTGTTGTAATTTCTATGGTACGAAATTGAAGATACCCTTTAAAACAACTTTTACCAACGAAATTTATTCCAATTCTCAGGATTTGCCCAAAATTTTGAATTAAACCAATCTGGTACATGTTTATAAGTCAAAATATTAAATTGCCATAAAGCAAAATCTTGATCATGTGTGGTTTTATCAATGAGCTGTGTAAATCCGAGACTTCGCAACATTTGCTCATCTTGTAATTGGCTTACGACTACGATTCTTTTCGCCATCAAATCTCGAAGCTTGACTAACATTTGGACTTTCTGCTGTTCGTTTATTTCAGCAAACTCATGGGTATTAAGTAATACAAAACCCAGATCATATCTTTGTGTAAAAGGAAGCTTTAAATACTCAGTTACGCTAAAATATGACCATTGAATTGAATGTTGATGGTCTTGGCTTAAATTTTGCCCAAGACATAATGCAGTTTGAATTGGCTGTTCATTAGATAAATCGTCTAGCATCGACGTGATGACATTTTTCTCAGCCATGACTGCACCTTATTTTAGAGAGAATGAATACATGGAACTCCAAGGCATTTGTCATAAAATGCATGCAGGTCTACGCAACCTAAGTGTAACTGAACAACAAACGCACAAGGCAAATGTTGAATATAAATTTACATTAGATCGTTCAGAAATTGATCTTCCGTTTCAATTGGGTCAAGAAATTGAGATTGAAGCAACTGGCAATATCTACTGTGTTTCATGTGGTTCAAAAACACCTAAATCTTATTCGCAAGGTCACTGCTTTAAATGTATGAAAACCAAAGCTGCCTGTGATATGTGCATTATGAAGCCTGAAACTTGTCATTATCATTTAGGTACATGCCGAGAAGAAAGCTTTGCTCAAGAAGTTTGCTTTCAACCACACATCGTTTATTTAGCCAATTCAAGTGCTTTAAAAGTCGGTATTACACGTTTGGGGCAAATGCCGACACGGTGGCTGGATCAAGGTGCAACGCAAGCTCTGCCGATTATGAAAGTAGGTTCGCGTCGTTTATCTGGACAGCTCGAAGTGATGTTTGGTACTCAAGTCGCAGATAAAACCGATTGGCGCAAGCTACTTAAAGGTGAAGCTGAGCCTTTAAACTTGATCGAAGTTCGTGACGAACTATTAAATGAATTTGAACCTCAAATTGAATTGATTCGTGATGAATTCAGTATGAGTTTAGATTTCAATGAAAATGTTGAAATTCTTGAAAATGAATTGCCAAGAGAGTTTATTTATCCAGTAGACATTTACCCTGAAAAAATTAAATCTCATAATTTAGATAAGACTCCGATTATTCGTGGCAAGCTGCAAGGGATTAAAGGTCAATATCTGATTATGGATACAGGCGTGATCAATATCCGTAAATATACGGGTTATGAAATTAAAATCAGAGCTTAAATCCCATATTCAAGTTTTGGCTTAATCATTCGAATATTTAAAAACCGCTTTAATTAGCGGTTTTTTTTTCATTTCTTCATGATTCATTTTGAGATGAATTCAATAGCTGAAGGATTGCATCCACTGGATCCTCACTATTGTCTGCCAACAGATGTTTATGCATGGTGAGTAATTGCATCGACTGGATTTTAGAGGTTTCAATATCCATTAACTTTTCAATTTCATCTGCCAATTTTTCAGGCGTGGCGTCGTGCTGAATCAGCTCTTGAATGACTTTTTTCCCTGCAACAATATTTGGCAATGAATAATATGGGATCTTTATCATGAACTTCACCACATGATAAGTTAACCAATTCAATTTATAAAAAGTCACCATTGGACGGTGTAATAACATTGCTTCTAAAGTTGCTGTTCCTGATGCAAGCGCCACAATGTCACTCGCAACCATCACCATACGACCAATTTTTGATTCGGTTCCAGTGTTTTCTAATAAATGAATCTGAGAACGTAATTGTTCAGGATACTGTTTTAAAATTTCATCAATTTGCTGCTTTCGAGCATCATTAATCGCTGGAATAAGGAACACATAATTCGGATATTTTTTATAAAGTAATTGTGCAGCATCTAAAACCAAAGGCGCCAAACGCTCAATCTCACCGCGACGACTTCCAGGTAATAGTGCAATATGTTTTTGAGTTAGATCCAATCCTAAAGCCTGTTTTGCGTTCGCAATTGGGTTTTCAAGAGGAAGTTGACTTGCCAATGGATGCCCAACAAATGCTGAATTGACCTGAAATTTTTGATAGAAGGCTTTTTCAAATGGAAATAAGCATAAAACTAAATCTATGCTAGCTTTGATGCCATGTACACGTCCTTGACGCCATGCCCATACGGATGGACTTACATATTGCACCGTTTTAATCGGTAAATTTTTCTGCTTGATTGTTTTCGATAGCCGTAAATTAAAATCAGGCGCATCAATTCCCACAAAAATATCAACGGGATTGTTCGTCCATGTCTCCACTAGGCCATCACGTAATGCAAATAATTTTTTAATATCTTTTAAGACTTCAACAATCCCCATAACAGAAAGAATATCCATCGGGTAATAGCTTTTAAAACCTTCAGCGATCATTTGCGGTCCACCAATGCCTTCAAATTCAGCATCAATGCCTTGCTCTCGAAAACGACGGATTAGCTTTGCACCAAGCGTATCCCCTGATACTTCACCAACCACGATACCAATTTTTAGTTTTCGATTTAACAAGATCATTTCCCTCTCAATGAGCCATTTGATTTTAGCACAACTCTAGATATCTCAAATCGTTCAAATTGAGTTTGGCAATTTTAAACCATCAAACAGTCATTATCACGACATTAAATTAATTCACAATCTTTAGCATTTTTTGGAATAAGCAAATCAACAATCAAGACAACTACTTATAAAAAAAAGCCATAAGATATCCACGTTTTTTTATAAGTAAGATTGCGGCATGTACGGTTCTATCGAATATATTTTGGCAGGTATTTTAGTTGGTTTCTGCGTAGGCGTGACAGGTGTAGGTGGTGGTTCTTTGATGACCCCGATCCTCATTACCTTGTTTAAAATTGAACCTCATATCGCAATTGGTACTGATTTACTCTATGCCGCGATTTCAAAATTTTTTGGTTCTGTCGTTCATGCCAAAAAACTGAATATCGTCTGGCCTATCGTGATTTGGTTGGCTGTAGGCAGTATTCCTGCATCTATAGCAACGACTTGGGTTTTGGATAACTATCTAAGTCAATCTACCCATTATAAAGCAATCCTCACAATGGTTTTGGGCTTCATGCTAACCATTACAGGTATTTCTATTGTATTTAGAACACAAGTGGAGCGCTTCTTCAGCCGTTTTGGTAAGCCAATGACTAATGAAGACATCGATCAACAGCGTGAGCGTCTAAAAAGCAAGCGCCTACAAATTGCCTTGATGGGTATTGTACTCGGGATCTTTGTGACCTTATCTTCAGTCGGTGCAGGTGCATTCGGTATCATGGCATTGATCATCATGTTCCCTAATCTACCAATGATTCGTATCATTGGTTCGGACGTTGTCCATGCTGTCCTATTAACCTTAGTGGCTGGTATTGGTCACATGAGTTCAGGTAATGTCGATTTTGAATTATTAATGTGGTTATTGATTGGTTCTATTCCAGCCATCATTGTCGGAACTTTAGTTAGCTCACGTTTACCTGAAAAAATTATTCGTAAAATTTTAGGTATTACTCTTTTTGCTCTGGGTATCAACTTTATGGTCAATCCAGTCAAATCTAAACCTGTAACGCCACCAGAAGTCGCTATAACAGCGCCAGCGATCGCAAGCCAAACCAATTAAATAAAAGTCAGTTATCAATACCCGTAATTTTCAAATGAACATTACGGGTATTTTTTATTTAAAGCATGAATAGAAGATTTAATTTGACAATGTTAATTAAATCTACGATTGTTTGCAGTAATTGAATCCAACTCTAATTAATACTAAAAAGACAAATTCATTACTTTTTTTTATTAAATGCATTCAACTTTTTGATAACAAAATATGCACTGAATCGTGATATATTCAGTTAATTGAACATTTTTTTGTAAAAACGAACCAGTGACGGCAATGAATACACTACAGTCAAATTCCATTACACAATCCGATATCGATGATGTGAATGTACAAAGTTTTCAACCTCTTGTTCCGCCTGCTCAACTTAAAGCAGAACTACCATTAAACGAAAAAGCATATCAAACCGTGCTGAATGGTCGTGAGACTGTCCGTCAAATTTTAGATGGTCAAGACAAACGTCTTTTCGTTGTCATCGGTCCTTGCTCTATTCATGATATTGAAGCAGCTCATGATTATGCAGACCGCCTGAAAGTATTAGCAGAAAAAGTAAAAGATACGCTTTACATTATCATGCGCGTTTATTTTGAAAAACCACGTACAACTGTCGGTTGGAAAGGCTTAATCAACGATCCAGATATGAATGATTCATTCAACATTGAAAAAGGTTTACGTTTAGGTCGTAAATTATTGCTTGAATTGAATGAAAAAGGGTTACCTTGCGCAACAGAAGCACTTGATCCTAACTCACCACAATATTACCAAGACTTAATTTCATGGTCTGCGATTGGCGCACGTACAACCGAAAGCCAAACGCATCGTGAAATGTCTTCAGGTCTTTCATCACCTGTTGGTTTTAAAAATGGTACAGATGGTGGTTTAACGGTTGCTACGAATGCAATGCAGTCTGTTAAACATGGTCATAGCTTCCTTGGCTTGAATGATCAAGGTCAGGTGTCTGTGATTCGCACTAAAGGTAACCCATATGCACACGTCGTATTACGTGGCGGTAATGGCAAACCGAACTATGATGCTGGCTCAGTTGCAGATGCAGAAAATGCACTTGCTAAAGCTAAAGTGAGCAACAAAATTATGATTGATGCGAGCCATGCAAACTCAAACAAAGACCCGTACCTTCAACCCCTTGTGTTGAAAAACATCACAGAACAGATTTTGGATGGCAATAAATCTATCGTAGGTTTAATGGTAGAAAGTCATCTTAAAGGTGGTCGTCAAGATATTCCTGAAAATCTTTGTGATTTAGAGTATGGTAAGTCTGTAACTGATGGTTGTATTGATTGGGAAACGACTGAGAAAGTGTTGCTGGAAATGGATGCAGCCTTGAAAGACGTATTACCAAATCGTTAATAGTTTCTAAAACGCCATCACATGATGGCGTTTTTTTTGATTGAAAAATTGATAGAGGTGATGTCGACATGGATGACTCTAAAATGAGTGAATTTAAAACAGATCATGACGTTGATCATCTAGATATAGAATCGCTTGAAGCCGAACTCAGTCAAGTTCCAAATTTCCAATATATTCATCAACACTTAATGAGTTCTGGTCAACCTTCTGCTGAACACATTGCCAAAATCAAAGCATATGGCGTAGATACGCTGATCAATCTGGCCTTCACAGATTCAGAACCACATTTGGCAAACGAAGATCGTTTGTGTGCAGAACTCGGGTTGAATTACATCCAAGTCCCGATTCATTGGGAAATGCCAACTGATGAACAATGTATATTCGTTCTAGATTTAATTGATCATTTGGTACAACAAAAACAAGTATGGATACACTGCACCGAAAACAATCAATGTAGCTGTTTGATGTATCTCTATCGTCAATATTATCTTGATATGGATATGCCCACTGCTCAGGACTTAATGCATCAAATTTGGGAACCCAATGAAACTTGGACAGGTTTGATTCATGCAGTCGGATTGCAACTTCAAGGAAGAAAATCTACTTTAGATTTACAACATTCCCTGATGAGCGCTGATCAATTTTCCTAATTTATTTGCAACCATCAATTTAAATAAAAAAGTGAATGAGACTACCATCCAATTCACTTTTAATCTTTCAAACCAATTCAACTGGTAACGCTGATCATTTTCAAAATTATTTATTTTTGATGTGTCACCAGCACTGTAGCTGTCGACAATATTCCTTCTTGGCGACCAGTGAAACCCAACTTTTCTGTTGTTGTCGCTTTAATACTAATTTGCGTGACATCAAGATCCATCACATCTGCAATACTTTGGCGCATGGCTAAATTATGTATTGCCAACTTTGGTCGCTCACATGCAACTGTTATATCTGCATTGGCAAGTACATAACCTCGATCTTTGATCAGTTGATAAACATGTTTAAGTAAATTACGACTATCCGCACCTTTAAACGCTGCATCTGTGTCTGGGAAATGCTGTCCGATATCACCGAGTGCCAAAGCGCCTAATAGTGCATCACACAAGGCATGTAATACAACATCGCCATCGGAATGTGCTTTTAAGCCATGTGTATGCGGAATTTGTATACCTGCTAAAGTGACATACGATCCTTCTTCAAAAGCATGCACATCCATTCCCTGTCCTATACGAATTGGTAACATCACTTTAAGCTCCTATATACATAAATTCGTCTATAAATCTTGTATTCATACTTTCTATTTCGCTATAGTACGTATGCAAACACAGTGAAAGTATAAGCGATCATGTTGTTGAAATACGTATCGAATTCGATTAA
The DNA here is from genome assembly GCF_059515925.1 of Acinetobacter sp. CY81. Classification (NCBI taxonomy): domain Bacteria; kingdom Pseudomonadati; phylum Pseudomonadota; class Gammaproteobacteria; order Moraxellales; family Moraxellaceae; genus Acinetobacter; species Acinetobacter sp. CY81. Next base: position 14,470 of record NZ_JCAKNC010000011.1, read on the forward strand.
ATCAATAGTTTCTGCATTATTTATTTGCGCCGCTGCAACGTCCATCAGCCATGCAAAAGCACTGCAATGTGATGATACAGATGCACCTCAGTTTTTTAAAAAATTCTGCACAGATTCTTTTAGTGATTTACGTACAGAGTTTAATGAGCATTTTCATACCACATATTTAGTGACAGATGCCCCTATACGATTGATTGATGATACTCAAACGCTTTGGAATCAGCGCGTTCAGCAATGTAAAAATTCAACCTGCTTAAAGCAGCAAATAAATTTTAGAATTGAAGAGCTTAATTTTTACACCTCAATGAATCAGTCATTAACGCAACATTACCTAAAGTTTGAACATGGTCAAATTGCAAAACAACCTGCACATATCAAAATTCATCAACTGACTAAAGATCGTATCAAGATTGAAGGTACATCATATCGAGATCCCAACAATCGTGTTGAAAGCCAAACGATTTCATTATTGGCCTATACCACCAATGAAAATAAAAATGAAATTTTAGACAATGAAAATGACTGTAAATATGCTTTAAATTTTCAAAAATCCATTTTGATTATTGATTCAAAGACAAAAACTAAGAACTGTGATCGTTTTAAGGGAATTTATCGACTATACGATTAATCTCATCGGATACTCAACACGATAAGATTAATAATTACCACGTTCGACCTCGATCACTTATTTTTCAATTAAAGATCTTCATATATAACTCTGGATCTTTAATTATCTTTTGCTAAATTGCTAGTGCTAAACAAGAGACACCTGCAACTGCGAGAACCAATCCCAACAAAATACCAATCGTTACTTTTTCTTTAAATATCAATACGCCTGCAATTACACCAAACACTACAACCAAAATATTCATCCCTGCAAAAACCACTGCTGGAGAATCTTTTAAAAGCATGTGTGCTTTGACATAGAGTGCAATATTGGCAAAATTTAATACCCCTAAACTTAAACCTGCCAATAGGTTTTCTTTGCTCCATTTTGTATTTTTAATCGCTAAAAAGCCGAAAGAAATGACAAAGGCAAAAATAAACATCAAGTTCAAAGAGACAGAAAACTGTAAGCCTAAGCTTGTCGTATATTTTAATAAAATATCAATCAGCGCATAACCAAACCAAACGCCTAGTAAAGACATGATTGCTCTGGAAGAGTTCGAGGATGCTGCCCCGCCTGACTTCATAAATACAATCATCAATACAGCAATTAAGCCGATGCCTATCCCTATGATTTTCAACTGGCTGAAAGACTCATTAAATAAAAAATAGGCTGCAATTAAAGACAACACGACTGATAAGCGTTGTGCAACCTCTGTTTTTAAAATACCCGCAGTTTCCAATGATTTTGCTAAAAGAAAAAAAATCGCAGGTAAACAAAGACCCAGTACAGCGATCAACCACCACGGGGTTTCAGAAATGGAAATATTAGCTAAATTTGGCTTAAACCAAAAAAAACATAAACCACTAGCAGCCAAATAATTCCATGCAATCATCTGAAGCGGATCTAAGCCTTTAGACTTTGATATTTTTAGAAAAATTGAGACTAAAACACTACATAATGCCGCAGAAAATATCAGTTCCATCTTGAGCCTTTTATTTTATTTCATGATCTTGCATATTTGATTGATTTTTAAAACATTTTTTTAAATTTGACATCCATCTTAGATTTGCATTAAAAAAGCCCACATTACTGCGGGCTTTTGAGTATAAACAATTTTTATAAATTATTTATAACGGCTCACCATTTTCTCTAAAGAGATTGGGCGAATTTTGTCAGCATGACCTGATGTACCAAAAGCATTGTAACGATCAACACAGATATCTTTCATTGCAACAACAGTTTCAGCAAAGAATTTACGTGGATCGAATTCGCTTGGTTTTTCAGCCATCATACGACGCATAGCACCTGTAGATGCTAAACGTAAATCTGTGTCGATGTTGATTTTACGAACACCGTGTCTGATTGCTTCAACCAATTGCTCAACAGGAACACCGTAAGTTTCACCGATGTTACCGCCATATTGGTTAATCACAGCCAACCATTCTTGAGGCACAGAGCTTGAACCGTGCATTACAAGATGCGTATTTGGTAACGCAGCATGAATTTCTTTAATACGATCAATCGCAAGAATGTCACCTGTAGGTGGACGCGTAAACTTGTAAGCACCATGCGAAGTACCCACAGCAATTGCAAGCGCATCAACATTTGTATCAGCAACAAACTGAGTCGCTTCTTCAACAGATGTAAGCAGTTGAGAATGGTCTAGAACGCCTTCTGCGCCTACACCATCTTCTTCACCAGCCAAACCAGTTTCTAGACTACCTAGACAACCAATTTCACCTTCTACAGATACACCACACGCATGCGCTAAAGCAACAGTACGACGTGTTACTTCAACATTGTATTCGTACGAAGTTGGTGTTTTACCATCAGCTGCCAAAGAACCGTCCATCATTACAGATGAAAAGCCCAATTGGATTGAACGTTGGCATACGTCAGGATCTGTACCATGATCTTGATGCATTACCACTGGAATATGTGGCCATTCTTCAATTGCTGCCAAAATAAGGTGACGTAAGAATGGAGCACCAGCATATTTACGAGCACCGGCAGATGCTTGAACAATAACAGGTGAATTCGTTTCGTCTGCGGCTAACATGATTGCGCGCATTTGTTCTAAGTTGTTTACGTTAAAAGCTGGTACGCCGTAATTGTGTTCACCGGCGTGATCCAAGAGCTGGCGCAATGAGATAAGAGCCATAATTTCCTCCCAGGTAATGCCCCATATTCTACCCTGTCATGTGTTTCAATTCAGCAATAAATCGCAGTATTTGAAAAAAAATCCCTGCTTTCGCAGGGACTTTTAGGTAAAACGTTGAGCAAATACAATTTATCGATATTATTGTGCTGCTGACGCTTCAGTCGTTTCATCTAAAGTTGCTTGATCAGCAGGTACATTTGCAACTGATTCTGGAATATCAGTATTGTTTTCGTCTTGTAGTGGTTTGTCCAATGCATCAATGGCAGCTTGTTGTTCAGGGCTAACATTTGCAGATTCTTCAACCACAACTTCTGAAGTAGCGGCTTGATCAGCAGCAGGTGCACTTTCTTGTTTAGAACATGCAGCAAAAGTTAAAGGTAAAACAAGACAAGCAGCTAAAACTAATTTTGAATTCATCACAATTCCAAAAGTATATGATTTATATACAACAAATTTTATTGCAAAAATATTTCATTTTGATGACTAAATAAAGAACAGTGATTAAACATTCATTCAGACCAATGCTGAGTTTTTTAGAAATAAAAAAGCTGACAAATTTGTCAGCTTCTTCTTTTACAGTTTGTTTTAATCAAACATATTAAGCACGTTCAATTAACGCAGCAACTGCAGGAAGTGTTTTCCCTTCAACAAACTCAAGGAATGCACCACCACCTGTAGAAATATAACCGATTTTGTCAGCGACTTCGTACTTGTCAATTGCAGCTAAAGTATCACCGCCACCAGCGATAGAGAAACCTTCAGATTCCGCAATCGCTAAAGATAAAGTTTTAGTGCCTTCACCAAACTGATCAACTTCAAATACACCTACTGGACCATTCCAAAGAATTGTTTTTGAGGTTTTCAAAATTTCAGCAAACATTTTCGCTGTTTCAGGGCCAACATCTAGGATCATATCGTTATCAGAAACGTCTTCAACTTTCTTCACAACTGCTTTAGCAGCTGCCAACGAGCCTAGGAAGTCTGCAAAATCAATTTCAGATGCATCAGCGACTACCACATCCGTTGGTAATGGTACTGAAACTTTTGCAGCAATGGCTTTTGCTGTATCGATCAAATCATTTTCACACAATGATTTACCTACATTGAAACCTGCCGCAGCAAGGAATGTATTGGCAATACCACCACCAACGATCAATTGATCGCAAATATCTGAAAGTGAAGTTAAAACATCAAGTTTGGTTGATACTTTAGAACCAGCAACAATTGCAACCATTGGTTTCGCTGGGGTCTGTAATGCACGACCTAATGCATCCAACTCAGCAGCCAATAATGGACCAGCAGCAGCAACTTTGGCTAAACGTGCAACACCTTCAGTTGATGCTTCTGCACGATGTGCTGTACCAAATGCATCCATCACAAATACGTCGCAAAGCGCTGCGTATTTTTGAGCTAAATCTGGGTTATTTTTCTTTTCGCCTGCGTTAAAACGGCAGTTCTCTAAAAGCACAACTTGTCCAGCTGCAACGTCAACACCATCAAGATAATCTGTAATGAGTTGAACATTTTGACCTAAAGCTTTAGTTAAATATTCTGCTACTGGTGCTAAAGATTGTTCTGGTTTTGGTTCGCCTTCAACTGGACGACCTAAGTGTGAGTAAACCATTACTGCTGCACCTTTTTCAATCGCAGCTTTAATCGTTGGTAATGCAGCGCGTAAACGTGCATCACTGGTAATCACACCATTTTTAACAGGAACGTTTAAATCTTCACGAATAAGAACACGCTTACCTGCCAAATCTAGATCAGTCATACGCTGAAAGTTCATGTATAGCTCACTTTTTATATATCAAAATCGCATAGATTCTAAATGATTATGCTAAAAAAAGTTAGCCACTTTTGCATAAATGGTGTGGAATTGTTTGGTTTTGATTATCATAGGATCAGTCCTATACAGAACTTTTGCTTATGTCTTTTCATCCCGATCCTAAAATCAATCGTTTAAACGTCCTTGGTCAGCCATTGGCAAGCTGTTGCTTTGATCCAATCACTGGATATTTTCGAAATGGTTTTTGCCATACCGCACCATCCGACTTAGGACAACACACCGTTTGCGCTGAGATGACTTCTGAATTTTTAAGCTTTTCCCAAAGTATTGGGAATGACTTAACAACTCCTCTTCCTGAAGCTGGTTTTCCTGGTGTAAAACCGGGTGATTTTTGGTGTATCTGCGTGACACGTTGGGTTGAAGCATATCAAGCGGATATGGCACCAAATGTTAAGCTTCAAGCCTGCCATCAAGCTGTTTTGGCTTATGTACCTTTAGACTTGCTGATGGAATATGCCGTTTAATTTACAATTGAAATCATTCAATTTTATTTAAAATGATTGCTTCCATAGCTTTATATCTCTTTATAAAAATTTATTTTTCAGGACATGTACATGAGTCACACGCCGATCATTTTGGCTTCAAGTAGTCAAACACGTAAAGATTTAATGAATCGTTTAGGCATTGTTTATGAGTGTATTTCACCTGAAATTGATGAGTCACCGCAAGGTGAATTACATGCCGATGATTTAGCAAAGCGATTAGCTTTTGAAAAAGCAAAAGTGATTTCTGAGCAACATCCCAACGTAATTGTAATTGGTTCTGATCAAGTGGCTTGGCGTAAAGGCGCTCCTGATATTTTTATTGGAAAACCTTTATCCGTTGAAAATGCCATTAAGCAACTTCAAGCCAACTCAGATCATTTTGTTTATTTTAGCACTGCTTTAAGCGTACAACAGCAATCAACTAGATTTGAGCAGACTATTGTTGAACATTATAAAGTGAAATTTCGTAAATTGGATTTGAGTGAAATTGAGCGCTATGTAGAACGTGACCAACCCTTACATTGTGCAGGTAGTTTTAAGTGTGAAAGTTTGGGAATCAGTCTGTTTGAACAAATGATTGGGCAGGATCAAACGACTTTAATGGGTATGCCGATGATTCAATTATGTATGATCTTAAGGAAATTAGGATTTAATGTCCCGTAATGTACTAGATGCGATAAATTGGCAAGGGATTTTATTTCTTTGCTTTTTTTCCAAATTTTAAAAAGTATAAATTTAAAAAAACTATTAACTTTAATGATTTAAACTATGAAAATATCACTAGCACCTTTTTGTAAAGTATCACTATTAATTTCAATTCTTTTATTCTGTAATTCATCATTGTTTGCAGAAAAAATATATGCCGCAGAAAATCGTACAAATCAATACAGCAAAACTCTTATCAATGAATGGGTAAAGTTTAAATTGATTAATTTAGCTTTAGAAGAGAAAGGTGCTAAAACACAAGAAGAGTTTATTCAACTATTCTCAGACAAAAATACAAATGCTAAAGATCGTATTCACACCATGCTAAAAAGTATAATTGATGAGTTTAATGCTGAAATTAAATTTCTCAACCCACAAACAGTTGAAATCAAAAAATTAGTTGATTTGTATACTAAGAATAATGAAATTTCACTTAAAGTTATGCCAAACCATTTTCAACTTGAGCAAACAGCCGAAGAGAATAGTCTTGAATCAAATCGACATCATCAAGAGTTTATGCGATTTGCCGATGCAACAGCTGCCGCTGTTCAATATGAAAGTGAAATTGAAATACAAGTCCTACAATATTTAAAAGATCACCCTTTGAAATAACCACTTTCATTCGACTCACCTTAATTTAGACTTGCTTAGAATAGTAAGTCCAAGTGACAATACATAAAATTTTCTTGTAGTTTGTATTATGTCCCAAACATTAGATGTCCTTGGCGGAATTACCGCTGAACAATTTCTCTCAGAATATTGGCAAAAAAAACCGCTTTTAGTGCGTAATGCTATTCCTGAAATTGCAGGAATTTTAGAACCGAATGACGTGATGGAACTGGCACTTGAAGATGAAATGAGTGCCCGCCTAATTAAACAGAAAGACCGTGATCCAAATCAATGGACTGTTAAGTCTTCACCATTAATTAAAGCTGACTTCCAAAAGATGCCAAAACTTTGGACACTTTTGGTTCAAGCAGTTGACCATTACTCTTTTGATTTGTCAGAAATGTGGAAAAAGTTTCCTTTCATTCCACAATGGCGTCGTGAAGACATTATGGTGTCATACGCACCTAAAGGTGGATCTGTAGGTAAACATTTTGATTTTTATGATGTTTTCCTTGTACAAGGCTATGGACATCGTCGTTGGCAATTAGGACAACAATGCGATGCTTCTACAGAATATGTAGCAGGTCAACCGCTTAAACTTCTTCCTGAAATTGAAGTCAATTTTGATGAAGTACTCGCTCCGGGTGACTTACTCTATGTTCCACCTGGTCTTGCGCATTACGGCGTTGCGGAAGATGACTGCTTAACCTATTCATTTGGTTTCCGCATGCCAAATGTCGCAGACATGGTGGATAGTTTAGGCGATGCGCTTTCAATAGATGAATGCCTTCAAAACCCATTAATCGACATTCAGCGTGATCAAACTTCAGCCATTGGTGAAATCACGTCGCAAGAGTTGCAATATTTACGTGAAAAACTTTTGGAAGAACTACAAAATCCAAATGCACTGAATGAAGCGTTAATGACGTTGATTTCACGCCCAGGTTACCCAAATAATATTCCTGAAAATGATGAAATTGGCGTGGGTGATCTAGAAGAAGCGCTGGATCAAGGCTATTTACTCAAGTTAGAGCCTGCATCTCGTCTACTGTATAGCGAATTTGATGGTGTATTAAGATTTTGGGCAAATGGTGAGCGTATGGATATTTCTGAAGCATTCACTTCAAAACTTAAAATGATCGCTGATGGTGAAATCATTGAATTAAATGAAGAAATGTACGATCAATCTATTTTAGAAAATATTGCTGAGCTGATGAATACATCGGTCATTATGCTTCTACCGTCAGATGAAACTTCAGAATAATCATCTGAAGATCTAAACTAAACTTCAAAATAAATAATCAAAATTTCGTTCTAAGTTATTTATAGCTTAGAACGAACAATTCGATACTTGCGAATTCTTACATTTCTTCGTAATTTGAAAATATAGATTTTTTGGAACAATAAAAAATGGCAAGCCCAGCGCAAGCAATAAGACACAAACTACTTAATACTTTTTTTTCACGACATTCGATCTGGTTTGCCTGCATTTTTATTGCACTCAGCATCACTTGGTTAAGACTGTTCTATCATCCACATTATATTTATTATTTTATGTCTGATACTGCCATTAATATTTTATGGCTGATCACATCTACATTAAGTTTTCTAGGGCTGTATGACGTTCTACAAAATAAACATTCAATTTTGAAAAACTACCCAATCATGGGACATTTTCGTTTCTTGTTTGAAGATTTTAGACCTGAAATTCGCCAATACTTTATTGAATCAGATCAAGATGCCCTCCCATTTTCTAGAATGCAACGTAGCTTAGTCTATCAACGTGCTAAAAATGAAAATGCAGATAAGCCTTTTGGTTCAATTATTGATGTATATCAACAAGATTATCGTTTTATCAATCATTCAATGACACCTAAGCACCCCGCTGACCCTACGACATTTCGTATTAACATTGGTAATGAACAATGCGCTCAGCCTTATAGTGCTTCAATCATGAATATTTCAGCGATGAGCTTTGGTAGTTTAAGTGCCAATGCCATCCGTTCTTTGAACCTTGGTGCAAAACTTGGAAGTTTTTATCACGATACAGGTGAAGGAAGTTTAAGCCCTTATCACCTTGAAAATGGTGGTGACATCGTTTGGCAAATTGCCAGTGGTTACTTTGGTTGTCGAACGCCCGATGGAAAATTTGACCCTGAAAAATTCGCTCAACAAGCGAGCCTTCCCAATATCAAAATGATTGAGTTAAAACTCTCGCAAGGTGCAAAACCCGGTCATGGTGGAATTTTACCCAAACATAAAATTACAGAAGAAATCTCTCAAATTCGTGGCGTACCTCGTGATCGAGATTGTATTTCTCCACCAACACACTCTACTTTTAGCAATCCGATTGAAATGATGCATTTCATTCAACAATTACGTGAACTATCCAATGGTAAACCTGTCGGATTTAAACTGTGTATTGGTCAACCATGGCAATTTATGAGTATTGTCAAGGGGATGCTTGCAACGAAGATCATTCCTGATTTTATCGTCATAGATGGCTCCGAAGGTGGTACAGGCGCAGCTCCGATTGAGTTTAGTGACAATATCGGTACACCACTTCGTGAAGCACTTTTATTTGCTCATAACACGCTAGTCGGCGTTGGCTTAAGAGATAAGATTAAGATTGGTGCCAGTGGCAAGATTATCAGTGCATTCGATATTGCCAGTACTTTTGCAATTGGTGCGGATTGGGTCAACTCGGCTCGCGGCTTCATGTTTGCAGTGGGTTGTATTCAAGCGCAAAGCTGCCATACCAACCAATGTCCTGTAGGTGTCGCGACGCAAGATCCTGATCGTCAAAAAGCCATTCACGTCCCAACCAAAGCTGAGCGTGTTCATAGCTTCCATAAAAATACGCTCCATGCTCTGTCAGAAATGATTGCAGCTGCGGGTCTTGAGCATCCTAGTGACATTAAGGCACATCATTTAGCGCAACGTGTAAACGACCGTGAAATCAAAAACTATGCGCAATTACATTTTTGGTTAAAAGATGGTGAATTACTCACTTGCGAAAATAAAGATGATGAAAATTTCTATTATCGTATGTGGAATTTAGCCAAAGCTGAGCAGTTTTAATCATTCATAATTTTAAGAACAGGGAATAAAAGTCTCTGTTCTTTTTATTCTTAGATTTACATACTTAGATAATAACTAACGTCAATGTAAGACTATTAATAATACCCCTTGCCTGTTTGTGCATGTAAAAATGCAGGAATTAACCCTGTCAATGCTGCTCGAATATCGGCTCTTTCATTAATCAGCTGATGAGAACCTTCTTCAAGCATCAGTAAAGTCTGCAATCTGAATTTTGCACGTATAAATTCAATATTATAGCGCCAATCTACCGTTTGGTCCTGAGCACCTTGCGCAAGCCAAACAGGAATTCGACATGCTGGTCGCTGTTCCATTTCTAGCATCCACTTTGACATTGCCAAAATCCAGTCCATGCCCATCATGCGAGGTTGCAATGGATCTTTTAAACGTACGAAACGTAAAAATTCAGGGTTATGATTATTGCGTTTAAAATGTCTTGGAACTTCACGCTTAATACGGCGAATAATCCCTAATCCTACAGAGTTATGCCACCAAGCTGATTTCGCAGGGCGAACCAGCGGTGAAAGTAAAAGTACCCGCTCTACAATCGGGTTCTTACGCTGCTCAGCATATTCCAATAAATGATGCATCCAAATAGCAGCCCCTGTACTTTGCCCAATCCCGAGCCAAGGCTTCGGAAGCTGATCAGCATTCCTTAGATATTGATGAACAGCATGTAAAACCTGCTGGTAATGATCAAAGTTTTGGATGCTCGCAGCATTGCCATCGCTTAGGCCATGGCCCGGTAAGTCATATGTAATGACACTAAAGCCTTGATCTAATAATTCACGAATGATCGGCTGATAAATACCACTATGTTCTAAGTAACCATGCAGTAAAAAAACTGTGCCTTTAATCTGATCAATCACAGGCTGATAAACTTGCACATGTAATTTAAATAAAGGCATTTTGACATAACCTTGCCAAAACTGACCTTCTAACTGATCTAAACCATATAGTCGTCGATAAGCTTGAATTTCCTTAGATGGTTCATAAGGACGATTTAAATTTAAAGGCTCAAGTGTTAAGGGCGTTTCAATCCGATTCGGAATAGGCAAATCAAGCTGTGTTAAAACACTCGGGTTGAGAAAAGGAATATCAGCCATTATGGAACCTCTCTACAACCGCTTGAACCAAATAATACATCACGAATGGATGCCAGCATTTCATAGTTTGCACGACGACTATGATCATAATTTTGCAAACTCGGTTGCCAGTTTGTCATTGTTGTTGGCATTGGTGCTTCGACAGGTATTGTTTGAATACCATTTAGTGCAAATAGACGGCGTGTACGAGGCATATGGTAGCGATCTGTAATTAAAATCACGGTCGGTGCTCCCCCTTTTTTTTGTAATAATAATGAGCTAAATCGTGTGTTTTCACAGGTGTTCATGCTTCTATTTTCCAATAGATTAGCTTCGACGCCTGAATTTTTCAACCAAGCTTGCATATATGGTGCTTCCACACCACTGAGTACAATCGGTAATTTACTTTCTTTTTCAACATCAAGCGTTTTCTCTAAACGCAGACGTGTGTAGTCATTGACCACAATATCAACTTTATTTGGGCCTAAAGTTAACCCACCACCAAGGGTGACAATCGCATGTGGATCTGAACTTGCCTTCTTCTTATCTCCCTGACTTTGAATCAAAGCAATATCTTTATATGTTTGATCATCTACAGATTGTATTGAGTTAGGATCTACAGGGTGCGTTTCAAGAAATTGGGTATAAGTCTCTCTTAAGGCTTTATCTTCAGCACTTTCTTTTAAATTTTGAATCGACTCTGCTTGTTCATCTATTTCAACTTCACTCGCAGCTGTTGAAATCTCTGGACTATCCACCGCAGCAACAAAAGGAATTTTAGGTGTATCTTTGGATTCTTGTTTAGACTTATTTTTGAGTTTCTCTTTAATCTCGTCCAGCAATATTTGATAACGCGTTTGAATCAAAACCAGATCTTCAGTTTTTTTGTCTTGAATTGCCTGTTCCATTAAATCCAAATAAGCTTGGCGTGCAATCCATAAGCGCGAACCCGGCTCGTAATCAGAATGATCGGTTAGTGCTGCCATCTGCTGACTCTGAGCAGCAACAACATCAACATTCACAGGTACAAATGTATTAAGCGCTTTAACCACTAGGTTAGAGTAAAATGGTGTATACCAAAAAACTAAAAGACAGCCTGAAAATACGAATAAAATCGTCATCATTCGCACTATAGAAATCATCCAATGCTGTTTAGACATAACACCCTTATATCAATTGTTGGTATGTGGTTGAATTAAACCCATTGAGTCAAAAAGCACAGGTTCTGGCTCAAGTTGAATACTGAACTTTTTTAACACATCTTGTTGTACAGCGCGATATGTTGCTTGTACATCTTGTAAGTTTGCGTCAGCATAATTGACCAAGACAAGTGCTTGTTTACTAAACATTCCTACACTTCCAAGTTGTTTTCCTTTCCAACCTGCTTGATCAATTAACCAACCCGCAGCAATTTTTTGCATATCATTGGACTGAGGATAATGCGGTAAATTTGGAAATTCTAGTGATAGCTTTTCATATTCAACGGTTTGAATCACAGGGTTTTTAAAGAAACTGCCCGCATTAGGAAATACCTTCGGGTCAGGTAATTTACTCTGACGAATTTGAATCACTTGCTGCTGCAAATTTTCGGGACTCAAATTATCTGCCATGGCTGCTTTTAAATCACCATATTGGATTTTTAAATCCGCATTTTTTAACAACTTAAATACAACGTGCGTGATGATATAACGATTGGGATCATCTTTGAAAATACTGTGGCGATAGGAAAAATCACAATCTTCTTCCAAAATTGATTCAAACTTCTGCTCAACGCGATTATAAACTTCTACAGCGTGGATGAATTCACCTACTTCAACACCATACGCACCAATATTTTGAACAGGTGATGCACCCACTAAACCTGGAATCAAAGCTAAGTTCTGTAAACCAAACATTTTTTGCTGAGTCGTCCACAGCACAAACTCATGCCAGTTTTGACCTGCCCCCACACGCAATGTATACGACGTTTCATCTTCAGCAATACGCTCATTTGCTTGGATATTCATATGAATCACTAAAGCATTGATCTGATTCGGCAATAACATATTACTGCCACCAGACAAAATCATAATGTTCAACTGCTTTTGCTCAGCAAATTTCAGTGCATCAAGCAAATCTTCGGTATGATTAATTTGAACATAATGCGATGCAACTGCATCTAAATTTAGGGTATTCAATGCTTTTAATTGGACATTCGTTTGAACATTCATCATGAATTATATGTACTCTACAAAACTTTTAATGCTGATCTAGAACCATTGATGCTCATCACTAAAATATGAACGTTGATCAGCCTAATTGACGCTTTAAATGTTTAACCCACGCTTGGCTACTTGACTCACATTGATCCAAGACCTGTTCAAAGCCTAAATCTCCGCCATAATATGGATCAGGTACCGCATGTTTCGGATAATTTAAGTCATGCTCACTCATCAAAGCGATCTGTGCTTTCATTAAATGGCTTTGGAAATAATGTTCAGCTTTAGACTTTAATTTAGTGATATCTGCGAGATTTTCCATATCCATCGCTAAAATCAAATCAAAATCTACAAAATCCTGTTGAGTCAACTGTCTTGCTCGTAAACTCGATAAATCATAGCCACGTTTTAGTGCATGTTTCTGACTACGTAAATCAGGTGCTTTGTTGGGATGATAATTACTTGTACCCGCAGAGTCGATTTCTACATCAAGCTGCTCTGCCTGACAATAATGTCTAAGCACGACTTCAGCAGTAGGTGAACGACAAATATTTCCCAAGCATACACATAAAACTTTGTATGGCATTTTCGTCGTCATAACTCTCTCAAATGTACATATCTTTTATCGTTGTATATGTTAAGTTATTTACAGGATGAATCCTATAGAACTGTAAAACAATAATGCTGAATAATGCATAAGGAATCGTGAATGGCATCATTTCAATTTCAAACTGTTGGAAATATTATTTCTGGCTTAGGCTCGATCGCAGAATTAACCCAGATTCTGAAAGATAAAGCTTATAAGAAATTGTTACTGGTTACTGATGCTGGCATGATTCAACAGCAATTACATCTACCTTTGATTGAAATTTTTGAAACGACAGCAACACCTTATCTTATTTTCTCTGATGTTCAAGCCGATCCTCCTGAACATATCGTTCTTCAAGCAGTGGATTTTGCAAAATCACATAATGTCGATGCTGTCCTCGGGTTTGGTGGTGGAAGTTCACTCGATGTCGCGAAAATTATCGCGATCCTCGCTGATCCAAAACAAACGCAGCATATTGAACACATTTATGGTGTTGGAAATGCAAAATCCCCTCGTCTTCCTTTAATACTCGTACCAACTACAGCAGGTACAGGCTCTGAAGTCACGCCTATATCCATTGTAACTACAGGCGAAACCACAAAAACTGGGATCGTTTCACCTATTCTGTATGCTGATGTGGCCATCTTAGATGCGAACTTTACTAAGGATTTACCCGCACATATTACTGCTGCAACAGGTATTGATGCCATGGTGCATGCGATTGAAGCATACACCTCTAAAATTAAGAAAAACTTTTATGCAGATTTACTGGCTAAACAGGCTCTAAGCCTGCTCAATAAAAATTTAAAACTGGTTCTGGATGATGGTCATAACCTTGAAGCTCGTCAGAATATGCTATTAGGTTCAATGCTCGCAGGTCAGGCATTCGCCAATGCACCTGTTGGTGCTGTACATGCATTAGCCTATCCACTTGGGGGACATTTCCATTTATCCCATGGACATACCAATGCCTTGGTCTTATTAGAAGTTTTAAAGTTTAATGCCTCAGAAGCCAAACGCGACTATGCCGAGTTAATTCAATGGATGGATCCTTACAGTAAAGGCAATACCGATGGTTTATGTGATTTATTTATCGACCATATGCAACGTCATTTAGACCAGAGCGGACTGACATTAAAGCTCAGTGAATTGAATGTTCAACAGAGTCAATTAGAAACATTAGCAAGCGATGCTATGCAACAAACTCGTTTATTACAGAACAATCCAAAAGAAATGACCTTTGAAGATGCTTTAAATATTTATAAAGCAATTTATTAACTCAATTGGATTGAGCACTTTTTTTAAATTTTGATTTGATCATCTTATGAAGCCTAATATTCGTTCACGACAACATTATTCTTTTATTTTTCCAATACAAACCCGTTGGGCAGATAACGACATGTATGGTCATGTCAATAATGTGACCTATTATAGCTATTTCGATACCGCAGCAAATGCATTACTCATCCAAAAAGCTGGATTTGATATTCGCCAATCACCAAGCATCGGTTTAGTGGTGGAATCACACTGTCAATTTATGCAAGAACTGTCTTATCCCGAAATCATTGACGTTGGAGTAGCTATTCGAAAACTAGCCAATTCATCACTTTGCTATGACTTAGCCATTTTCAAACAAGGTCAAGAAGCAGCCTCAGCACAAGGTTACTTTACTCATGTGTTTGTTGATCGTGTAACAAGAAAAAGCACCTCGATTTCGACTGAAATGCGAAATGCTTTAGCGTCATTTTTAATGAATGAAGAACTATAAAATCATTTTGAGCCAAGTTAGCTTTTTGTATGACATAGATATTCACACAAAGATCATGTCTTATTTTAGCTGAACGTTGTGAATTTCACCTTCAAACATAGCCATTAAACTTTTAACAGCATCTTCCTGAGCCAATAACTCATTGGCTCTTACATGGGCTTTAACCTTACGCTCCGCTTGTTTGGCATACGGTGTCTGTTCGATGACTTCTTGGTAAACAACACTAAATCGTGTGTTTGACCATTGTGATTTGAGTTCATTTTCAAGCGTATGTTGGAACTGATTTAAAATAGTTTCGTACTTTTGAGGAATATGGAAAACACTTGCAGCATTAATTTCACCTGTCATCATGCCTTGTTGAGCCAGTTCTTGTACCGCAGGTGATAATTGACTGTTACGGAACCAATACTCCCACTTATCTACATTCCATTCACCCTCAAGTTTTTGAGGGCTTAAAGCTAAAATATCCTGTGGCATTAAAGCTGAATCAGCAACAGGATGAGCAACCAAACTTTCAACCAACGGCTGATTAGTCTCTACTGTAGCTGAATTACTAATTTGAGTAACTTCTACAGCAGGATTTAAGAAAAATACATCATCATTCGTGTTTAGCGCTTCTGTCGCATTTGGTACAGATGTAACAGGTTCATCACCAAAGAATGTTAGTTCAGGTCCTTCAGACTCAATTATTTTTTGGATTTCAGAGCTGGTAATATCAGAGTTTTCAATATCTGAGTCTGTAAGGTCAGAGCTTTCAAACTCAGATCTTTGAGTGCTTAAATCATCCTCAACAGATACACCCTGTTCATTATTCATGACAGGACTTTCTAAACCTTGTGTAGAACCTGCATCAGAATCCGTGATCGTTTGATCATCTTCATCATCAAGATAATCATCACTGCTTGGTTCATTCTGCTCGCCACGTTGACTCAAGGCATGGTCCAAATCAGCATCTTCGTTATAATCGCCATCCAAATCAAAGCTTGCTTCATTTAAAATCTGTGCACTTGGTGAAGCTTGCTGCTCTTCAATTCCATCATTTGATCGTGCGTTTTCATGAGTCATCAATCTTGTCTGATCAGCACCAACAACATTTTCATTTTCAAGTGATGTCGATTGTGGCGACGCTGACATTGGTACGTCTTGTACTGATATATCTTGCACTGACGTTAAGCTGACTGAAGTTTCTTGAGTTGAGACTTGCTGTGTAGCTGACTGGCTCGCTTTTTGTAAAGAAACTTCATTCGGTTGCATAGGCCTGAATGCCAATAAACGCAACACACACATTTCAAAGCCTTGTTCTTGAGTCACTGCCAACTGTAAATCGGCGCGCCCTTTACAAGCCACTTGATAATACAATTGAAGATCTTGAGCAGAAATTAAGCCTGAAAGTTGCATAATTTTGGCGTTAATTTCAGCACTATATTTAAGGCTAAGATCTGGTAAATATTGTAATAGCGCCAATTCATGCAAAGTCGAAATGAACTGATCCAAAACCAAGGAAACATCAAGTGCCTGCTGTCTAAACTGCATCAACAATGCACTCACACGCTGCTGTTGATTTTGATGGATCGCTAAAATCAAATCAAAAATAATGGTTCGATCTATTAGCCCCAACATTTCTTTGACATCTTGATGTTGAATAGCGCCTTGACCGTAGGCAATCGCCTGATCAGTTAAGGATAATGCATCACGTAAAGAACCTTGAGCTGATTCTGCAATTTGCCAAATCGCATCTTGTTCAGCTTGAATCTCTTCTTTATTTAAAATATGGGTTAAATGCGCTGTAATTTCATCGACAGCCAAAGGTCTTAAGGTAAATTGTAGACAACGTGAAATCACCGTAATCGGTAATTTTTGAGGATCTGTCGTCGCAAACAAAAATTTTACATGTTCAGGTGGTTCTTCTAGTGTTTTAAGCAACGCATTAAAGGAATGCGTCGAAAGCATATGCACTTCATCGATCAAATAAACTTTATATCGACCCTGTGTCGGTGCATAAGGGACGTTATCCAGTAATTCCCGAGTATCTTCAACTTTGGTACGCGATGCCGCATCGATTTCGATTAAATCAATAAAACGGCCTTCATTCACAGCAGTACACGTCGGACACACTTCACACGGCGTCGAAGTCACCCCAGTCTCGCAGTTTAAACATTTCGCAAGAATACGCGCAATCGTGGTTTTACCGACACCTCGAGTTCCTGTAAACAGATAAGCATGATGCAATCTGCCACGTTCTAAAGCACTGGTTAATGCACGTGATACATGGTTTTGACCAACGAGTTCGATAAAATTACGTGGACGATATTTACGTGCAAGTACTTGATACATGAATGCTCCCTTTATACAGGTCTAAGCATACTGTTTTTTTATTCAAGAGTGAATGCGGATTATGAATTCTCTTGCTTAGTGATGCATATAAAATGAATAAAGACCTTGTAGAAAACCCAATAGCTATAGGTTCCCTACACAATACTATTTGTTAGGCTTAGCGCTAAATCGTTTTTTCAAGTGAAAAATCATCGAATGCCACGTAAGCATTTGATGTTTTATCCTCAAGAATTTCAAGTAAGTTATTTTTCAAATCGACAAAAAGTAAATTTCGTGTAGTTACATTCTCAAGCTCTAATTTAGATTGATCATTTTCCGTAAATTTAATTTTACCTTTTAGGGTTTCAATTTCATTGTGCCCACTTAAACTCAAACGTGACAACACAAATGTTTGATCTGCTTTCAAGGTCAGCTCAACAGACATTCCAGGACATTCATCACAACGAGAAAAACAGCCCATGCATGGCGTCGTCCCTTGATACTTACCCACCCATTCAGGAACAATAACTTTTTTTTCAATTGTTTGATTTTTAGCTGCACTGCTGAATTCGGATTGGGCTTGATGATCGCCACAACCTGCCATTGCAGTAACCGCAATCAATGGAATAAAAATTGATTTTTGCATGGGAGAAATAAAAACAGAAAATAAAGCGCAAAATAGCATATTTGAAGTTTGATGCAAGGACTGATCAAATGTCTACCAATAAAAAAGCATCGCCTAATGCGATTCCAGTCCATCATCCACCAGTCCATCTTCTGGCTTTGCTAAACCTATACCATCTTTAATTTCAGCAATATAACTGCCCTTATCGGTAAAGACTTTCAAAATTGCATATCGATCCGTTTGGCTTTGAGTAATTGTAAAATAATTTAAATCTTCAGGATAATCTTCGAAACTTCCTCGCCATTTCACAATATCTTGATCTAATTGATCAACAGATTGAATAACGGCATTACGATGAAGATCAAATTGCAACATTTTCATTTCCAATCGGTCACCCACCTGCTTATCCGCCATTTTTTCAGTATCAAAACTGAATAAAAAACCATTTTCAGGATTTTTAAAATGTGCAGGAATAACTTGAGTTCTGATTGCATTTGGCTCTATGGCTACAATCAGACTTTTATCGATCTGATGATTGGATGATTGGTTATTACTGAGATCTCGACTGCTCTCTTTAATATCATCACTTGACTCAGCACGAGCTAGATCTCGACCTTCTTTACGATGATCTGAGTATTGATTGCCAGTCTGAGAACTGTCAAATGCATTACCCTCAGGTTTTAGGTAAAGTAATATCGCGGCAGCCAATATGGCCACCGCAATCACTGAATAAATGATTCTATTCATAGATATTCTGCAACTGGAAACCCAAAATTAACGAAATTGAGCAACAACAGGTGCATTCTTATTGATCATACTCAAAGCATCAGTTTTATTGGCTAAACCTAAACGATAACCATACTTGGGATGATATAGCGTTGGACTAGAGAAAAATGGTAATGAGTTCCCACCCATGATTGTACTGCCTAATGGATGTGCAAACCCACGAGCAGAATCATGACTATCATTATGATCAACACCCATATTGTGACCAAACTCATGACGCATTACAGACAAACCACAATTGGTACTGCTTGTACCCAACATATTATAAGCTAATGGTGATTTATTCACCCATGCTAAGCCACAGCCTTCTTCATTACCTTGATAATACACAGCATCTGCTTTTACACGATTACGTTCATTCTGAATCGTCTTATCGTCACGACCCGCACCCGTAATATCACCGAGTTTAGTGCTGCCTGGAATTCTATACTCTAGATAACCTACATCTCGAATATAAAATTGAGCATTAGAGTTTTCAGCTGCTACATTGGTTAAATCCTGCGCTTCCAGCATCCGAATTTTCGCAGCATTCGCTCCTAGTGATTTAGACACTTCAGGGCTGTTGACCAATAGCATATCAATGGTATAGCTATCTTTAACCCAGCCTTTAGCACTGAATATATAACGTTGATTTTCACCTTTAGAAATCGTCTGCTTTAAACCATTTGATGCAGTGATCGTGGTACTCCAATCAGCCAATGAGCTAAAGATTACTTTATCTCCAATGTTAGCTTTAGAAGGTAGAGCTAAATTCGCTTGCCAATTGGCATTACCGATTTTTACTCTTATCATCGGTTGTTTCATATCTGGAAGTTTTTGAGTATTGAGCGATTTTGCCTCTAAAGCCAACTGTGGCGAAGACATCAACACCCATTTTGCAATATCAGCCACATACATAAACTCATACCGATCACCACGATTCAATTTCAACGTTGCTTGAGTATTGATGTTTGTATTTAAAATGGTTGCTTCCCATGTTGCAGATGATTTAACCACGACACGATCACGATCTTTAGCCGTTTGCGGAAGTTCTAATGTAGGAATCCAATTAGCATCTGCAAAAATTACTTCAGTTAATGGGGCTTTAATTGACGTAATTTTAGACCCGACATTCTGTGCTTTCAGCTGATAAGGGCTGATACTTTCAGGCACCCACTTGGCTAACTCTTTAGAATACTTAAACCAAAAGCTGTCTCCACTTTTAAGGATATAACTACTCGCAAACAACAAATTTGATGTATGAATAGAAGAATCATAACTCGCATCAGATATCACATTAATCAACGTGCCTTCAGCAACATTGCTTGGTAGTGTAATTTGACGAGCCCATTGTCCATTACGCACATGAACTTTTTGAATCATTTGATTATTGTTAGGCACAGCAAAATCATTTGCGCCATTGCTTGGGTAGCTTACTGTCGGTTTCACTCGCCACTGAGCACTGGTTTTATCAAAAACAAAGCTATAACTCTGACCTTGTCGAATGGTTAAGGACTCAAGAGGTAAATCAGTATTCGAGGTATCTAAATAAGATGCATACCCTGCTTGTGAGTTGATTGTAATAACATCTTGATCATTGGCTGATGCTGGCAGATTTAAATTTTGAACCCAATTACCATTGGATAGATTAAATTGTAAATCACTATGCCCTGAAGGAATAAGACCGCTATTTTTATTGGTATTCGGCGTGAGAACCGTACTTGCAACAACGCCACTCAGCAAACAGGTTGCGACAAACAGTGATATTTTATTTTTCATGAACAGCTCTTATTATTAAGTTTAAATTTATAGTGTGTGAATTGTATAAATAAAGCATTTTTAATTCTAGTGCTTTAGGCAACTCTTAGGTCAGTTTTAAAACCAACCTTTTTTACCATGTATGATCTGATCTGCACAGCGTAGGGTTTCTTGGCTCAAGCCCCATAAACGATAATCTCCTGTAATCGAACCCGTTGGAAAATTATGTGTATAAGCAAAACTGAGTTGACGCTCTGGATCGCACCAAGCACCTGAACCATTATATCCAATATGACCAAAACCTTGAGTTGCACGCTTCCCTAAAGCCAGCACTCTGTGATAACCCAAACGCCATTTCATTGGAATCGGCATAACTCTGTCGCGACCATGATTTTGAATGGTACTTAAAGATTTAAAAGTCACTGGATCAATCAGTTCAACATTATTCCATCGTCCGCCTTGAGCCAGCATCGCGTAAATTTTTGCAAGACTGCGTGCCGTAAACACACCATTTGCAGCTGGAATTAAGGTCTGTAAAGTTGCATCATCAAAAAAGCTAAAACGCGCCATCCCCTTAGGAACCATCGCATCTAAAAAGTCTTCAGGATTTTGTCCTGATAGTTCGATGGCTTTGCCTATTAAATCAGGCTTGTGCTTTTTTTGCGTTTTATTATGGACTTGATTTTTCTTTTGTTCAGCTTTGAGTGCACGCATCTCTGGATCTTGATAATTCAGAGGTTTTGCTACACGTGCAATCTCATGTTCAGGTACACCAAAGTAAGCACCATCCAACTCTAGTGGCTCAACCAGATATAGCTTCATCAATTCTTGCAAGGGTCTTTGAGTTGCCTTTTCAATCGCCCCACCAACCAACCATCCAAAGGTCAGTGCTTGATAAGCATGTTCAGAGCCAATTTCAAAACGTGGCTGACTCAGCTCCATCACCTTTAACATATGCTGCCAGTCAGACATTTCAGAAGCTTGAGCAATGATATTTCGTATATCATATAAACCTGATTCATGGCTCAATAGATGTCTGAGTGACAGTTTTCCTTTGCCATGCTGAGCAAACTCAAGCCAATAATCCGCAATCGGTTGATCGTAATCGAGAAAGCGATGGCTCACTAAAATATGAGCAAGTGTTGCCAATATTCCCTTACCTGTCGAATAACAGACGGACAATGTATCCTCTTGCCACAATTCTTTTTGAGTCTTTTTACCTGTATGAATATCAACAACTTTTTCACCTGCAAAATAGATGGCTAAGGCAGCACCACCTTGACCACTACGTGCATCCTGTAGGCGACTAAAATGCGTTGCTAAGTCTATAAACCTTGGATCTACATGCCCTTGATAGTTATTTTGGTCAGCACGAAAATAGTTACGAATCAGCTTCATCACCTGTCCTTTTTTATTTTATTTTACATTGGATTGTCGTTTCTTTAATTCAACCAAGCCAATCGAACCATTTTTTTAAAATTCAGATCCACTCATCAACAATCCAAATTCAACGATCTACAATTTGAATATCAACTTCCAATTGCTTAAACACAACCTTCATACAATGCCTAAGTTATTTCACAAATAAAAAGATGAAAATCAGATTCAAAAAAAGCCCAAACATCAAGTTTAGGCTTAGTCTTATCCTTATAATGCTTTTAGAACACCCGCCACATGCGGCTTCTGTGATTTTTCATTGCGAATCAAAATTTGAGTATTGCCCTTTTGTTCCGCAGTTAAAAACTCAACTTTAGAAGGTAAGAACATCGGTAGTTTAAAATGCACATCTGCTTCATAGGCATCTGGCAACTCTAAACTCGCTAAAGCACGCGCTTTACTCCACATACCATGTGCAATGGCTTGCTTAAATCCAAATGCTTTGGCTGTCACGGCGTGAATATGAATAAGGTTAAAGTCACCTGATGACATTGCATAACGGCGACCCGTATTCTCAGCAACATCCCACACTGCTTTTAATTGATACTCAGGGACACTTTCTTCTTTCACTTTTGGCTGAACTGAACCATCTGTTTTTTGACGTGCAAGATAAGTGGTTAAGCCTTCCATCACCACTTCGCCATTAATTTTAGCTGTGGTTAAAAAATCAAATTGTAGCCCTTTATCGTGGGCTTTGAGCTCACCAAATTTGCAAGATAAAGTCATACTTTCATTGACACCAATCTTACGTGTTTGCTTCACAACATTACGAATATGTACTAAGCCTAACAATGCAAATGGAAAAGCTTCTGTCGTCATCATATGCATTTGTAGACTTTGCGAAACGACTGCCAAATATGTTGCTGGAATATAGCCATTTTGCTTATAACCACAAATTTCGTTATAAGCTTTTAAATGTTTAGAATCCGTTTTAAATGAATCCACCACATACTCAACTTGCGGTAGTACTTTTTCACCTTTAGGCTTTTTAAAAAATAAGCCTTGAATTACTTTTGGATAAGCCAAGTACGGTTTTGGCAGTTGACTAAAGTGACGAGTATTCATACTAGACCTTTCATTTTTTATATTTCAATACATTCAATTATCAACTTCCATATTAATGATGAAACTTAATAATTCCCTACCAATCTACATTCTAACTAAGTTTCTAAAATCAAAAATTCGAAAATCACGATTCAGAACTAAACATTAAGAATAAATACCTAAAATTTTATTTTAGATATGAATATGTAACACAAGCCCTTCTGCTTAGAAAGGCTTGTTATTTCAATTCAATCAAATACATCGATGATTAAACGATACAAAAGAAATCGTTTAAATTAAGCACCTAACAGGCTTTGACCACACACACGAACTACGTTACCGTTCAAACCTGTAGAAGCTGTTGCTGCAAATAATGCAATTGTTTCAGCAACATCGACAGGATGACCACCTTGGCTCATCGAGTTCATACGGCGTCCAGCTTCACGAATTGCAAATGGAATTGCCGCTGTCATTTGTGTTTCGATAAAGCCAGGTGCAACAGCATTGATGGTAATGCCATTTTTCAAGATTGGCGCTGTGAATTTAACCAAGCCGATTACGCCTGCTTTAGAGGCAGCATAGTTGGTTTGACCTAAGTTCCCTGCAATGCCTGAAATTGATGATACGCAAACAATACGACCATTTTCATTTAAGCCTGAATTTTCGAGTAAATAATCATTTACGCGCTCAATCGCAGCTAAGTTGATATTGATCACCAAATCCCAAAGCTCAGGCTTCATATTTGCCAAAGTTTTGTCACGAGTAATACCCGCATTGTGAACAATAATATCCAATCCACCTTGTTGAGCTGCGGCAGCTTTGATTTTTTCCCCTGCATCAGCAGCGGTAATGTCAATTGCTAACGTAGAACCGCCAATTTCACTTGCAACACGATCCAAATCTGCTTGTTGCTGAGGTACATCTAAACAAATTACATGCGCACCATCACGAGACAACACATGCGCAATCGCTTCACCAATACCACGACTTGCACCGGTTACTACCGCAATTTTACCTGCTAGTGGTTTTGTCCAATCTACATCTATTACCGTTGCTTTAGAAACACGAATCACTTGACCTGATACATAAGCTGAACGTGCTGATAATAAGAAACGTAGCGTTGATTCAACATTTGAAGCTGCATCTTGATCAACATAAACCAATTGTGCTGCGATACCTTTCTTAAACTCTTTACCTACCGATTTAACAAAACCTTCAAGCGCACGTTGCGCAATCGCTTGTTTAACTGTCGGCGCTTGCTCTGGAGTTAAACCCACAACAATCACACGACCTGATACTTGAATTTGTCGAGCAATCGGATTGAAAAATTTATGTAACTCATTCAACTGTTCAGAGTTTTGAATGCCTGAGGCATCAAATACCACAGCTTTAAATTTTGATTCTTTGTCACCTTCATTAAATGCACTGACGCTCAAACCCACTTTAGCAGCAGCTTGTTGTAATTCTGCATTGTTGCCTGCATAAGTATTGGCATGGATATTGGCAAAAACTTGGGCAATGTCACCAGAAAGCTGGCTAGATGGAGCAGCACCAAAAAGTACCGCACC
Source organism: Acinetobacter sp. CY81 (assembly GCF_059515925.1). Lineage (NCBI taxonomy): Bacteria > Pseudomonadati > Pseudomonadota > Gammaproteobacteria > Moraxellales > Moraxellaceae > Acinetobacter > Acinetobacter sp. CY81. Next base: position 39,135 of record NZ_JCAKNC010000011.1, read on the forward strand.
TTGAATCACAGGTGTAGGAGAAGTAAAACGGTCTAATTCAAGTGGTGTTGGTAAACCTAAATTTTTAATGACAAATTTACCAATTGGAGATTTTGAAAAAGCTTGATATTGGTCAGTCATGAATGTGATCTCTCGACAAAGTAATTTATAGTGGATCCAAGTGAATTTTGAACTTCTAAGTAATCTCAAACACTTATAATATAGATGATCCATCTGTTTCAGATAAATAATACTTGAGTTAATCTATGTATGTCTTGACCTGAACGTTTTGTTAAATGTCATTATAGTCAATTCGACTACATTACAGATATGTTAATGTACAGTCCTAGAATATCGCAAACATGCTTGGAAAAGCCTTATGAGCAAAACAACTCAAGAAAATCCAACAGTCGAGAATTCTGCGAAAGAACCTGTGTCAAATACATCAACAACTCGTCCTAAAACGAGTTCAAGTACGCAAGCAGCTTCGACTAACGCAAATACTCAAAAAGCGTCAGGTACGCGTTCAGCTACTAAGCCACGCAAAAGTACCCAAGCAAATACAAAAACAGCTACATCTAAAGCAACAATCAATATTAAATCTTCTGTTACACAGGATAAAATTATGAGTCAAAATACTGTACGCCGTGTTGCAATTATTGGGGGAAATCGTATCCCTTTCGCTCGTTCTAACGGTGCTTATTTCACAGCGACAAACATGGACATGTTTACTGCGGCATTAAATGGCTTAGTTGAACGCTTCAACCTAAAAGGTCAACGCTTAGGTGAAGTCGTTGCTGGTGCTGTTCTTAAGCACAGCCGTGATTTCAACATGACTCGTGAATGTGTATTAAATACAGAACTTGCCCCTGAAACTCCTGCTTATGACATTCAACAAGCATGTGGTACAGGCTTACAAGCTGCTTTTTTAGTCGCAAATAAAATTGCTCTTGGTCAAATTGAAGTGGGTGTTGCTGGTGGTGTAGATACGACTTCTGATGCGCCAATTGCTTTTGGTGATGGTTTACGTAAAGCTTTACTTGAACTAAATATTGCTAAAACAGGTAAAGATCGCTTAAAAGCACTGACAAAAATCAATGTTAAAGACCTACTCGATGCGCCAAAAAATGGTGAGCCACGCACTGGTTTATCTATGGGTGATCATCAAGCAATCACGACGCTTGAATGGGGCATCTCTCGTGAAGCTCAAGACGAACTGGCTGCCTCTTCACATCAAAAAATGGGTAAAGCATACGAAGAAGGTTTCTTTGATGATTTAATTACGCCATTCCTAGGTCTAGATCGTGATAATAATTTACGTCCTGATTCTACTGTAGAAAAACTAGCAAAACTAAAACCTGCTTTTGGTAAAGGCGATGCGCGTACGATGACTGCAGGTAACTCGACCCCACTTACAGACGGTGCTTCATGCGTACTTTTAGCTTCTGAAGAATGGGCTAAAGCCAATGGACATGAAATTTTAGCTTATCTTTCTTTCTCTGAAACAGCTGCGGTTGATTTTGTAGAGAAAAAAGAAGGTTTGTTAATGGCGCCTGCTTATGCAGTTCCACGTATGCTAGATCGTGCAGGCATTAAACTTCAAGATTTTGATTATTATGAAATCCATGAAGCGTTTGCATCTCAAGTACTTTCAACGCTTAAAGCATGGGAAGATCCAAAATTCTGTAAAGAGCGTTTAGGCTTAGATGCACCATTAGGCTCTATTGACCGTTCGAAATTAAACGTAAAAGGTTCTTCACTTGCTGCAGGACACCCATTTGCTGCAACTGGTGGTCGTATCATCGCAACTGCTGCTAAATTGATTAACCAAAAAGGTTCAGGTCGTGTTCTTGTTTCGATCTGTGCTGCGGGTGGTCAAGGTGTAACAGCAATTATTGAAAAATAATTGCATCATAATTAAATAAAAAGCACCTCAATTTGAGGTGCTTTTTATTTTCATATTCTATGTGCTGATATTTATAATGATTTATCTTTATTCAGAATTTATCTGTACTTCCAATCTAATGCACAACAAAACTTATAATTGATTATTGAACAACAGCATAACCCATTTTGGCTTCGATCAAGTCATAGCACCATTGAAAAATAAAGGTATACACCAAAATACACAGGGTCAAACTAAAATCTAAAACGATCGCTTGCCACAAGCTCATATTCATTGCATAAGCGACCATTGGAATGGTTGCTAACATGAGTCCACCCTCAAATCCAATCGCATGAAGAATACGGACACGTACTGTTCTTTTTAACTGATGCTTAGCCTCAAATTTCTCAAAATAATGGTTAAATACCATATTCCAAATTACAGAAGTCACTGCCATAAAAATACCCAGTACGCCAGTGACTTCAAGAGGCATTTCAAAAATAAAACTGAGTGCAAGTGCTATGATCACCAACAGGATGATTTCATAGCTCAAAGCATGAACAATCCTTCTTTTGGAAATCAACATTTTAAATCTCTCTTTCTTTGTATAAATAAGATGAAGTAGATTTTATTTTATAAATTTCGATAATTCGAGTTAGAATCTTTCAATATTATTGATAGATAATTTTGATTGTAGAAAAATAATGAACATTAACCAAGAACAACTCACGATTTTTAAAACCGTAATGGAATTAGGATCATTCTCTGCTGCAGCGAGAGCTTTAGGTAAAGTCCCCTCTGCTGTCAGCATGTCTATTGCCAATTTAGAGATTGATTTAGATCTCCAACTTTTTGAGCGAGTGGGGCGAGAACCTAAACCTACTGCACAGGCTTTAGTTCTGTATGAGAAAACGCAACAGTTACTCATTGAAATGAGCCAATGGAAGCAACATGCGAATGCTTTGAGTGAAGGATTAGAGCCATCGTTAAATATTGTCGTTGTTTCAGAGCTTTTACATACCCAATGGACGGAATATATCGCCTTGCTTGAGAAGCAATTTCCGAGCTTGCAGGTCAATATCATTACAGCACCTCAAGAAGATGCTTTAAAAATGCTGTTCAACCAAAGCGCTCAATTGGCTTTAATTTTTGAAAGAGAACACTTGGAACATGGCGAGCAATTTGTAGAAGTAAAAAGAGAAAAACTTGTTCCTGTAGTGAGTGTTGATCACCCCTTAGCTCAACTTGAACAAATTCGATTTGAGGAACTACTTAAGAATAGACAAATCGTGGTCGCAAGTCGTGATAAAAACATCAAACCCGAACTACTTTACTCAAATCAATATTGGCGAACTGACAATCATCACTCTGCTGCGATGCTTATTTCAGACAACTTAGGTTGGGGTGTTTTACCCTATCAAATGCTGGCTGAAAACCCACTGCTTAAATCTAAACTCAAAATTATGAAGTTATCCGATTTCACTCCGAAATTTGAATATTACGTCGATTTAGTGTGGAATCGGCAAAGCAAGCTAGGCGCTGCTGCTCGTTTTTTGATTAATCACCTCAGAAAATAGCGTATTTCAACGAAATAATCGTATTTTTAAGTCAATTTGGCGCTGACAACAAATCAGCATGTGATATAAAAGAAGTAACAAGTATTTTAACTAAGAATTAAACTGTAATGAAACAAACAGCGTTAGACCAATTAAAAGCGATCACAACTATTGTTGCAGATACAGGCGATTTGACTGCCATTGAAAAATTTCGTCCTTTAGATGCGACTACAAATCCCTCACTGATCACGGCTGCAGCATCACTGCCTGAAAATAAGCAATTGATTGAAGATGCTTACGAACAAGCCAAATCTGAAGGTTATACTGCAGACTTACTCATTGAACGCGCAATTGATATTTTGACGGTTAAATTAGGCGTCGAAATTTTAAAATTGATCGATGGTCGTGTATCGACTGAAGTCGATGCAGCACTGTCATACGACACAGAAGCTACCATTGAGAAAGCGAAAGAACTATTAGCGCTCTATAAGGCTTATGGTATTGACCAAAACCGAATTTTAATCAAAATTGCATCGACCTGGGAAGGTATACAAGCAGCTAAAGCACTTGAGGCAGAAGGCATTCATTGTAACCTCACACTTTTATTTGGCTTACATCAAGCCAAAGCATGCGCAGATGCGAATGTCACTCTCATCTCTCCATTTGTAGGACGCATTTTAGATTGGTACAAAAAGGCAGAAGGTGTAGATCACTACTCAATTGCAAAAGACCCAGGTGTTTTATCTGTTAAGCAAATTTATACTTTTTATAAACAGCATCAGATTAAAACAGAAATTATGGGAGCAAGTTTCCGTAGTGTAGATCAAGTCCTCGGCTTAGCGGGCTGTGATTTACTCACTGTTTCTCCAAATCTGTTGTCTGACTTATCTCAAGATGAACGTGAAGTCAAAGCCCAGCTGTCTGTTGCTGAGGCACTTCAACAAGCAACCATTGAAAATACAGTGTTAGATAAAGATAGTTTTAAAGTAGACATTGAAAAAGATTTGATGGCAAGCCAGCTCCTCCTGAGCGGTATAGATGGCTTTATCAAAGCTCGACAACAACTTAACTTGTTATTACGCCAATCTTTTGGTTTTGATGCTGAAATTGAAGCATAAAATACGTTATAGTTCATTTAATCAAAATATGCTGAATCGAGTCACCTGACTCGATTTTTCATTTTCAAATTTGTATCGATAAAGCGAGACGGCAAGTGTTTGGTATCACTGATATTGTTACATTTATCATTGGCACAGTATTGATCATCGTACTGCCTGGACCAAACTCGCTCTATGTAATGTCGATTGCAACACGCTATGGTATACGCACAGGCTACATCGGAGCGCTTGGCGTATTCTGTGGTGACTGCATACTTATTCTCGGAACTGTTTTAGGTGCAGCAACCTTACTTCATAACTTTCCGTGGCTGTTTATCTTACTCAAGGCTGTCGGCGCACTTTATTTATCTTATTTAGGTGTGCGGCTCTTAATCGCTGCATTCAATACTTGGACTCAAAAACCACAATCACTTGATTTAAGCTCAAATTCAAAACCTGAAAAATTTCATCCTTTTCAAACTGCGCTAACTATCAGCATATTAAATCCAAAAGCGATTATGTTTTATCTGTCCTTTTTTATTCAATTTGTAGATCCAAATTATCCTTATCCAGCATTAAGTTTCACTGTGCTTGCGATCATTCTGCAAATCATGAGTATGGCGTATTTAACCATGTTGATATTTTCTGGCGTCAAGATCGCTTCCTATTTCAACTCTCGCTATAAACTCTCAGCCATTGCAGTGTCATCCATTGGTATATTGTTCTGTGCATTCGGGATTAAGCTGGCATTTTCTACACTATAAATACCACCTGATATGGATCAAGCTTACGTCCCTTAAAGAAATTAGAAATAGAGGAATCTTCATTTTTTGATGAAGAATCACATTTCTAGCAATTCAGCTTCAAGTCGGTCTTAAATCTCAGTATGATGTTTTGCATCAGATCAAATTAAAAACACACTGAAAAACTATGCCAACTCAGATGTCCAAAGCATCCAATAGACTTATCCAAGACTTTTCCATTCCTGCTGTTTTTGCTGGATTTATCACTTTTCTAATTGGTATTAGTGTTTCATCTGTTTTAGTGATTCAAGCGGCCCAACTTTTAGGTGCGAACACAGCTCAAATTAGCTCATGGTTTTGGGCACTCGGTTTAAGTATCGGTTTATCAGGACTCATTCTTTCTTGGAAATTTAAGTATCCTGTAGCAACCTCTTGGTCAACTGCTGGACTTGCCTTAATTATTGCTACGGGAAGTGGCTACTCGTTAAATGAAGCTGTTGCAGCCTTTATGATCTGTGGAGTCATCACCGCTACATTAGGTTTCTTTGGTGCTTTTGAGCGTATTCTTAGCTTTATTCCGCAAAGTTTAACCAGTGCCATGTTAGCCGGGGTCTTATTAAAATTCGGTATTGATGTGTTTGCAAAGCTCGAAACTCACTGGGGATTCATCTTTACTTTATTGGCCACTTATATTGTATTGAAAAAAGCATTACCTCGTTATTGCATTGTCATTACAGTTGTTGTTGGTTTTGTGATTTGTCCTTTATTTATGCAATTTGAAATTCCACCTTTGAATTTCTCGTTAACACAACCTGTTTGGGTAACTCCTGATTTTTCATTACAAAGTTTACTCGGGTTAGCGATCCCCTTATTTATTATCAATATGGCTTCGCAGTATCTCCCTGGTATTGCTATGATCAAAAGTTATGGCTATCAATCTCATGTTCGTCAACTGGTAGGATGGACAGGGATCGCACAAGCATTCTTTGCACCTTTTGGCGCATTTGCAACCAATATTGCGGCCATCAGTGCTGCTGTCAGTTTGGATGATCAAGCTCACCCCGATCCTCAAAAAAGATATATTGCTGGTATGAGCTGTGGTGTGTTTTATATTTTGATGGGACTTTTTGCATCAACCTTAACCACCTTACTGATTTCATTTCCATCTGTATTTATTGTTGCATTGGCTGGGATCGCACTTTTCGCGACGATTGGACACAACATCAGTATCGCATTTCATCAAGTGGATGAACGTGAAGCAGCACTGATGACGTTCCTCTTTTCTGCTTCAGGCGTACAGTTTTTTGGTATTGGCTCTGCTTTTTGGGGTTTACTCTTTGGTTATGCGGTTTACCGAATTTTCAGACTAAAACGTTAAAACATCCCTTGAAAACAAAAAAAGCTTATTCTGTTGAATAAGCTTTTTTTTCACATTTAAATCTAAGTTTTAAATCTCAGGGTACTCACCTGTACCTTCAGGCCATGGTGTAAGCAGCTCAAAACCATCTTCGGTCACAGCAACCATATGCTCCCACTGCGCAGAAAGAGATTTATCGGCAGTCACAACCGTCCAACCATCTTTTAGTTCTTTCACCTTAGCTTTACCCGCATTAATCATCGGTTCGATGGTAAACACCATCCCTGTTTTCAGCACGATGCCTTGACCTAATTGTCCATAATGCATCACATTCGGCTGTTCATGATAAACTTTACCAATACCATGCCCACAATATTCACGCACAATCGTATACCCTTCACGCTGCGCAACAGATTGAATAGCAAAACCAATATCACCTAAAGTCGCGCCAGGTTTAACCGCATGAATACCTGCAACCATTGCTTCGTATGTAGTATCTACTAATTTTTTCGCTTCAGGCTTTACCGTACCCACATAATACATGCGACTGGTATCGCCATAGTAACCGTCTTTGATAATCGCAACGTCGATATTAATAATATCACCATCCTCCAATATCGTTTTAGCAGACGGAATCCCGTGACATACCACTTCATTCGGAGAAATACAGGTGGTTTTGGTATAGCCATAATAACCAATATTTGCAGGAATAACTTTTAACGTTTTGATGATGTATTCATTACAAATATCATCCAGATACTCCGTGGTTACTCCGGGCTTCACATACTCACCAATCATCGCCAAAACTTCTGCAGCCAAGCGCCCTGAAATACGTAATTTGGCAATATCTTCTTGAGTTTTGATTGTGATTTTTGATGCTTTCATATGATTCACCCCTAATAACTTTGGCAATAGTATATGCCTTTCATTTTATTTTTGCAGATTCTTATCCGGCATTAAAAATATGGTGCCCCTAGCCCACAGCACAAATTTCAGCCAAACAAAATAAATTAACCAAAATTCAAAAAGTCATATTTTATTGTTAAATTCATTTTTTAATTTTACGATTTATAAATAATTTACATATTATCAATCAATTAATTTTATTAATCATTTATTTTCAACGAAAAGCCTTACAATTCATAGTATTCAGATCAGTCTAAGCTCTAAAAAATACCCTACAAAAAATATTCTTTTGCTCTAAAATCGCTTTCTTTTGTTCAAACCACCTCCCACTATGACGAATTTACGTACTCGGGATATTATTGCTTTAGGTTTTATGACCTTTGCACTTTTTATTGGTGCGGGCAATATTATTTTCCCTCCTATTGTGGCTCAACAAGCTGGTGAACATGTTTGGCTTGCAGCATTTGGTTTCTTAATCACTGCTGTTGGTTTACCTGTAATTACCATCATTGCTTTGTCACGTGTTGAAGGCTCTATTCAAGCGCTGAGTTCTCCGCTTGGTAAAGTTGCAAGTTTGATCTTAACCATTTCCTGCTACCTCGCTGTAGGTCCATTATTTGCGACCCCACGTACTGCAACGGTTTCTTATGAAATTGGTTTTTCTTCTTATTTTGGAACTTCAGCATCAAGCTTATTGATTTATAGTGCTATTTATTTTGCATTTGTTACGCTTGTGTCTTTATATCCGAATAAGATCTTAGACACTGTTGGTTATGTGCTTTCACCCTTAAAAATCCTAGCTTTAGTGATTTTGGGTGGTTCAGCATTCTTAATTCCAGCAGGATTTATCCCAGCTCCAATCAATAATTATGTAGCGAGCCCAATCTCTGAAGGTTTTGTAAATGGTTATTTAACCATGGATACTTTAGGTGCATTGGTATTTGGTATTGTCATTATTAATGCAATTCGTTCACGCGGTGTGACCGATAAAGCACTGATTACTAAATATGCAGTTTATGCAGGCTTGATTTCAGGTATTGGCTTAACTCTTGTCTACCTCAGCTTATTTAAATTAGGTTTAGGCAGTCATGACACAGCACCAAATGCAGCCAATGGCGCAATCATCCTTCATGCTTATGTACAGCATGCTTTTGGTGATTACGGCTCATTATTTTTAAGTGCAATGATCTTTATTGCATGTATGGTAACAGCGATTGGACTTACCTGTGCATGTGCCGAGTATTTCTCTCAAATCACAAAACTCAGTTATAAAAAGTGGGTTTTGATCCTTGTCGGTTTCGCATTCTTCATTTCAAACCTTGGTTTGACTAAACTAATTGCTTTCTCAGTACCTGTATTAAGTGCGATTTATCCACCTGCAATTACTGTGATTTTACTTGGTTTCTGTTGGAACTTTTTCAATACCCCTTCTCGAGTGATCGCACCTGTGACTGCTGTGGCTTTTGCATTTGGTATCGTAGATGGATTGAAAGTTGCTGGATTTGAAAATGCTTTACCAAACTGGATTACGCATTTACCACTGAGTGAACAAAACCTAGCTTGGCTTATCCCATCATTGATCGTTTTAGTTCTTTGCGTTGCTATCGACAAACTTAAGAAATAATAGATTAAATTGAATGGCGCTTCATGGTTTTACCCAAACCTTGAGTTGCTGGTGAGCAATAATTGTCGCGTTTACCCCACGGACTTTTATTGATTCCACATTTGATTTAACTATTTTTTTCTAAGCGATATTCTTAAAAACTCATTCAACTCGAATTAAAAAAAATTGAATGATGACAATAAATATTTCAAACAAAAGATCAATGTTACAAAGTTCTATCTTAAATGACGAATTAAATAAAAATACTCAGCAAAAATTTTATAACCCTCTTGCCTCTTACTTACCTTTTTTATCCAATAAAGTCCAATATTTAGCTCTTGTTTTGTGACTTAATTATCATTATATTAATTTAAAACTGCTCATTTTCAAGATTCATTTTTTTTTCCTAGAAAACTCTATTTTTATTCTTTGTGTCATATTACTGTCATATTTATATTCCATACTAATCAGTTACCTCTTGCTTTATCTAAGAATATACGTTAAAACTATAAATACAAATCCGACTAATTTAATTTGAATTGGTCTTAATTTTAACAGGAGGGATGGAGATGTTATCATTACATTTCAACAAGCAAGTCTTCATTAACACCCTGAAGGCGAACAACAACGCTGTAGTATTTCTAAGTACCACTATTGCTTTAATGCTTACTTTATTACTTCAAGGCACAATTCAAGGCAACCTAAAACCTGAATTTTTTGCTTATGCACTGATTGTTTCTGCTGCATTCTATGCTTGGGCTTTTATCGATTTAAAATTCCGTACTGTTTCAATAGACGAACAAAACAATACAACTGATTGACAGGTGGATGACCTCGTCATCCATCTTCAATCAGAGATAGAAAGATCCAAATATAATAAAAAATACAACTTAGAACAACCACAACCATCCATCAACCGAAAATTCTCCACATTTTTTATACCAATTTGAATTAAATGAAATTCTGTTAATTTTTAAGCACCCTTCTTGGCAGTACCTTCTCTACTATTTTTAAAACTTAAAATATTTTTATTATTTAATCACCAAATCTCAAAACATCTCATGAACACAAATTATTCACACAAAGTTTTGAATTACACCAACAAGTAAAATTGTAGTGCTGACAATCTCCCCCAATACCAATGCAATCATGGCACTTCGCATTAACCATGCCTTTAGCTTATATTTACCCAGTTGATGTGGCTGTTTAAATTGATTGGTCGTGTCTTTGAGCAAACCATGCAATACATAACTTAAAATCGCAAAGCTAAAAAAGAATAAATTGACAAGCACGCAGCTTAGATTGACGAATTCACTCCAGCTCGAACAGTATGCCATGACTGCAATAATCAGCGTTGCTGGTGCATATAACAAACTACTTCGATGGGCAATATCCACATAATAATGTGCTCTCGCCATATCAGATTTGGCAATTTGGACATACTTCCATACGCCTGTCATCATACCTACCCAAAGAAAAACACCACTAAATATAATTGCAATTTTAACCGACCATTCCAATTGCTCTGGATTAAGCATATTCATTTCCCTAAATTTATTTTTATATTTCCATGTTGAATGAATTCGACATAGCTTTTTTAAGACTATTTCAGTAATCAGCAAACCTAAAATCATCTAGCGACTGAATATATGATGACTTTTAAGTCAGCCATTATTAATTTTCAATGGATAAAAATGTGTACATTAAATTCAATTATCACTATTCATACTAGCTCATGACTACACCTTATGAAAATCTAAACGTGACCTGTGCAGATCAATATCACCTCGCTGCACGATTTTACCCAGCTCAAACTAGTTCAGAATTAAAACCCATCTTAATTAGCCCGGCCACCGGCATCACCATGAACTTCTACAATACTTTTGCAACATGGCTGGCTGAGCAAGGCCACCCTGTTATGAGTTTTGACTTCCGCGGTATCGGTCAGTCCTTACAAGGGAAATTAAAAGACTCCAAAGCCAGTATTCAAGACTGGGGACAACTCGACTTACCTGCAATGATTGACGCACTTTGTGAAAAGACTCGTACTGAACATATCTTAATGATTGGTCATAGCGCAGGTGGTCAACTCTTAGGTATTACACCAAACCACTCCAAAATCGAAAAATTAGTCGCCATCGCAGGTTCAACAGGACATGTTAAAAACTTAAAAGGTAGGACCAAGCTACTTGCTCCTTTGATGTTTAAGGTGATCTTCCCGATTGCTAGATCCACCGTTGGTTATGGTCCAACTCAGAAAATTGGTATGGGAGAAAACCTACCCAAAGATGTCGCTAAACAGTGGGCAGAGTTTTGCAGTCAACCGGGTTATGTTATGAATGCCATTGGTAAAACCATCTTTGACAATTATCATGATCACGTCAAAACACCAATTACAGTGCTGTGGGCTTCTGATGATGAAATTGCAACCGAAGCCAATGTGAAAGATCTTTTGAGACTCTACCCTGCATCAAATACCCAAATGATCGAGATTGTGCCAAGCGCTTTTAATCATAATGCTATTGGACATATGAGCATGTTTAAGCGATCTCATCAAAATATTTGGTCGACCATTTTAGAAAATATCCAAACAAACTAGTCTTTTCTCAAAATACTTCAATAAACAGCAACAAAAAAAGCCTCACAATTGTGAGGCTTTTTTAGAATGAACAATCTATTAAGCGAGTGTTGTAATTTTCACTGTCTTAATGCGAGTTTCATCCATTTCAAGAATTTCAAATTTCACTGATTCATGATCAATGATTGTACCGACTTTCACATCACCATTGGTTTTATCAAGGATAAGACCCGCAACGCTGAAATAACCAGAATCTTCTTGTACTAGATCTAAATCTAAAATATCAAGCGCCAATTCTAATTGGTACAAATCCAACATACCTGAAGCTTTCCAAGTCGTGTCGTCTAACTTAACCAAATCAAGCTGTTCATCTGCATCTGGGAATTCACCCGCAATCGCTTCAAAAACGTCGAGCGGAGAAATAAGACCTTGGATGTTGCCATATTCATTGGTCGCAAGAACCAAAGAACCTTTAGATGTACGTAGTGTATTAATCGCATCAATTACTTTCATTTTTTCATAAATGAAAATTGGACGTACACGTTTAAGCAACTGTTTTAAATGCTCTGGATCATCTAAAGCATCGATCAATTCTTTGGCACGCACAATGGTAATCACTTTATCAAGTTGACCACGACATACAGGGAACAAACTATGCGGTACAGAAAGTACTTGCTCACGAATTGCCTCAACATCATCTTCAATATTCACCCAAGAAATTTGATTTCGAGGAGTCATAATCGAAGCAACAGGACGCTCAGCCAATGACAATACACCACCGACCATATAACGTTCTTCATCACCAAATGCTGCATTTGAATCATCACCATTATCGTCATCCACGCTTGCATTTAGCTTACTGCCCATCAATTTTAAAATTGAATCTGCAGTACGGTGACGCAATGGAATTTTTGCCTCATGCTTTGCCGCATTACGATTAGAAAATTGGTTGAATGCTTCAATAACAATTGCAACACCAATACCTGAGTAGATGTACGCTTTAGGGATATGGAAGCCAAATCCTTCTGCAATTAAACTTACACCAATCAACAACAAGAAACTTAAACAGAGAATGACCACTGTTGGATGACGGTTTACAAAGATTGTTAATGGCTTAGAAGCAACCAACATCACGATCATAGCAACAACCATTGCCACCATCATCACGTAAATGTTATCAACCATACCAATTGCAGTGATTACAGAATCCAAAGAGAATACTGCATCTAGAATAACAATCTGAGCAACAACCGCCGCAAAACCTGCATATACCACATTATTGGTCGACTTAATCTCAGGCTTACCTTCCATCGTTTCATGTAGTTCACTTACAGCTTTATACACGAGGAACAGTCCACCAAAGAGCAAGATCAAATCTCGACCTGAGAAGGTTTTATCAAATACTTCAATCAACGGTTCTGTAAGCGTAACCAGCCACGAGATCGCAAAAAGCAATCCTAAACGCATAAATAACGCTAAAGATAAACCAATGACACGTGCTTTATCACGTTGTTCTGGAGGAAGTTTTTCAGCAAGAATTGCAATGAATACAAGGTTATCAATACCTAGAACGATCTCTAAGATAATTAAGGTAATTAAGCCAACCCATATACCAGGATCTAATAGAAACTCCATATTAGATCTCCGTCTTCTTATTATTTAAATAGGATTCAAAAAAATTTAACCAACACGGCGATGGATCCACAACAGATACCTTTTCAACTATAGATCTTACTATTATGCATAAGAATTAAGATTTGTAATTAACTGATCGTAAAAAAAAACTTTTATTTACATGTAATTTCCTTCCCCACAAAAAATGACCACAAAAAAATTTTAAAAATTTACTAAAAAAACAAATGCTTAATATATTTTTAACTTTAATTTTAAATCAAAAAAATTTGAATCCTTATTATAGATTTCCATTCCATTCGAATGTGTTTACTTTTAACGACGAGTCCAAGTTGAATAAAAAAATACAAAGCAATCTAAAAAATGATTTAGAATTATTTGTACACTACCTAAATCTAATAATAATTAGGTAAGCTTAAAACTTTTAACCTAGTAAGCCCTTATACGATCCTCTTTACATTATGATGAATACTTGATAATTAATTGCTTAGAAGTTTAAATTTTTGGTTTATTTTATCTAATTTATGCATAAGTTATTGAAGATATGTTGATTTGTATAATAAATATCCATTAATATAGATGTAATGTCATTAAAACGACTCACCAATAAAAAGAATATTAAGGACAAACAAATGTCAAAAAAATATGCTAAGTTTTTACCAACTTATGATTCATTTAATTTGGAAAATTTTCCATTTTATTGGGTATCCCAAGTGCATTCTCAGTATGTACTTAACGTCGATCATGTCCTTAAAAAATATGGTGTTGATAATTCACGACGCCGCTTATTACTCGCTCTTTCAACTAAACCCAATGCAAGTGTTTCTGAACTTTCAGAAATGATCGTTTCTAAAATGTCGACCACAACTAAAATTGTGTATCGCTTAAAAGATGAAGGTTTTGTAGATACCTATTCTTGTGAGAATGATGCTCGTATTACTCGCGTCATCTTGACTCAAAAAGGCACAGAAATGACAGTTAAAATTTCAGACCTGATGAGTGTCGTACTCGAGCAATCTTTTGAAGGACTAACCCCACTACAAATTGAAAAAATGATGGAAAGCTTAAAGCATATTTTTAAAAATTTATCACACTAATCTAAATCGTATAAATTAATTAAAAGAAACCGAGCTGATTTGGATTAACATTTTTAGATGGCTTAGGACAATAGAAACATTCAAATTCATCCACTGGAAAACCTTGGATGAAAGTTTGGATATCTGTTGTTTTTAAACCCAACCACTCATCTAAGCGATTATGAGGAATGATCACAACCGAACGTTTAACATCTCCTGGCTCATGAAAGTCCTTCATCATCTCATGGTCAATTGCATTCATGGTGATCATGGTTGCTGAACGGATGATTTGATCGCCAATTTTCACAATCTCATATAATGCGGCAATAAAAAATCCTTTTCCATCTTTGCGCCTGACGCCCCAGCGTTGAGCACGACCGTTGATGTATTTCATTTCATAAAACTCTGAAACAGCGACGACCCCAAATTTGAACTTTTGAAAAGATTCTTGAAAACTGGTTTTTTCTAATAGTGTTTCATTTCTTGCGTTGTAGGTAAATTTGACATCAGTTTTGTCATTTGCCCATTTAGGAATTAATCCAAAATTCACAGAACGCCATTCTAAACCCTGTTCAGATTTAAAGAGCAAAGGCGATTCATAATTCGGATAAATTTCAGAATCAAAATCCAAACGCATTTCAGGTAGGTCTAGAGCTCGAATTTGCTCGATTGTAATCGGCTTGAAGTTTGCACACATGGGATGATTGAATAATCATTGATTAAGTCAGCTTAAATTCATTTTACCTTAAATTTAAGGTTTAACCATTAAGCACAATTTAATGAGTCTTATATTTTGCTTTAATCTTGAAATAAAAAAGCCTCCGAAGAGGCTTTTTATTAATCACACAGGATTAACCACCTGCGTAACCTTTTAATTTTAAACGTGCAGCATGTAACAATGGCTCTGTGTAACCTGCCGGTTGCTCACCACCTTTAAAGATTAAATCCGATGCAGCTTTGAATGCATAACCATCAAATTTAGGTGCCATTGGTGTATACAGCGGATCAGATGCATTTTGCGCATCTACAATCACAGCCATACGCTTAAGCACTTCTTCAACTTGCGCTTTAGTCACAATACCATGACGTAACCAGTTAGCCACGTGCTGAGAAGAAATACGTAAAGTCGCACGGTCTTCCATTAAACCAACATCATTAATGTCGGGAACTTTAGAACAACCAACACCTAGATCAACCCAACGAACCACATAACCCAAGATCCCTTGACAGTTGTTTTCAAGTTCTTTGATTTTCTCTTCTTCAGTCCAGTTGATGTCTGTCGCCAAAGGTGGAGTCAAAAGATCATCTAAAGACAATGCTTCAGTTTCTTTTAATTCATTTTGACGTTGTGTAACACTGATTTGGTGATAATGCATTGCGTGGATGGTCGCACCTGTTGGAGATGGAACCCATGCACAGCTTGCACCAGCTTCAGGATGCTCAGTCTTAGATTTATACATGTCTAATAGCATATCTGGTTTTGGCCACATGCCTTTACCAATTTGTGCTTTACCACATAGACCCGTTTGAATTCCAATCATCACATTACGGTTTTCATACGCTGGGAACCAAGTTTGAGCCTTAACTTCGCCTTTACGAACGAATGGACCTGCTTCCATAAATGTATGGATTTCATCACCTGTACGGTCCATGAAACCTGTATTAATGAAGATAGTACGGTCTTTCGCTTGTGCGATACAGTTTTTAAGGTTTACAGATGTACGACGCTCTTCATCCATAATACCGATTTTTAAAGTTTTTGGCGGTAAACCAATTGCTTGTTCTGCACGCTCAAACAATTCAACTGCAAAAGCAACTTCTTCAGGACCATGCATTTTTGGCTTAACGATATACATGGAACCTTTACGCGAGTTCTTAATCGTATTCTCACCACGAATATCAGCAATCGTAAGAAGCGGAGTAATTAATGCATCCATGATGCCTTCGTAAATTTCTTCACCATCAACTAAAATCGCAGGGTTTGTCATTAAATGACCGACGTTACGAAGAAGCATCAATGAACGACCATGGAGTTTAGTCTCACCACCAATCAAGTTTTTGCAAGTACGGTCTGGGTTTAAAGCACGCGTAACAGTTTTACCATTTTTCTCGATAGATTCTGTTAAATCACCACGCATTAAGCCTAACCAGTTACGGTAGCCTTCAACTTTTTCTTCTGCATCAACAGCAGCAACAGAATCTTCTAAATCCTGAATCGTTGTAACCGCAGATTCTAAAACTAAATCTTTAACGCCAGCAGCATCCGTTTGACCGATTGGGCTTGTTGCATCAACAACAATAATCACATGTAAACCGTTGTTTAAAAGTACGATTTCATTTGGAGCAGGTTCTTCGCCGTTATAACCAACAAATTGCGCTTCATGTGCAAGTTTAGTTTGTGAACCATCTTTTAATGTCACAACCAATTGGTTATTTTCTACTGCATATTTAGTTGCATCGGCATGTGAACCTGTTGCAAGTGCAAAATTTTCATTTAAGAAGTTTTTAGCAAACTCGATAACTTTAGCACCGCGTAATGGGTTGTAGCCTTTACCTTTTTCTGCGCCACCCTCTTCTGGGATGACGTCAAAACCGTAAAGTGCATCGTATAAAGAACCCCAACGAGCGTTAGCAGCATTTAAGCAGTAACGTGCATTACGTACAGGCACTACCAACTGCGGACCTGCCAATAATGCGATTTCTTCATCTACATTTTCAGTGGTAATGTGAAAGTCTGCTACTTCTGGTACCAAGTAGCCAATTTCTGTAAGGAATGCTTTGTAAGCACCCAATTCAAATTTGTTATTGCGATGCCATTCATCAATTTTTGATTGAAGGTCATCACGCTTTGCTAAAAGCGCTTTATTCTTAGGAGTTAAATCGACAACAACTTGCTCAAAGTTTTTCCAGTATGTTGCGCTGTCTAAACCCGAACCTGGTAATGCTTCATTTTCAATGAAGTCGTAAAGTTCTTTTGCGATGGCTAACTTGCCTTGTTGAATACGTGCAGTCATTGTCTTTCCTGATATTGCTACTTTTTATACAAGAGATTCTTAGTATACCCATTTATACTGAGCTGAATAGTAATATCACATTCCTAAATAGCGAGCATTTTAAAATCAATACATCATGTATTTTCGCTCAATAAAATGCTCTAGAAATATGCTTTAACTCAACAATTTGAATCTTTATTTACACTATATAGTTTTTCTTAAAATCAACATTAGACTAAAGTGCCAATTTCAAGTGATAACAAGAGTACATAAGCTTCTTTGATGAATTTACAGCCAATTCGATTAAGCCATGAATCTGTGAATTTGTCGATAACTGGTCAGTAACCTATTATTTGACTTTAATTATGAGGCATAAATGCTTAGAAAATTCGATGCTAATAACTTCTTGTTTGTGTTAAATATTAGCCAGCTCTATTAGCTTGATCAGTTTTTATATTTAGGATTCTGTAAAATGGATGAAATAACACCACGGTTAAAAGTCGCAATACTTACACCTACTTATCAACGTGATCATTTTTTGCAGCAAACTCAACGCTACGTCGAACAACAAGTACTTCATAATATTGACTACCACTGGTTTGTTTTAGACGACTCACCACATAATTCGAAACATTTACAGGACTTCAACCAAAATCCAAACATAAGCTACTATTGGCTTGAAAATAAAAAAACTTTGGGCTACAAACGCAATATGCTCAATCAAATGGCACTCAACTGGGGTGCCAATATTATTTGCAATATGGATGATGACGATTGGTACGGTGCAAATTACGTTCAAGAGATGACAAAATTACTTTGTTCTGCGGATGAGATTAAATTCGTGGGGTCTGGTCGTGATTTTTACTACGATTTAAAGAGTAATCGGGTTTTAGATATTCCTTCCGTACGTGATTTCTCTAGTTGTAATGGTGTACTCTGCTATAAAATTGAAGTACTCAAAAGTCATCACTATCAAGATGAAGCTTCTTTTGCCGAAGAACAATATTTTTTAAATTCCGAAAAAGTCTATCAATATCAGAATATACAAAAATTACATCTTGCCTTAGCTCATCCGAATAATACAGTGACCAAGAAGAACTATTGCTATGGCGATCGCTACTTATCCAATTTAACTTTAGATGATTTCCCAATGCGAAATGAAGATCGTGAGTTCTATAGGAACCTGCATAAGCAGTATTAACTTAAAATTTAGGTTAATGATTTATATAAAATTAAGCCTAGAAAAGACTAACTATTCATCAACAAAAAAGGAGACCTAAAGTCTCCTTTTTCTTAACTAACTCTAAGTTTACAACTGTTCTACAGCAGTTTTATCATTTGAAGTAATTTGCTTATGTTCAGATTGTAAGTATTCATCTGACTGCATTTCTAACAAACGTGAACGTGTACGTTCAATTTCAAAAGCTAAACGCTCACCACTATAAATATCAATAATATTGGCATGAGAAGTCAAAATGAGTTTTACACCACGATCATAAAACTCATCGACCAAATAAATAAAACGACGTGTCCCTTCAGACAACACATCATTCAAATCAGGTACATTGCTCACCAAAATCGTATTATAGATATTCGCAATTTCAATAAAGTCAGCAGGACTGCGTGGTTTCATACACAGCTCTCTAAAGTCACACCACAATACATCTTCTGTATGTCCAATCGTTTCAACAATACGATTGTTAATAGTAATTGGTTCTTCGCTCACCGTTTGAGTTTGAGTTAAAGCAGCAAATCGTTGCGCAATCCAAACTTGGTGATCATGTGTTAAAGGCGATTTAAACAACTGTGCCTGCTTTAAAACACGTAAACGATAGTCAACACCTGCATCAACATTCAGAATCTTACAATTTTTCTTTACCATCTCGATGGTTGGAATGAATCGATCACGGTGAATACCATTTTTATATAAACCATCTGGAGCAATATTCGATGTTGCCACCAAAGTAATGCCACGATTAAATAGTTTTTGGAACAGATCACTAATAATCATTGCATCAGTAACGTTAGAAACGAAAAACTCATCAAAACAAATCACGACCGCATCTTTATAGATTTGGTCAGCAACAATATCCAATGGGTTCTGTTTACCTGAGTTTCTATTTAATTCTTTATGTACGTGTTGCATAAAGTGATGGAAATGCATACGCATTTTACGGCGAAATGGAATAGATTCATAAAACTGATCCATTAACCATGTCTTACCACGACCTACACCGCCCCACATATACACACCTTTAGGTGGTGTTTGGCGGCGAAAACGACGAAATGCTTTTTTAGATGCTTTGTAGCGATTGATCAACTCTTCCCAGACACGATTCAACTCATGTACTGCTTCAGCTTGAGCATCATCAGGCATAAATTGACCTGAAGATATCGCTTGTGCATATCTTTCAGATGGCGAATAAATGGTGCTATTGCTCGTATTTGGTACTAAATTTTGATCTGACATAACATTTATATACTATTTTTGGGCTAGTGAAATTATATAGAAATATTTAAAGAGTTAAATAAAACTTTGGGCTTAGCAAATACCTAATGATATTAAATTTTATCCACATTAGGTTATTTTCGATATTGACGTGGACTTTGACCAAACCAACGCTTAAATGCATGATTAAAAGCAGCAGATTCGGAATACCCAAGCATTTCTGCAATACGCTCAACTGACACACTCGGATCATCAATCAACTTCAGTGCTTTCTGACGAATCAATTGCTCGCGTAGATCTTTATAACTGGTCTTTTGCTGCTGTAATTGATGACGTAAGGTACGCTCAGGAATATTCAAAGCTTGAGCAGTCTCTGCCATACTCGGAATATAACCCCGCTGAATATCTAAAAAATCACGCACACTTTCAATCAAAGTACTTTGCAATGTATCTTCTTGAAATCGAGCGATCTCCATCTGACACTTATCTTCATATAAGCGAAATGTAATCGCATCTGAAGATGGAATCCCGACATCCATAATGCTCGATTGAAAAACAAATCGTGCATATGGACAGTTAAAATACAACTCTCGACCATAATACTGTTGGAACTTGAACAGCATATCGGCATCTTTAGGCGGTGGAAATGGCAATTCCACTCTAATTTCAGGAAAAACCAAGCCCGCCATCATGTGGATTTCCTGAAGAAATTTAAGCGTTCCTGAAATTTCACTCTGTGCCCGAAACAACCCAAGTGGCTGATCTAATTGCTTAGATTGATACTCTAAAGCAACACAATCCGATGATTCTTTTAACAACAACTGACCCGACAAATGTGTCAAAGCTTGATATTGAATGGCATTTTTTAAAGCTTTTTCTACAGTTGAACTGGTAAGCAACAACATTAACAACGGCCCATATCCTGCTAATGCATAATGTTGCCCGATATCCAACCCTAATTCAGGATGAATATCTTTCGCAAGTGTACGTAAGATATCCCACTCTAAATCTGCATGAATCACAGCACTGGGGTCAAAAGCATTCGCATTTAAACCAATTTGCTTTAATCGTTGATCCACAGGTATTCCTGCTTGGCGCATTCCGTGTATCAAATACATTAAACCTAAAATTGATCGCTTCATAACTCATGCATTAAAGATGATATCCCTTGTTTTTAAACTAAATTCCACTCAAACGATATTGCCGAAAATATCAATTTCACCTGTCGTGAATATCATGTTGTTTTCTACCAAGTTTGTTTATGATGTTTGAAAAGAAAAAATATGGAATTAGATGAATGCAAGCAAGTCATGCTCAAAATCAATCAGTGCAAATAACACAAAGCACATTAGACTCACCACAAAAATTCAAAGTTGCAATTATCGGCTCAGGTTTTGGTGGACTTGCAGCTGCCATCAAGCTCTTAAAAAGCGGTATTGATGATTTTATTATTTTAGAAAAAGCAGATGATGTCGGTGGTACGTGGCGTGAAAACCAATATCCTGGCGCTGCGTGTGATGTTCAATCCCATATGTATTCTCTGTCTTATGCTCCAAAAACGGATTGGTCAAAGCGCTATGCTGAAGCACCTGAAATTTTTCAATATATTCAAAACCTAATTCAAGATTTCCAACTCAAGCCCTTCATCCGCTTCAATCAAGAAGTCACTTCAACACGCTATGATGAAAACTTATGCCAATGGCAGGTTGAAACCAAAGAAGGCTCAACAATCCAAGCCCAATTTTTAATTTTTGCTTCAGGACCTTTACATGTCGCACAAATTCCAAAAATCAAAGGGATTGAAAAATTTAAAGGAAAAGTTTTCCACTCTTCACATTGGCAACATGACTATGATTTAAACGGCAAAAATGTTGCTTCTATCGGTACAGGCGGGAGCGCAATTCAATACATTCCTGAAATTGCTCCTCAAACCAAACAACTTTACGTATTCCAACGTACCGCTGCATGGGTCATCCCACGTGATGAACGTGCTTATAATCCACTAGATAAAAAACTATTTTCAAAATTTGATTGGTTTCGTAAGTTACACCGTGCTCGACTATATTGGTCAAACGAATCTCGAGTTGTTCCAATTGTAAAACCGCAAATGATGAAAGCAGGTCAAAAGCTTGCTGAATTGTTTATTCGATACCAAGTGAAAAACAAAACAATTGCTGCAAAACTTACCCCGGACTACACCATGGGCTGTAAACGTATTTTGGTGTCTAACAAATATTTTCCTACTTTTAATCGTGAGAATGTGGAATTAGTCACTGACGGCATTCAAGCGTTCACCGAAGACAGCATCATCACCAAAGATGGCAAAGAGCGTAAAATTGACTGTTTAATTTACGGTACAGGCTTCATTACAGACCCTAGAATTTATCTCAAATCATTTGAATGTTTTGGTGAAAATGGATTAGAACTTAAAGAGGCATGGAAAGACGGCGCAGAAAGTTTTTATGGTATAGCAACCAAAGGTTTCCCCAATTTATTCCAATTGCTAGGTCCTAATACTGTTTTAGGTCATAACTCTGTGATTTTCATGATTGAATCACAAGTGAATTATATCGTTCAGCTCATTCAATCTGTCGAAAAATCTCGTACGCAAGCAGTTGTGGTGAAAGACAAAGTTCAAGATGAATTTAATGCACATATTCAGGAGCAATTCGCCGGAACAGTGTGGCAATCAGGCTGTGTGAGCTGGTATCAACAAGAAGGTGGCAAAAACTTTTCATTGTGGCCATCTTATACGTGGAAATATTGGCTAGATACTAAGAAACCCAATTTAGCAGATTATCGTTATTTGAGCCCTAAGGTTCAAAACTGAAATTTCGCCCAATATCAAAGCTGAATATACGCATATAAATCCTATGATTATGAATAAAAAGTCATATACGCTTAATCATTAATCGTCATAATAAGTAGGAATACATTTCCTGCTTATTAATAACATGCAATCTCTTTGGCTTATTTTCCAACTTTTATTCTGTTTATTCTTAGGGTTTCTTTTCGCAAAACGTTTACCAAAATGGTTTGAAGCACTGTGTTTTAAAGTTCTACCTTATTTTACCTACTTATTATTGATTGCTATTGCCATCGAGTTTTCACATACATTAAATAATATCGAGAGCCCAGAATTAATTCTCAGTAATGCAATTATAATTGCATTACTTACATCCATTGGTGCTTTTGGTTGTTGCTACCTACTTTATAAAATGATTGGTGTACAACCCACTCAAGGTAAAGTCTCAACCGATTTGCTTTTTAAGTCCTTAATCAACATCAGTTATGCTTTCATCGCATTAGGCATTGGTTACGCTATTGCAGAAATTGGCTTAGCTTTTAATTATCAAATCATATTAAGCTCCTGGAACCTACTGCTGATCTTTATGTTCTTGATTGGTTTAGATCTAGCCTACTCTCCGCTGGATCGCTCTTGGCTCAATTGGAAAATTTTACTGGTTCCATTAGGCTGTATCGTCGGGTCACTGCTGGGCGCATTTGCATCTCTCCTGTTCATTCAAAATATTGGTCTAAAAGATTTGATTATGCTCTCGCAAGGCTATGGTTTTTATTCAATGACAGGAATTGTTGTCACTGAATTAAGAAATGCTGAATTAGGCAGTGTCGCATTGATGAATGATCTTTTCAGAGAAATATTTGCAATTTTATTTATGTATTTGATTGGCTGGCGATATCCACGTTCTGCCATTTCTTCTGCAGGCGCAACCGCCATGGATGTGACTTTACCAATGGTAAAGCAGTCATGTGGAAATGAGTTTATACCGCATGCCATGGTGAGTGGTTTTATACTTTCTGTACTCGCACCCATTGTGGTGAGTTTATTGGCTGCATTCTAAATTTGGATCATATTAGAAAAATCATGCAATAAAAAAATCAGCTCAATTGAGCTGATTTTTGTATTCATTCTCTGAATTCTTATTATTTAGCCAAAGCTTTTTGTATATCTTCTTCTAAAGCATCAGGCTTGGTGGTTGGAGCATATCGATTCAAAACTTTCCCATCTTTGCCAATTAAGAATTTAGTAAAGTTCCATTTAATGCCACTTCCTAAAACCCCTTTGCTATTATTGGTCAGGTAACGAAAAATGACATGTGCATTTGCGCCTTTCACATCAACTTTGGCAAACATTGGGAAAGAAACACCATAATTTTTTTGGCAAAAACTTCCAATCTGGTCATTTGAACCTGGATCTTGTCCCCCAAATTGATTACAGGGAAATCCCAAAACCTCAAAGCCTTGATCTTTATATTGTTGGTATAATTTTTCTAAGCCTGCAAATTGTGGAGTAAAACCACATTTACTTGCTGTATTCACGATTAACAACACTTTTCCAGCGTAATCGGAAAACTGTTTATTTTGTTCATTCAACAGCTCAGCTTCGAACTGATAGATGTCTGTCATGGATAGGTTTCCTCATCATTTTTTTCTTGTGTCTTGAGTTCTAATGACGCTGAATTTACGCAGTAACGTAGCCCTGTAGGCTCTGGACCATCTTCAAACACATGTCCTAAATGCGCATCGCAGTTATGACAAATAATTTCAGTACGGTACATCCCTTGCGTAAAATCATCTTGTTCTTCAACAACCGTTGGTGTGATTGCTCTAAAAAAACTTGGCCAACCACAACCACTGTCGTATTTGGTTTCAGATGAAAATAACTGTTCTCCACAGCAACGGCAAGTATAAATTCCCGATTGTTTCGTATTCCAGTATTTACCTGTAAAAGCTTGTTCAGTCCCCTTCTGACGGGTGATACGAAACTCTTCAGGAGATAACTCTCTTTGCCATTCACGGTCTGATTTATTGATCTTACCCATGATTACGTCCCTTTATATCGTGCTTTAAAATAGGATAATCCTATATTTACGTCATTCATTTTCAAATTTCTAGTCTTTATTTTACAAATTACAAAAGATATTAAAATGACATCAAAAGCAAAAAGGAAGCAAAATAATTTCTACAAAGTAAGCAAATATTCATTAACACACTTTTTTGTAAGCAAAATAAGTGTTAATCTAGTGCAATTCTTGCTCAGGATTAAAAAATGTCGCAAAAAAAAAGCGTAATTTTTAAAAATCTGCTTCCTGTGATTAAACAATATCAACAGGCAGGATTTACGCACGAAAAAATCGTTGGTTTACTCAGAGATGAACATCAACTTGATTTAGTTACAACAGAGACATTTAAAAGCTATTTATATCGTTATGCAAAAGTGACCTCCACTCAATCAGAGAACATTAAAATGCCGAACACATTCCTATCTCCACGCGAAATAAAAAAATCGTCTAAGCTCGAGCATGTATGCTATGACATCCGTGGACCTGTGTTACGTGCCGCCAATGAGATGGAAGAAGCTGGACACAAAATTATTAAACTGAATATTGGTAACCCTGCTCCATTTGGTTTTGAAGCGCCACAAGAAATTATTAACGATGTAGCGCTTAATCTTCCAAATGCAATTGGCTATACAGATTCCAAAGGGATTTTCCCTGCACGTAAAGCCGTGTGCCAGTATTATCAACAAAAAGGCATTTTCGATATGCATGTCAATGACGTGTATATCGGTAACGGCGTATCTGAGCTAATCGTAATGGCAATGCAAGGCTTGCTGGATGATGGCGATGAAATGCTTGTTCCAATGCCTGATTATCCATTATGGACTGCAGCCGTAAATCTTTCAGGTGGTACGGCGATTCATTATAAATGTGATGAAGAAGATAACTGGTATCCAGATATCGCGGATATGGAAAGTAAAATCACACCTAATACGCGTGGTATTGTCATTATTAATCCTAATAATCCGACAGGTTCAGTTTATCCACGTCACGTATTAGAGAAAATTGTTGCTTTAGCTAAGAAATATGACCTGATTTTATTTGCAGATGAAATTTACGACAAAATCATCTATGACGGAATTGAGCATGTTTCTGTAGCAGCACTTGCTGGCGATCAACTGTGTGTTTCATTCAATGGTTTATCTAAATCATATCGAATCGCTGGTTTCCGTTCAGGCTGGATGGCAATCACAGGGAATAAAGCACGTGCAGCCGACTATATCGAAGGTTTAGACATGCTCGCGTCTATGCGTTTATGTGCAAACCACCAAGCTCAATATGCGATTCAAACTGCATTGGGTGGTTATCAGTCGATTAACGATTTAATCCGTCCAGGTGGTCGTTTATACGAACAGCGTAATATCGCTTGGCAAATGCTGAATGAAATTCCAGGTGTGAGCTGCGTTAAACCTGAAGGTGCGATGTACTGCTTCCCTAAATTGGATCCAAATGTTTATCCAGTTGAAGATGATGAACAATTGATGCTGGATCTACTTCGTGCTGAAAAAGTGTTATTGGTACAAGGTACGGGCTTTAACTGGCCAACGCCCGATCACTTCCGCGTAGTTTTCCTGCCTGCTGAAAATGAGCTCAAAGAAGCCATTAATCGCCTAGGTCGTTTTTTATCAAAAATGCGTTAATGTCGATACAACAGAATCATCAATATAAAAGCCCTGATTTAAACATCGGGGCTTTTTTGGGTTTATCATTTTAAATGATCAAGTTTATTTTCATATTTCAATTCTGATATATCACTTCATTCTCAATATCGTTTATGGTCAAAGTGGTACAAAAAATGCTTGGAAAGTATAGAATTTAATAAGGATAGATCATGAAAAAAACATTAACAGCATTAACCCTTAGCTTAGGCTTACTTCTACCGATCACCAGTTTTGCTAAAAATAATGTGGTTGTGGTTGCCACTGGTGGCACGATTGCCGGCGCAGGTGCGAGTTCAACCAACAGCGCGACATATACAGCTGCAAAAGTTCCTGTCGATCAACTCCTTACCGCAGTTCCTCAAATCCAAAATCTTGCGAATGTTAGCGGTGTTCAAGCCATGCAAGTGGCTTCCGAAAGTATTACGGATAAGGAATTACTTTCGCTTGCACGTCAAGTAAACGATCTCGTCAAAAAATCTGACGTCAATGGAGTCGTGATCACGCACGGTACAGATACTTTAGAAGAAAGTGCATTCTTTTTAAGCTTAGTGGTGCATACCGATAAACCCATCGTACTTGTAGGCTCAATGCGCCCTTCTACTGCGCTATCCGCTGACGGTCCATTAAATCTTTATAGTGCAGTCGCTTTAGCCGCAGATGATACAGCCAAAGGTAAAGGTGTTTTCATTCTAATGAATGACAGTATTTTTGCTGCCCGAGATGTGACTAAGACCATTAATTTACACACCGATGCTTTTGAAAGCCAATGGGGTGCATTAGGCACATTGATCGAAGGTAAATCATATTGGTTTAGACAATCGACTAAACGCTTTAATAACAGATCAGAATTTAATATTGAAAATATTAAAGGCGATGCATTGCCTTTAGTTCAAATCGTTTATGGTTCAGGAAATATGGTGCCTGATGCTTATCAAGCCTATGCTAAAGCAGGTGCGAAAGCGATCATTCATGCAGGTACAGGCAATGGCTCTGTGGCTAAGAATATTGTACCAACTTTAAATGAACTCCAAAGCCAAGGGGTGCAAATCATTCGTTCTTCACGTGTTCCTAAAGGTTTTGTACTCCGTAATGCTGAACAACCCGATGACAAATATGGATGGGTTGTTGCGCACGACTTCAATCCACAAAAAGCGAAACTTCTTGCTGCACTTGCACTTACAAAGACCAAGGATGCCAAAGAAATTCAGCGCATTTTTTGGGAATATTAATTTAAAATTTTAAAAACTAGAACTTGAAGTAAATCTATAAATAAAGTGTCCACGTTGGGCACTTTTTTGATTTCAAAATTATAAATAAGGATCTTCTTTTTAAACACGCCCAATCTGAACTTTATTCTTACAATAGAGTTAACCGTCATTAAATAGGTTGTAAAATATGCAAAGACTTCGATACGCTTAATTTAAAATATCAAAAGCATCGTTTTGCCATCACGGATGAAGTAGAGCGTGTTAAAATATTTTTTGATCTAGCGAAGGATTCATTTATGCAGTTTGTTCATCTTGGTATTCATACAGAGTTTTCGATTACAGAATCGATTGTACGTATACCTGATCTCATGAAATCTGCAGTAAATGATCAAATGCCTGCGTTAGCAATGACTGATCTTTCAAACTTACACGCGGCCGTAAAGTTTTACACCTCTTGCCTAAAAAAAGGGATTAAACCTATTTTAGGCGGTGTTATTCGGCTCAATGATGAATCACATCGTGTGACTTTGCTGGCAATGAATAATTCGGGCTGGCGTAGTTTAACTGAGATCATTTCCCGTGGATTCATTGAAGGTCAACAACTCAGTATTCCATGTGTAAAAAAAGAATGGGTACTTGATCAGTCCAATGACATCATCGCCTTACTGGGTATGCAAAGTGATGTCGGGGAAATGCTCTGCTCAGGTAATCCACAAAAAGCTGAACCTTTATTAGAAGAATGGATCGCGAAATTCGGTAATCGGGTTTATCTTGCGCTAACGCGTACAGATCGCCCAAATGAAGAAGCATTTATACAAGAAGCCGTAAAATTAGCGGCCAAGTACCAAATTGGTGTTGTAGCACATAATGACGTGCACTTTATCAATGCCGAAGATTTTGAAGCACATGAAGCACGCGTCTGTATTGCAGATGGTTACGTATTAGGTGATAGTCGTCGCCCACGTACATACAGCCCTGAGCAATATTTCAAAACTTCAGAGCAGATGGTCGAGTTATTTTCAGACTTACCAAGTGCAATTGAAAACACAGTTCAGATCGCAAAACGCTGTAATGTTGCTCTGCAATTGGGTAAATATTTCTTACCTGATTATCCAATTCCTGAAGGTCATACCATCGACACTTTCTTTGCACATTTGTCTGAAGAAGGTTTAGAAGAGCGACTGGCTCATTTATACCCTGTCGAACAACGCGATGAAGATTGGCCTGATATTCGTAAAGAATATGATGAGCGTCTGGCATTTGAAATTAAGATCATTAACTCAATGGGGTTCCCAGGTTACTTCCTCATTGTCATGGACTTCATTCAATGGTCTAAAAACAATGGTGTTCCAGTGGGGCCAGGACGTGGTTCAGGTGCAGGCTCATTGGTTGCGTATAGTTTAAAAATCACAGATTTGGATCCACTTCCATACGGATTGCTTTTCGAACGTTTCTTAAACCCTGAACGTGTTTCAATGCCCGATTTTGACGTCGATTTCTGTATTGCTGGTCGTGACCGTGTGATTGATTATGTGGCACGTACCTATGGACGTGATGCAGTATCGCAAATTGCAACTTTCGGTACGATGGCAGCCAAAGGTGCGATTCGAGATGTTGCCCGTGTATTGGGTAAATCCTATGGTTTAGCCGACCGTATTTCTAAGATGATTCCAACCAAGCCTCTTGGTTTGAACTTACTAGAGTCCATTGAAGCAGAACCACAATTAAAAGACATTGTGACCAACCCATCCAACCCCGATAACGATGATGCTGCCGAAATTTGGGAAATGGCACTCAAACTAGAAGGGATTACCCGTAATACAGGTAAACATGCAGGCGGTGTCGTCATCGCACCGACAAAAATCACTGACTTCTCGGCGGTGATGTGTGAAGAAGATGGAACTGGTCGCGTTGCTCAATTCGACAAAGACGATGTTGAATCTGCTGGTTTAGTTAAATTCGACTTCTTGGGTCTACGAAACTTAACGGTTATTGAAGATGCCATTCAGCATATCAATCAGCGTATGCAATTCGAAACACCGTTAAAAATTGAAAATATCCCTTTAAACGATAAAGCAGCCTATTCAATCTTTGCAGATGCGAATACCACTGCGGTATTCCAGTTTGAATCCGTGGGCATGAAAAAGATGCTGAAAGAAGCACGCCCATCGAAATTTGAAGAAATTATTGCATTCGTATCGTTATATCGTCCAGGTCCAATGGATTTGATTCCTGACTTTATCCATCGTATGCATGGTGGTGAGTTTGAATACCTACATCCTTTGCTAGAAGGCGTTCTTGAGCCGACTTATGGAATTATGGTGTATCAAGAACAGGTGATGCAGGCAGCGCAGTATTGTGCTGGTTATAGCCTTGGTGGCGCAGACTTACTTCGTCGTGCAATGGGTAAGAAAAAACCAGAAGAAATGGTGATACAACGCCAAATCTTTATTGAAGGTGCCGCTAAAAAAGACATTGATGAGCAAACAGCAAACCATATCTTCGACTATATGGAAAAGTTTGCAGGATACGGCTTTAACAAATCGCATGCAGCAGCCTATGCCCTAGTTGCATATCAAACGGCGTGGTTAAAAGCCCATTATCCATCGGAGTTTATGGCTGCTGTTCTGACATCGGAAATGCAGAACACGGACAGTATTGTATTTTTGATTGATGACTGTCGAAATAATGGACTTGAAGTTCTACCACCTTCGGTAAATATGTCGATTTACCAATTCCATGCCACAGATGAAAATACCATTGTGTACGGTTTAGGCGCGATTAAAGGGGTTGGCGAAGCAGCAATGCAGTCGGTGATTGATTCGCGCAAGCAACTCGGTCCTTTTAAAGATCTATTTGATTTCTGCCATCGTATTGATCTAAAGAAAATCAATAAACGTACATTAGAAGCGTTAATCCGTTCAGGTGCCTTAGACTGTTTAGGTATTGAGCGTTCAAGCTTAATGGCGCAACTGCCAGAAGCTGTGCAAGCAGCCGATCAAGCACGTTCGAACCGTGAATCAGGCATCATGGATTTGTTTGGTGAAGTCGAAGAAGTTCAGCGTAAACCTGCAAAACCTGTGAAGCCTTGGTCTGATGAAGTTCGTCTAAAAGGCGAAAAAGATACCCTAGGTTTATATTTAACAGGTCACCCGATTGACGTTTATCGTCCTGAATTAAAGTCATTTATTTCACAAAAAATTAATGAATTGACGCCAACACGTCGTGGAGTGACTACTGTATTTGCAGGTTTAGTGGTTGATGTAGCGAACTTCCCGAACCGTATGATGGTCACCCTCGATGATGGTACATCTCGTATTGAAGTATCAGCCAATCATGAACGCTTCCAACGCTTTAAAGATATTATCGTCAATGAACAAGTGGTGGTGATTGAAGGTGAAATTTATGAACGCGAAGGTTTTGATCGCCCTATGGGTCGATTAACCAAAGCCTTTACCTTAAATGAGATTCGTCAGAAACGTGCCAATAGCATTCAGATCAAACTTGATGCTGAGCATATGAGTAAAACACTCAGCTCTGATTTGCAGAAAATTATTCTCCCTTATTGTAATGTGGATATGTGTAATCACATTCCACTACACATTCTTCTCGATTATCCATATGCGACTGCTGAATTGCATCTCGGTGTGAATTGGAAAGTTGCTCCTTTAGATGCACTTCTTTCACAACTCCGTGATTACTTCGGCAAAGAAGCACTGTATGTGGAATATCAAGTCAAATCAAAAGCGGCAAAGAGTAAAGCTGCAGATCCAAATCAGACTTATCAACTTGCACCACCTCCCAATGATGTAAGCATGGATGAAGCCATGGATCTGTATCAAGCTGAAGTCAGCCAATACTCTTAAACCGTCGCTAAATTACTGCTCAAATTTGGAATAATTATGGATATTATTGATAATGCAGCTGTTTCAGCGCATTTAAGCCATGTACGTATTGTTATGGTTAACACGACGCTTCCTGCCAATATTGGTAGTGCTTTACGTGCCATGAAAACAATGGGGCTGTGCAAATTGGTTCTGGTTTCACCAAAAACCTACCCTCACCCTGATATTGATGCATTAGCTGCAGGTGCGACAGATCTGATCGAACAAATTGAAATCGTAGAAACATTAGAAGACGCGATTAAAGATTGTCACATCGTATTTGGTACCAGTGCACGTAGTCGCACCATCCCTTGGCCATTACTGGATGCACGCCCTGCCGCACAGAAATCCATGAAAGCGGTGCTTCAAGAACAACAAGAAATCGCTGTCATCTTTGGTCGTGAAGACCGTGGACTCACCAATGAAGAACTCGCTCTAGCAAATTTCCATGTCACCATTCCTGTTAATACCGAATATGGTGTATTGAATGTCGCTCAAGCCATTCAGATTATTTGCTATGAAATGCGCATAGCAGCCACTGAGTTGATGGAACATGAAGTCGATGATAAAGCGACCATGAAAGTGACTGAAGATGATACGATGGAATGGGACGAACCTTTGGTCACTCATGAGCAAATGGAGCAGTTCTACCCACATATTCAAAAAATGCTTGAAGAAATTGAATTTTTAGATCCAAAAAATCCACGATTATTACCATTACGCTTGCGTCGTTTGTTTGGACGTATACAATTAGATCGTATGGAATACCATCTACTTAGAGGTATTTTCAGTCGTGTTCAAGCATTGAACAAAGGGACATGGAAAAAATCCAGTACAGATCAAACAAAAACTGAGGATCAAACAAATGCTTAAACAGCTCAGAGAAGATGTCAAAGCTGTATTCGCGCGAGATCCTGCCGCTCGAAATACATTTGAAGTTTTAACCACCTATCCAGGCATCCATGCACTGATTATGCATCGTGTTGCGCATAAACTCTGGGTAAAAGAATGTAAAACTTCAGCGCGTATGCTTTCTTCTTTTAGCCGTTTTGCTACAGGTATTGAAATACATCCAGGTGCAAAAATTGGTAAACGCTTTTTCATTGATCATGGTATGGGTATTGTGATCGGAGAAACAGCGGAAATTGGTGATGATGTTACGCTTTATCATGGTGTGACATTAGGTGGAACCACTTGGAATAAAGGCAAACGTCACCCAACACTTGAAGACGGCGTTATTGTCGGTGCGGGTGCTAAAATTCTAGGACCATTTACTGTTCATAAAAATGCTAAAGTCGGTTCAAATGCCGTCGTTACCAAAGAAGTACCAGAAGGTGCAACGGCTGTAGGTAACCCTGCCCGTTTCATTTTAAAGAACAAACCTGTTGAAAATGATCAAGAGTCACGCCGTCGTGATTATGCTGAACAAATTGGTTTCCAACCTTATGCAATGACACAGGATCAATCAGATCCAATGATCGATGGTATGCGTGTACTCTTAGACCGTATTCAACAAAATGAAATTCGCATGAATACGCTCTGTCAGCGTCTTTCGATGATTGATCCAACTTTTGACAAATCACAACCTGTTCAACGCCCATTTAGCGAAGAAGAGTTAAAGATTATTGAAGAAGTACGTCGTGAATGTGAAATACAAACACTTCAATCTAAAGCTTAATGTAAAAATTTAATAAAGAAGCTGAATTAAGGTTGCATGTTGTTAAGGCATTTTTTAGACTGACCAGCATGCATTTATTAACACTTACAAAAATTATCGGAATCTCTTATGACCATTAAACCGTTGGTATGTGCCATTGTTGCTTCTACATTTCTCGTTGCATGTAGTTCAACTTCAGTGAAAAACAACAACAAAAACACTGATCCAATCTACTATACCGAACCTGATTTAAGCGCACCTTTTTATGCACTTAATCCTTTTGATTATACCAAGCCCCCTGTATTTGAACTTGAGTTGAAAAAAGCTGCTGCGGCTCCGCTTAACAAACTTGAAGTTACCGATCCAAAAACACAGAAAAAGTTAATCCTAGATACTAACAAACTGATTATTCCGACCGTGAATAGCAATACACGCGCGATGAAATATGCCGTGTTAGCGGGTCAAAACGAAATCGACATTACAGAAATTGATGATTTCTTACAAATGGTTGAAGGTAAAGCTCGTCACTACCCACCTCGTTTTACCGATCGTCAAGAACGTAAAGGTTTTGAAGATAAACTAAAACAAGTTTCTGCTGAGCTAGATGAACTTGCTACAAAAGATAAAGCCTCTTTTGATATTTTAGTTCGTGCATTCAAAGCAAGTATCATGGGACGTAACCTTGATTTAGGATCAAGCTATACCACGAAGTCTTTGAAATATGCTTCTCAAATTTTAAAGCTTAATAAAAATGATGCTGAAGCAAACTTCTGGTTTGGTTTCTCACTTTCAGAAGGGGGCGGTCAAAAAGAAGCAATCCCATACATCGATAAAGCCATTAAAGCAGGCGTTCAAGAAGCTTACTTAGTTTCGGCGAATAACTTTATTTATTTAGGTCAAAAGAAAAATGCGATTCAGACTTTGAAAAATTACAAAGTCAAATATCCTGAAGAAGGTGAAATTGCAGATCGCTTAATCGCTGAAATCGAAAAACAAGGTCGCTACAATGTTTGGCAGATTTTAAATAACCCTGCTAAATCTTAATTTAAAAAAATAATTGTAGAAGCTAAAAAATAGACTGATTATTCAGTCTATTTTTTTTGAATGGTCATTTTTAATTTCAAAAATTTCACGTATGATTTTAAATGACTTATTTATTCAACGACGACGATGCTAATCAATAACGTGATAAATCGTAGAATCAACAACAAAAAATTCATTGTCCTCCTTGCCAGCATCCCGCTTTTCATGAGTGGCTGCCAAGTCGTCAGTGTGAAAAATCAAGCACTCAATGTCTCGATTGCCAATGAACGTGACAGCATTTTAACACGTAAAAAAATGAGTGAAGCGAGCCTCAATGTTTTATCCATGACCGGTGGTGAAGCAGATATTTGTACAGATGATCCAGAAAAATGTACAACTGAACTTAAAAAGATTCCTCAAATTCAAGACGAACAGCTTCTCTCGACAGCTAGCGAAGCATACTTAACTAAAGCCTTAGCATTGAGCAATAAGTCAGAATGCTCAATGGGCTTAATAAATAAGTATCAATCTGAAGAAAAAAAGGCAGCGCATCAAAAAACCTATAATGAATGCCTAGATCAGCAATTGTTATTACTTGATCAAAGTATTCGATACAGCTATGCCTATTTATTTAAAACCAAACGCCATCCGAGTGAGCGTTTATTTGATAACCGCCAAGTACAAATCCGAGATTTTTACAACCAAGCACTCGCTAAACTCATTACCAATTATGGCTTACGCTATACACAAGAACGCGTACCTAGAGAAATAAAAGTCGGGAAAAGTATTTATAAAGTCAATTACAGCGACTATCCCCAAATCGCCAATACCAAACTCGATAGTTTAATGTCGAGCTATAATTTCAACTTTTCAGGTTTAAGATCGACCAACCGTCGCGATGGTTTCGGTGCAGAATTCGTTGCCACACTTCCTGCACCGAGTAATGATGATGTCGGGAAATATCTTGTTGATCCAATGAATCACCAATATAAAAATGGGGTCAATCCCAATATTCATGAGCCTCGTTATTTATCAGTCACGATTACTGCTCAACCCCAAGTCAGCAATACAGTTGACGATATTTTATACAATCCAAATTTTCAGCTCAATATTTTCGATCCTTATAGTGTTGAGAAGCTTAAAATTGGCAATAACTCATACCCTTTAGCTGCGAATTTCTCTGCACCGTATGGATTGTGGCTTGCGGAAAATAAACTTGGCGCAGCAGCTTACCTCAGTTTAATTGACCGTGATAACAGCATTACCATGCCACAACTGTTTAAATTAGAACCTTATAATCCAAATAAGAAAATCATTGTTCTTGTTCATGGTTTGGCGAGTAGCCCTGAAGCATGGATTCGTTTGACCAATGATATCATGGGAGATCAA
Organism: Acinetobacter sp. CY81; assembly: GCF_059515925.1. Lineage (NCBI taxonomy): Bacteria > Pseudomonadati > Pseudomonadota > Gammaproteobacteria > Moraxellales > Moraxellaceae > Acinetobacter > Acinetobacter sp. CY81. The sequence goes on from NZ_JCAKNC010000011.1 coordinate 74,673, forward strand.
GTTCTTCGTGAACACTACCAAGTCTGGCAAGTTTTCTATTCGACTAATATGCCGATTTTAGAAAGCCATTTTCAAATTGACGCGTTGATCCGACAATCCTTTGCAACGCTAGATCAGAATTCACCCTCTGCTAAAAATGCTGTACTCATTGGACATAGTATGGGCGGAATTATTTCTAGATTATTAGTCAGTCAAGCGGACTTAACTCAGCCTGCTTTAGCTTTGTTTAAATCTCAACAAATTCAAAGATTCAAAAATGAACCTTTGTTTAAATCACGTTTACAAATTAATCCCATTACCAACTTTGATCGTGCAATTTTCATCGCATCTCCGCATAAAGGAACTGCTTTTGCTGACCGCTGGTTTACCAAAGCTGCGCGTAGAATTATCAAACTTCCAGGTGCTTTTTTAGGTGCTTTTGCCGACAGCTTGACTGAACGAAATGTCAATGTTAAAGATTTTGTGAAAGATTTAGGTCATGGTTTAATTCAGAATGGTCCAAGTGACCTCAGTCATAGTTCTAAATTTACTGAACTGACTGAAAATGTGGTGCCTACTGATAAAATCATTTTCCATAGTGTGATGGGTAATATCACCGATAGTAAAGATCCTAAAGTCATGAATGATGGAATCGTGCCTTATGAAAGTGCACATTTAAAAGGTGCTGCTTCCGAACTCATCATTAAAGGTGGACATTCAATTCAAGAAACTCCAGAAGCGGTTTTGGAATTACGTCGCATTTTGAGACTTCATTTAACTGAACAGGGTTTATATAAGCCTTAATCTTTAGATAAGTATGAAAGAAACATACTCCTAAGGTACATTGCTCTGTGTACTCTACAAATTAACTATAAAACTGCTCCTCCTAAGAAGGGACTACGACATTTTATGTCGTAGTCCCTTCCCCTTACTATTGTTTAGATTATTTAAACAAATATATTTAAATATCTAACCACAATTAAGGATATAACATGTTTTTCGATAATGATTTTAATGAACGATTATTAGCTTTTGCTCGTAATATTGCAGCCCTACTCCTTGTTGGAGGATTTGCACTACTAATCTTATATCGTGCTGATACCAAAGCCGATCTATCTCTTTATCAATACTGGGTTTTGAACTTTCTTGGATATACCATGTTGCTTTGGTCTGCATACTTGGCTTTAAGTAATGTTACCGTTCTATACCATGATTTTAGAAAATATTTAATACGATGTGTTGAGTGTTTAGATTCAACAAAATTACCGCCTAGCGATCAACAAAAATCGACTCTAAAACTGACTCAACTACTAATGAGCCATTCAACACTTAATGTATTTTTATTTACTCTAAGATATCTAGCCATCTGCGTAATCGGTTTTGCATTTGTTATGGTTTATTTTATAGGTATACTCGCCAGTCTTAACCAACAAGCCAAAATTTTAGGTTTTATTTCAGGTTAAATCATAAATTTTATAACTTTGTTATTTTATTCCTCTACATTTATAAGTGATCTCGGATTGTATAAATAGTGCCTGATCACTTTTAACTATTGCCATTTTTACTAAAAAATCAAGGATGCAATTATCGTTTTTTTTAAGTTTTTGATAGAATCGATGCTTATCATATTTTTAAATATGCGTAGTTTAACTTAGGCTATTTATCTTTAAAATAACATCATCATATTAGGATCTTAACTTTATGAGCTTTATGGAAAACATGACTGACTTTTCTACGCTGACCCCTATGATGCAGCAGTACATGTCCGTAAAAGCCCAACACCCTCATTCGCTAATGTTTTATCGAATGGGAGATTTTTATGAGTTATTTTTTGATGATGCCCACAAAGCAGCAAAATTACTCGGTATTACCCTGACCCATCGTGGTAAAGCCAATGGCAATCCAATCCCGATGGCAGGTGTGCCTTACCATGCAGCTGAAGGTTATTTAGCGCGCTTAGTTAAAAAAGGCGAAACTGTCGTTATCTGTGAACAAATTGGTGAAGTAACGGGTAAAGGACCTGTAGAACGTGGTGTGGTCAGAATCATTACGCCAGGGACACTGACAGATGATGCTTTGCTAAATGCACACCAAAGTTCAAATTTAGTTTCAATTGCGATTCATCAAAATCAAATTGGTATTGCTCTGCTTGATTTAAGTGCAGGTATATTTAAAGTACAACAACAAGAATTTAAAGCTGAACAATTACCTCTTGAGCTTGCTCGACTGATGCCAAGTGAATTGGTGCTGAATGAAGACATTCAAGATCAAGCCTTACTTGAACAGATTAAATCACTTATTGAATGTCCTATCACCAAAAGACCAAACGTGGACTTTAATTTAAATAATGCCCAAAAAACGCTATGTGATCAGTTGGGAGTATCGACACTTTCTGGCTTCGGAATTGATGAACTTCCACTTGCCAAAGTCGCTGCAGCAGCGCTGATTCATTATGCAAAAGAAACGCAAAAAACAGCACTTCCCCACATTCGTTCGATTAAATTAGAACAAAGTAGTGATTTTATTGCACTTGATCCAGTCACTCGACGAAATTTAGAAATCATCGATCCTTTATTTGAACACGGCACTTCACTTTTCAATTTAGTCAATGACTGTCAAACAGCAATGGGCGGGCGCTTATTAGCACGTACCTTAATGCAGCCATTGCGCGATACTGCTTTACTTGATCAGCGTTTAGATGCGATTGAAGTACTACTTAAAGGTTATCATGAAGCACCTGTTCGATTAATTCTAAAAGAAATCAGTGATATTGAACGCGTATTGAGTCGAATTGCTTTAGGCAGTGCTCGTCCACGAGACTTAGTTCAACTTCGCCAAGCCTGTGCGCAAATTCCTTTTTTACGTAATGCCATACAGCCTATTGTTTCTCAAAATCAATCTACACTCATTCAACAACTCAATGATGAACTCGGTGATTTTAATGGTCTGCATTTACGATTAATGAATGCCATTGTTGAAAATCCTCCTGTTTTACTACGCGATGGAAATGTCATTGCTGAAGGTTTTGATAGTGAGCTAGATGAGCTTCGTCAGATCCGAGATCATGCAGGACAATTCCTCATTGATCTTGAAATCAGAGAACGTGAAAATACAGGAATTAATACGCTCAAAATCGGTTATAACCGCGTGAGTGGCTATTATATTGAATTAACCCGTGCTCAAGCAGAGCAAGCTCCTGATTCCTATATTCGCAGACAAACACTGAAAAATGCCGAACGCTATATCACACCTGAGCTAAAATCATTCGAAGATAAAGTTTTATCCAGTGAGTCACGTGCGTTGGCACGTGAAAAGGCATTATTTGAAATGCTTCTCGATGAACTCAGACAAGATATTGGCAATTTACAAATGATGAGTGCTGCAATCGCACAAATTGATTTATTAAGTAATTTTGCTCACCAAGCGCGTTTGTATAGCTGGAATCGTCCAGAATTCAGCCCAGAAATTGGCATCCAAATTCAGGCTGGTCGCCACCCTGTGGTCGAATCGCTGATTAAGACACCTTATACACCTAATGATACTCAGCTCGATTTTAACCATCGTATGTCGATTATCACAGGTCCAAATATGGGCGGTAAATCGACTTTCATGCGACAAACGGCACTGATTAGTTTATTGGCTTATTGTGGCAGTTATGTCCCTGCCAAGGCTGCAAAATTAGGTCCAATTGATCGTATCTTTACCCGTATTGGTTCTGCGGATGACCTATCATCTGGAAAATCGACCTTTATGGTGGAAATGACAGAAACCTCTCAAATCCTTCATCACGCAACCAATCAATCGCTTGTACTGATGGATGAAGTAGGTCGTGGCACAAGTACCTACGATGGACTATCACTTGCTTGGGCATGTGTGCTTGATTTAACTAAACGTATTCAATGCTTGTGCTTATTTGCAACGCATTACTTTGAATTGACTGAACTCAGTAAAGAACCCTGTATTGAAAACTATCATGTGACTGCTAAAGAAATTAATGGTCAGTTGATTTTATTACACAAAGTTCAACATGGACCAGCAAGTCAAAGTCATGGTCTACAAGTGGCTAAACTAGCAGGCATTCCTGAAAGTGTGATTAAAGATGCACAGCATCGTCTCCGTATTTTAGAGAAAGAACAACAGCCTCAAGTCGTTCAAAACGATCTATTCTCAAATTTGCAAGAACCAGAAGTGATAGAGAAAGTCATCGAAGTTGAAAAATCATCACCTGCTCTCGATGCTTTAAAGGATTTAGATCTTGACGATTTAACTCCGCGTCAGGCACTGGAGCAACTTTATCAACTGAAGCAGTTATTAAAAGCTTAATTTCATTACAAAGTTTATTTTGAATTAAAAGCACTGTATTTCATTTTTTGCTTTGAATAGCTTTGGATAATTAACTTTGACCTTTTATTTCAAAGTTCTTATATTTATTAGGCCAATGATCAACTGATCGCTTAGATCATTGGCTTAGGTTTTTCAATCTCATTTTTGAAATACGATCTTAATATCATGCTTTGACAAAATAAGGACCTAATCAGGATTAAGGATTTCAAAGAACATTTTTTGCAAATTAAATCCATTAATCTGCATAGCAACTTAATTCACTAAGAACACGCTTCCAATATATTTATCCGATCAAGCCTATAAATCCCAATCTATCGAATGTTCCATTGAAACCCTGCTCCTCTGTTCTTAGCGTTCATGCATTTCATTCTCTAATCATTTTTACGTACCATCAAACGATAAAGAATTATCATAAGTACGTCTATGAACTGTACTGTAGATGATCTGTATTATCAATTTCACCTCATTTTAGTCACATTTGTATAAATAAAATTGATTTAGCAGGTTCTTCTATATTAAATATCAATAAAAGGAATTGTTAGTTTGTCGCAATTTCCCTAAAATACAGCATTCGATATTAGAACCATATTTTTTAGGTAGCTGACGCCATGACCTTCGTTGTCACTGAAAATTGTATTAAATGTAAGTACCAAGACTGTGTGGAAGTATGTCCTGTTGACTGTTTCTATGAAGGTCCAAACTTTCTTGTCATCAACCCAGATGAATGTATTGACTGTGCTTTGTGTGAACCAGAGTGCCCTGCAAATGCAATTTTCTCCGAAGATGAACTTCCAGAAGGTCAAGAAGTCTTCATTGAACTCAATGCTGAACTTGCTGAAAAATGGCCAAACATCACTCAGATTGGCGATCAACCAGAAGATCGTGAAGAGTGGAACGGTAAACCGAACAAGTTACAACTTTTAGAAAAATAAGTTTTAAAAAGATCAGCTTTAGCTGGTCTTTTTTTATACCGAAATGGTACATTTTTTTGCAATTTATGCCAAATTCATCCTCAAATTTAGACTAAACTAGATGCTTAGTTAAACTCAGTAAATACATATAATGAAACAAATCTTGAAGGGATTCGTAAGTCTCAGTATGATTTCACTGATGCTCATCGGATGTACATCTTCTCCTAAAAAAGGCAAAACAATACTTACGCAGAATGGTCAGCGTATTTATATTCCACAAGAAAAAATATTTTTAGACCGACCTGTAAAACCTAAAATAATGCCTCAATCTTATAGTTCATGGCTTATACAAGGTGATAATCAATCACGTGTACGCGAATATGAAAGATTCCTTGAAAGTCATGATGTAGGCAATATAGTTCCAAGTTTTGAATTACTCAAATCTGCACGAGATTGGCAGAAATGTGGTAAATCAGAGTATATGGTACCTAGCCGTGAAATTTGGGCGAATCAGCTTCCTACCCTAAAAGTATTCAAATACTTAGTTGCGTCAAAAGTACTGACTGAATTTGAAGTGACATCGGTTTATCGAGATTTACCGTTAAATCAATGCGCTGGTGGAGCGAGTTCTTCGCGTCATTTGTATAATTCAGCAATTGATTTCAGAATCGGACCTGAATATCCACAACCAGGCGATTATGCATTTATTGAAAATTCAAAATTCAAATTATGTCAATTTTGGCAAAATCATGGTCAAAGCTTAAATATGGGACTGGGTTTGTATTCTTCTGGTCAAATTCATATTGATACTCAAGGTTATCGTACTTGGGGACCCGATTTAACCCGAAATACCTCTCTTTGCCATTTCTAGATTTAGCTAGAAAAAAGAGGTCTCTAGACCTCTTTTTTTATTTTTAAAATATATCCATCTTAAGATTTATAACTTCATAAAAAGTATATAACTACAGCTCAATAATCATGCAGTAAGTCTTACAAAAATTGCACTCAGAATTTAATCGACTACAATGCACATATCGCAAATCAGGTAATCAACAATGCAACAAACATGGTCAGATATCGATGCTTATATCGAGTCACACTTAATTCCAGAAGATCCCATTTTAACGCAGACTTTAAAAAATACTGCGGACAAAGGTTTTCCTGACCATTTGGCTGTTGCAGCGAATCAAGGTATGTTGCTGCAAATGTTGATTCAAATGAATAAATGCAAGCGTGTTCTTGAGCTCGGAACTTTTGCTGCATATAGCACTATGTGGCTGGCTCGTGCATTACCTGAAGATGGTTATATTCTAACAATCGAAGGTCGTGACACACATGCTGCACTTGGGCAAGAAAACATTGATAATGCTCAACTCCCTCAAAAGATCGAACTTAAAGTAGGTCGTGCAGCTGATATTTTACGTTCACTTCCACAAGATTTTGAACCCTTTGATTTTATTTTCATTGATGCCGACAAACAAAGCTACCCAGAATATCTTGAACTCAGTTTACAATTCTCACATTCAGGCACCATTATTGTTCTAGATAACGTGATCCGTGCAGGTGATATTTTAGATCCGAACAATGTAAAACCAAGCATTGAAGGCATTCGTGAAATGTATCGTTTGATGCAAAATCACCCGCGTTTACTCTCTAGCACTGCCCTACAAACCATTGGTAGCAAAGGCCATGATGGTTTTGCCATTGCGATTGTTAAATAAAAATATATAGCCGTATTAAAGTCATTTATTTTAATCGTAAACAAGCCACTGTCATCAGTGGCTTTTTAATGTAATTTTATTCATATTTTACCATCAAGTTATCCCCGAATACTGTGAGCATATCTGTGGATAAAGTTGTAATAAAATTATAAATATATGTTTTTTATAGATAAATAAAATTAGAACACAAATTAATCAACATGCTCATTTCAAGATTATCCTTCAAAGAAAGAGTTTTCAGTCCAAATTGAAGATTCACTATTCAAGCAATAAAACCATCCAAATGAGCTAAATAATTAGTGCCATTTATAGTTCTATTTTGCCACCAACAATGGCACAGGTGAGTTCCTAAAAATATTCGTCGTAATACTACCAAGGAAGAACTGACGAACTTTACTGCGACTATAGGCCCCCAAAACAATCAATTGAATCTGATGTTCATTTTGATAATCTAAAATATTTTCAGCGACATCACCATAGCGATATTCAACAACGACATTCAAACCTGCGTTATGTAAGAACTCTGTCGGAATTTCCAGTACTTCTGGATGATCTCCCACATAAAGTAAATGACATTGTAATTGTTTCAACAAATCACTTTTAGCGACTCGCTTCATCATATCTTTACAAGTAGGTGAATCTTCATAGGCAAAAATAAAGCGTGTTGGTGGCTTGAAGGTTTCCCCTACTGTCATCACAGTACATTTTGCACCGCGAATAAAGTTTTCAACATTACTACCAATACTTTTTTGCTTTTCAGCCGAGCGCTCACCCACACGACCAATCAAGACAATATCTTGCTCATTTAATACATGAAAACTCTGTTCTAAAAAATCACCTTTCTCTTGGATTTGAGTGGCTTTAATCCCGTATTTTTCTTGAATAAGTTCTGAAATATGCCCTAATAAATTATTACTATAATCTAAAGCTAATTCACTTTGCTTTTGTTCTAGTTCAGCCAGCTCCTTAAGTAACATCGCATTACTTTCAAAACCAATCACCCCACTAATTTCACCAAGGTGATAACTTGCAGGGTAATAATCTAGAACTTGTAGGAGAACCAACTCTCTCTGCGTTTGCTGCGCCACCCAAGCTGCTGCGTCCGCTACAGCATTGATACATGGGGATGAGTCGATACATGCAATTACACGATTCATAGTGCCTCCCTACAACGATACGTCATTTTTGTATTCATTTTAACTTAGCATAAGTTTTCAGCGAATTAAGCTATTTTGTGTAATTCTTTTTAAATCATAATATTAATTTTATATTTTTAAGGTTCAATCTCTTAAACGAATGAACTTCGCAGGATTACCAGCCACGATTTCATTCATATTGACGTCTTTGGTCACCATACTGTTCATACCAATCACAGCATGATCACCAATGCGAACACCATCTTTAACGCCCACATGTGCGCCTAACCATACGTCTTTCCCAATTTCTATCCCTTGCGAACGAACGGGTTGTTTGTAAATAGATTGATCAGCTTGCATACCATGATCAAAAGCATATAGATGACAATAGGCTGCCAATCTGGCTTGATCATGAATTTTGATCCCAACTCGACCACCGTCTAAAATACAGTGATGATTAATGGCGACTTCACTTCCTATTTCTAATGGACCATGCAAAGTACAATCTGCTGCGATAAAAGTATTATCACCAATGATAATTTTTCGACCCGGTTCTGCAAAAATATGCGCTAAGGGTGAAATAAAGCTATTTGTACCAATTTCAACTGTTTCCATATCCATTAAATAGGCTTGATATTCTTTTTGCCATTGATCAGCCCAGCCTCGATTTTTCGGCTTCAAGCTCCAATACAACCATGGCATATAGTTTAAACGATGCTTATGTTGTTCACGGTATTTAAGTAACCGAGTATCCTCTGTTTGAATATTACGATCAGTCATTCACGTGTTCCTCGATCTTTAACTGTTCTCGTCCACGAGTTACATCTTGTATTTTTAATTCTAAGCCTGAAATTTGATGAATTTGTAATTTAGCAGTCACTTCAACGCCTTCACTGGTATAAGCTTCCTGAAATTCAATATTTTGATGCTTTAATTCATATTGAAAAATCGACCACTCATTAAATAGACATTTGAATCGTACTATTTTTTTTTCAATTAATTCGATCTTCTCAGCTTGAATTAAACACTGCCCAGCACAGCCACCATATGCTCGAACTAATCCGCCTGTACCCAGCTTAACCCCACCGTACCAACGATTAACCAGTACGATCACATTGGTCAAATCATTCCCCTCAATCACTGCCAGTATCGGTCTACCCGCAGTTCCTGATGGCTCACCATCATCATTAAATCGAACCGTATGTCCCACTTTCCATGCCCAACATTGATGAGTTGTGGAAATATCTTTGTGTAGCTCTAAAAAATCTTTGGCTGCTTGCTCATTTTCAACGGGAGCTGCGATAGCTTGAAAACGACTTTTTTTGATGTCTTCTTCAAAATAAATTTCATTTTCAAGGGTAAAAGGCATTTTATAAAGTTAAACAATGGAACATATTGACATTATAACTGCTTTGAATCTGGATATTTTAAGATTCAATAAAAAAGCCCAAACAACTGAGGTTTGGGCTTAAATTTTCATAAAAAAGATTAAAGATCGTTAAATTCTAACGTTCACGTAAGGCTTCTTTGGCTTTATTGAATGGTTTTAACAAGTATTCAATAATCGTTTTAGAACCTGTTTTGATGTCTACAGATGACACCATACCCGGTGTAATCGCAAAAGCTTTACCAGCTTTGTTATACAATTTATCTGTATCAGTACGGATATAAACACGATAGTAGAACTGATCTTGTTTTACTTCATCACGTAAGGTATCTGGTGAAATCACAGTAACCTTGCCTTTTAGTCCACCATAAATAGAATAGTCATATGCTGTGATTTTGACTAAAGCCTCTTGACCAGGATGGATAAAAGCAATATCTCGTGGAGAAATACGTGCTTCAATCAATAACTGCTCATCCAGCGGTACGATTGTCATCAATTTACCATTTTGTGGAATTACACCACCCAATGTCATGACATCAATTTCTTTCACTACACCACGAACAGGTGCTTTGAAAATTGTACGATTTAGACTGTCAGACTTACCTAGAACCACTTGTTGTTGTGTTTCAACATCAGTATTGGCTTTAGACAATTCTTCACGCGCCTGAACATAATACTGGTTTCTTACATCATTCATTTGGTTTTGCAAATCATTTGCAGAGCGTTTTAAACGTAGAACCTCAACTTCACTGGCAGCACCTTTAGCAACCAATGGCTCTGTCATACGAAGTTCTTGTTGAACCAATGCAAGTGCTTCTTTCAAACCTGAAATTGACTCTTCCATATTCGCACGACGAGATTGATAAAGCTGAGTCTCTTCCTGAACCAATTTTGGATCTTTTAAAACAGGTTCTGGAAATGCTAAAGCCGTACCATTTACTTCAGCACGTAAACGCGCCACAGTTGCTTGAGATGCTGTTAAAAGCGACGTCGACTCCCCTACATTAGATGCAAAACGTGTCGGATCTAATTGCGCTAAAGTTTGACCTTTTTCGACAATGTCACCTTCTTTCACATCAAGCTTGGTTAAAATACCACCTTCAAGTGACTGAATAACCTGTTCTTTCGATGTCGGGACAACCTTACCTGTACCTTGAGAAACTTCTTCCAATTTGAATAAGCTTGCCCAAATAAGTAGTACCAGTAAGCCAATACCTACGATCCAAATGGTAATACTGACCTTTGGAAGTGGTGGTTCAAGCTGAGAAACTTTCAGTGAACGTTCATTTTTTAATTCTTCGCTCATGATCTAGCCCCCGAATTTGAACCTTGTGCTTGCATATTATTATTTAAAATCTGATCACGTGGTCCATCCATAACGACACGACCTTCGTTCACTACAATGATACGATCCACCAACTCTAAAACTGCACGACGGTGTGTAGCAACAACCATAGTACGGTGACCCAACCAAACTTTCATATGATCAATCAATTGTTTTTCTGAAACATCATCAATGGCAGCTGTTGGTTCATCCAAAAGTAAAATATTTGGCTGACAAATTAACAGTCGAGAAAGCAAAAGAGCTTGACGCTGACCACCAGAGAAACCAACACCACCTTCAAGGATAATATGATCTAAACCTTCTTTCTTTTCTTGAATGAAGTTGATCGCACCTGTAACCGTTAATGCTTTAATTAAATCATTGTCTGTTGCAAGTGGAGCACCCAGTGTTAAGTTTTCACGCACTGTACCAAAAAATAGATGTGCATTTTGGTTCAAAAGACCTACGTCACGACGAACGTCAGACGGATCAAGTAACGTGATATCAATATCATCCAGTTTTACCTTACCTTGAGTAGCGGTCTGCATGCCTGAAAGCAATTGTAAAATTGTAGATTTACCTGCACCGTTACGCCCAAGAATCGCAATCTTTTCACCAGGATTAATCACTAACTTAGGAATAATCACACTTGGTTTAGGGTCATCTTCGCCATATTTAAAGACAACACCGCTTAACTCATATTGACCATTCAGAACTTGACGTTGAATAAGTTGTTGGCGCTCTGGATGATCGACTGGTTTTTTCATCAACTCGTCAAGCCCTTGTTTGGCTGTTTTGGCTTGTTGATAGCGACCGAGTACACCTGTAATTTGCGCAATTGGTGCCAACATACGCGAAGATAAAATTGAACAAGCAACCAACGCACCTGTGGTCATATCGCCTTTCATTACCGCGAAACAACCCACTAAAACTACAATTGCAAATGTCAGACCTTGGAGTTTTTGAGTCCACAAACTCAATACACCTACAATTTTTCGTTGTTTCATGCTTACCGTTGCAGAAACATCATTCATGTGATTCCATTGGTTTTGGAAACGCGATTCAGCACGTAAAAGTTTAATATCTTCAATACCTTGAACAGCTTCGACCAATATCGCATTACGAATCGAAGATTCGCGCATACCCTCTTGTGCAAGTGCAGCAAGCTTCTTCTGAACCAATAATCCAGGAATAATCATCAATGGAACAACCACTAAGATTACCCAGAATAAATTGCCACCAATGAGCCAGAAGATTCCTAGGAATAAGAAGAAGAAAGGTAAATCAGCGAAAGCCGTTATCGTGGTTGAAGTAACCAACTCTCGAACACCTTCAAGCTCACGAACTTGAGAAATAAATGTTCCTGTAGATTTTGAACGTTCACTATTTTTAATTCGGAGTGCATGACCAAAAACTTTGTCTGAAATACGCAAATCAGCACGTTTACCAATCATATCTGACAAAATTAAACGTGAGTATTTGAGCGCAAATTCGAAAATTGCCGCTAGCAACACACCACCTGCTAACACCCACAATGTAGGAATAGATTGGGCTGGAATCACACGGTCATAAACGTTCATGGAGAAAACAATCGTAGCTAAAGCCAAAATATTTGCCAACATTGAGGCAAACATAATATCGATATAGCGTTTCCAGTCTTTTAAAACAATTTCCCAGAACCAACTTTTTTCATAAGGTTTAATATATTCATCAATTCGTGCATCAGGTACTGAGGTTTCAGGACGAAGTACATACACTCGGTCGATCAGCTGGGATAGCATTTCAGCGCTAAATGTTTGCGCTAAACCTTCATCACCACTCAATTGAACACTGACCTTTCCAGTGGCATCAGCTTTATCAATGACACCAACTTGACCGTCCTTAAATCCAACTAAAACGGGCAAACGCCACGGATTTAAGAGATCTGAGGTAAATTCAACTTTACGAAGGTGTAAACCGACTTGGCGAGTCATTAATGCTAAAACATCATCGATACTCTGATTTTGATTCCAATTAAGCTCTAAGCGTATTCTTTCAGCAGAAGTTTCAATACGGTAATGCTTTGCTACAGTCAAAACACCCTGTAACCATGGTTGATAATTTATTCTTGTATTCATGGTTGTATCTCTACCCCTTGAATGGAAAGGTTATTAAGCTGATAGACATCTCGGGATTTACCTGCGGCAGAAACGTACTGCACTAAATTGTCGTATATGTCATAACGTGCGGATTCTATTTGTGTGTTTGCACTATGAATAGCTTGTTCAGCATTTAATAAATCAACTGCTGTACGCGTACTCAATTTATATTGTTCTTGATACAACTCTTTGGTTCTCACTGATGTCGCCTGTTGGGCAACCAATGTTTTCATTTGTCTTTGTTTATTTTCAATTTGTTCTTGAGCTAATCGAATATTATCAATCGTTTGCAAATAAGTTGCATTCACACGAGCTTTAGCAGCCTCTTCAGCATAACTTGCTGAACGCGTTTGCGAAGCTACTGCACCACCTTGATAAAAATTACTGGTAGCTTCAAGCATAATAGAGCTATCCGTTCCATCATCTTTATTATTGTTTGGATTGACACCATTGATGGCTCTATTGACACCACCACGAACACTAATCGTAGGATAACGCGTTAAATTCGTTTGTTTCTTCTCTGAAGCAGCAACATCGACTTGTGCTTTAGCCAGCATCATTGAAGGAATTTTATTAAATTCAGGATCACTATAAATATTTGATCGAGAAATCAAACTTTCAGGAATATCAAATTTGATGCCTGCTATATCAGAACCTAATAGCGTTTTTAAACGCTGTTTATATAAATTCAATTGTGTTTCTTGCACAATTAAATTCGATTGAGCCGCTTCTAAATACGATTGCGCTTGAATTGGATCGGCTTGACTACTAATACCAGCCTTAGCACGCAAATTTGCGATTTCAGCAATACGCGATATACCACGAATCTGCTCCTGCGCAATGCGAGTCACTTCTTCATAGCGTCTAATATTGACAATCGCATTGGCAACTTGAAGTGCGATTTGATCTATAGCAACCAAAACTTCTGCTTGAGAAGCCATTAAACGGGCTTCTTGTGTGGTTACAGCACTTTTAACTTTGCCGAAATCATAAAGCATTTGAGTTGCATTAAGATTGATTAACTGACGACCACGCTGATCACCACTGGTCATATCACCTGTAGAAATTCCAGCACTTAATTGAGGATAGTAACCTGCTTTAGCCACATCAATATTAGCATTTTGAGAAGCAAGTGCAGAAATACTTTGGGAAATTTCAGGATGTCGTGATACTGCAATTTGTACAGCATCAAATAGTGATAACTTAGAACCTGTAATTTTTCTACTTGAAGATCCAATGCCTTGAGAACCACTTGAAATCAAAGGTAAATTTTGAACTTGAGCTGGATCATATTCAAATTTACTCAACTCATTCAGCTGAACTTTACGAAAATCTTCAGAAGATTTAGGTGTAAAAAGGTTCTGAACATTGTCTTTTACAGATTGAAAATTAACTTTGGATTGTTCTGCCTGAGCTTCTAACGAATGTAGACTTAACAAGACCACCGTTAATTTCAACATTCTATGCCGTTTTAAGCTGTTTTTTTCCACATTTTTTCTCATTTTAAATTATTTTGAGATGAGCGTCACATAAGCTGGCTTATTCTACATACTATTATAATATTTCTAAACCCATTATGGCTTTGAAGCCTTATTTTGGTAATTTACAATGTAAACACTTATAAAACAAGATATTTTATAAGTGTTTATCCTGATTTATACCGTAAAATCTTCACCTAAATATACTTTTCTCACGGTTTCATCCGCGAGCACTTCATCTGGTGTTCCTTCAGCAATCACAGCACCTTCGCTAACGATATAGGCATGTTCACAAATCTCCAAGGTTTCACGCACGTTATGATCTGTAATCAGAACCCCAATACCACGATCTTTTAGATTCCGAATAATATCCTTAATATCCCCAACGGAAATCGGATCGACACCAGCAAAAGGTTCATCAAGTAACATAAACTTTGGATCAGCAGCCAGAGCACGTGCTATTTCAGCACGACGACGCTCTCCACCAGAAACACTCATTCCCAGTGAATCTTTAATATGGGTGATTTTAAAATCCTCTAACAACTCTTTTAAACGTTGTTGGCGCTGTTGTTTGTTCAGATCTTTACGCGTTTCCAAGATCGCCATAATATTGTCAGAAATCGTCAGTTTTCTAAAAATAGAGGCTTCTTGAGGTAAATATCCAATCCCTTGACGTGCACGTTCATGCATTGCCAAATCAGAGATATCTAGATCATCGAGATGGATTTCACCTTTATCCATTTGTACCAGTCCAACAACCATATAGAAACTGGTTGTTTTACCTGCACCATTGGGTCCTAATAGACCAACAATTTGACCACTTTGCATCTCAAAAGAGACATCTTTCACCACCCAACGCTTGCTATATACCTTAGCAAGGTGCTTGATCTTCAGTGTTTGCACTTGATTTACTGGAGCTTGCATTAATCGCGCACTCCAGGAGAACCTTTTGAAGCTGATGGTGGAATGATGATTTGAACACGCCCTTTAGAACCTGTTGCACCCGAACCACCTGAAACTTCAATGTCGCCTTTATTCATGCTGTATTTCAATGTATTACCACGGATACTCGCACCATCCTGATATAGATAAGCATTACCAGATAAATTTAAAATACCTGTTTCAGCGTTATATACAATTTTCTGTGCTTCTCCGCGTGCAATACCACGATTGGTTTCAAGTTGCTGTTGAAACTTTGCAGGACTACCTGTTGCAGTAATCGTACTCACTTGTTTATTCGAATTTAAACTAGCCACAATTGATGCAGCATTGATTTTCATCGTTCCTTGCTCAATCACAACATTACCTGTGTAAGTGGTAATTCCCGTTTTATCATTATATGTCGCACGATCTGCCAATAACGAAAGTGGTTGATTACGATCGCTTGGCAATGCATAGGCAAAGACTGACAATGCACTTAATCCCACTCCAAGGACCGTGTTTTTAAAATTAGATAAAATCCAAGAGTGTTGTTTAATTTGGTGCATATTTTCCTCGAATATTAAAGAATTCGTATTGCCCTGTTGTCAAATCCGCTTGTAAACCTTGACTAATAAACTGACCATTTGGCGCATCAACAATCACTTGATTTTTAGTCTCAAGCGTTCGCGAATCTGGATAAGCTGTCAACTCATCCGTATTAAATACAATCTCACCTTGAGGACCAAACTGAGTTGCTTTTACATCTTGTGAAAGGATAACTTTTTTATTGTCATCATAACCCTGTACTTTTTTTGCATAAAAAGTAGAGTCAACCTTCCCAGCATTGTAAATTGATGCATTAAGATTATTCAATTGCGAAGACTGATTTTTCATATCTTGCTGAAGATCATCCACAGTTGCTTTAACATACAAATGACCTTGTTCATTGGTTTGCAATAAATGAACACCCTTCGCCGAATAAGTCATAGACTGCGCTGAAGCCACATCTAATTTATTGCCTTTACCACCGTAGTAGTAGTAACCACCGCTTATTGCAGCAATCAGTACTGCTGTGACATATAAGACTCGAGTATCCATAAATCATCAACTTTATTGAATATGTCACACTAAGACATTAATGCGGTACGGCTGCGTATTTTTCAAGTAATTCTTGATAAACACCTTTAGAGGTTAAAAGCATATCGCAAATTTCACGAACTGCGCCACGACCACCGTATGCTTGAGTAACAAGATCTGCACGACGTCTAACTTCAACATGTCCATTTGGTACAGTGACTTTCATTCCAGCAATTGCAAATGCTGATAAATCAGGCCAGTCATCCCCCATATACAAACAATCTTCAGGTGAAATACCAAACTGCGCGCACGCTTCTTTCAATGCAACGCCTTTATCTTCACGACCTTGGTAAACCAAGTCAACACCGAGATCAGTCATGCGTTTTTCAACAATATTACTCTTACGACCAGTAATAATAATAACTTTAATTCCGGCTTGTTGAACCAACTTCATACCTAAACCATCACGAATATCGAATGATTTAATTTCATCACCAGAATTTGTTAAGGTTACAAATCCATCACTCAAAATACCATCTACATCTAAAACCAAAGCTTCAACATGACGTGCTTGTTCTAACAAAACATATGATGCCATTACTTAATTTACCCCAGCCTGAATTAAATCATGCATACCAATTACACCAATCACTTGATTGATTTCATTCACTACAACAAATTGATTAATCTTTTTCTCATTCATCTGTTCAAGTGCCGCAACCGCTTTCGCATCTTCAGAGATGGTCATTGGACTACGAATCATCACATCAGACACGGCTAAATTGACATCGAAACCTTGTTGTTTATCAATTAGTCGACGCAAGTCACCATCTGTGAAAATACCGAGTAAGACATCATTATCATCGACAATTGTGGTTAAACCTAGACGTTTATTAGAGATTTCGTATAAGACTTTATTCATTGGTGTATCTGGCGAAACTTTAGGTAATTCTTCACCTGTATGCATCAAATGTTTTACATGAAGCAAAAGGCGTTTTCCTAAAGCCCCAGCAGGATGAGACATTGCAAAATCATTTGCTGTAAAACCACGCGCATCTAACAATGCCACTGCCAATGCATCACCTAATGCTAAAGTTGCAGTGGTACTCGAAGTTGGTGCTAATCCCAATGGACATGCTTCTTGAATATTACCCAATGTTAATGCGACATCAGCATTTTGAGGCATTGGTCCTTTATCATCACCTGAGATTGTGATTAAAGGTACACCCAAATGCTTGATCAGTGGCATCAACATCATAATTTCATCACTCTTACCTGAGTTCGAAATTGCAATCAGCACATCACCACGAACAATCATCCCCAAGTCGCCATGACCTGCTTCACCCGGATGCATGAAAAATGAAGGTGTGCCAGTTGAAGCAAAAGTAGCCGCCATCTTACGACCAATATGCCCTGATTTCCCCATACCTGTAATGACTAAACGCCCTCTACATTGCAAAATGATTTCACATGCTTGAGTGAAGCGCTCATCAATTTCACCTGAAAGAACCTCTAATGCTTTCTGTTCAATTGCTAATGTTTCAATCGCAACTTTTTGGAAATCAATTTGATTAGGCATATTTTCTGAATTCAATTTCTTAACCTTTACTCAGAACTGAACGATCTGATGCAAATATATCTGTTTTAGAATTTTATCATATCTGTCGAATTTGAATGATCAAAAACTTATATTTTTCACAAAACTACAGCTTAGATTACAAATACTCAATTTGACTGAGTTATCTCCATGAAAAATTAACGCTTCACTTTAATCATTTAAAATTTTAGGACTTATTTTATTGTGCGCATAAAACCTGCACATAAAAAAAGTCCTCACCGTATGATGAGGACTTTTTCGTATTCTGGAGCGGGAAAGGAGACTCGAACTCCCGACCCCAACCTTGGCAAGGTTATGCTCTACCAACTGAGCTATTCCCGCAATGAGGTGAATTATAGAGAATTCCACCTCAGTGTCAACTACCTATTCAATCATTTGCTTATTTAATCAGCACGACGCCAAATCGTACCTTGACGCGTGTCTTCCAAGACCACACCTTGATCAAGTAAAGATTGGCGAATTTCATCTGCCCGTGCAAATTCTTTCGCTTTTTTGGCATCAACACGTTGTTGGATTAAATCCTCGATTTGCTCAGCTGTTAATCCTAAAGCTTCCTGTCCAATATCTGACTTTAGGAAGTCATCTACATTATGCTGAACTAAACCCAAAATATCTGTCAAATGACGTAAAGTTGCATAGTAAACCGCAGCTTGTTCAGCATTCTCATCTTTAACAGACGTATTTAATGCTTTGTTAATTTCAAACAATACAGCAATTGCTTCAGAAGTATTGAAATCATCACGCATCGCAGCATTGAAACGCTCAACAAAAACTTCATCAGGTACCGCTGTAACTTCAACACCATAGCTTTGTTGATACGCTTTAAACGAATGATAAAAACGCGATAAGGTATTTTTAGCTTCTTTTAATGCAGCATCAGAAAAATTCACAGGACTACGGTAGTGTGAAGACACAATAAAGTAGCGAATCACTTCTGGATGGAACTTTTCCATCACATCACGAATCGTGAAAAAATTGCCTAATGATTTAGACATTTTCTCGCCATCAACATTGATGAATCCCACATGCATCCAATAATTCACATATTGTTCACCTGTTGATGCTTCCGATTGTGCAATTTCATTCTCATGATGTGGGAACGTTAAATCTGAACCACCACCATGAATATCAAAATGATTACCTAAGCAACAAGTTGACATTGCAGAACATTCAATATGCCAACCCGGACGACCATTACCCCATGGCGAAGCCCATGCAGGTTCATTCTCTTTTGCATGTTTCCAAAGCACGAAATCAAATGGATGCTTTTTCTCAACTTCTACATCTACACGTTCTGAAGCACCTGCTTGCATGTCTTCTAACTTACGACCTGACAAACGACCATATTTTGCAAATTTTTCTACTTCAAAATATACATCACCATTTGCAGATGGATAAGCTGTGCATTTATCAACCAGATTACCAATCATATTTTGCATTTGATCAATATAGTCTGTCGCACGCGGTGCTTCGTCTGGATGCACACAACCTAGACTTTCTGCATCAGTATTCATTGCATCGATGAAACGATCGGTCAATTGCGTAATGGATTCACCATTCTCATTGGCACGCTTGATAATTTTGTCATCAATATCCGTAATGTTACGAACGTACTTAACATTCCATCCTTGACTACGTAGAAAACGAATAATGTAGTCAAATGCAACCATGACACGCGCATGCCCAATATGACAATAATCATAGACTGTCATACCACAGACATACATATCGATATGTCCTTCTTTGCGGGGAACGAATTCTACTTTTTTACGTTGCTCTGAGTTGTAAAGAACAAAAGGCTGCATAGGTTTTCTAAATGCTAAATACAAAGATGGCTCATCTTAACCTAAGCACTATTATTCATAAAGTTTTCAGGAAAATTTTTATCAATACGACAAAAGCTCTCTATGCTTTTAATCCTTCTCTCTTAGCTACTTTCAGTACCTATATCTTTAACTCATAATTTACACCATTAAAATAAATCCAGCATTATTTAATAACATTTACAACCATCAAAAAAATATCAAACCAATAATGTGACAAACATCACAAAACAACAGTTTTGTTAAAAAACTATTATTAAGATTTAATGTGGATTTTAGAGATCATAAATCACAATAACGTGATGCAATTAACACTTAATTAATAATTATTTTAAAATTTAGACCAAAGTATAATCAATTTTTTCAATACCATTAAAAACATTCAAAATTTTTAGCATCTAATAAAATAAATACCAATAACCCCTAAATTATTAAGTAATACTTAAATTAAAATGAATAATACATTTTTAATATAACATTATACTTATTATATTTAAGTGCGTTTTTTAATCAAAATAATTAAATTATTTAATTTTATTATTCATGTAGTTATATTAAATCATTAAACCCAAAATCAAAATAAAGAGTAAAAAATTAAAATAACACCTCAAAAGTGAAGTTAATCACAGTTTATTAGCACACATATAAACTTGATCAAATTTATTATAAAAATAATGTTTGTTTAATTTAAATAAACATTGGACAATAATCATACAAGTTAATCATGACTTGTTTTAATTATTAGCAGATTTCCAACTGTCATTAACTATCGATCAAAAAGGTGTGTTCATGAAGTCTTTAACTCTTGGTGTATTAACAACATTATCTCTAGCATTTACAGGATGTGTTAGTACGACATCTGTCGGAACTTTAGGCGCTGAACGCAAACAGTTAATGATTATTCCAGAAGGTGCTTGGAATAAAATAGCTGATCGTAATTTCAAAAAATTTGAGAAAAAAGCCAAAGATAAATCTCTATATATTGTCGATGCACGATTAAATAATATTTTGGCGCGTCTGATCCCACATGCGAATGAGTATGTAGAAAATCGTAAAAAGCCGATCAATTGGAAAATCAATGCGAACCTAAGCAGCAAACCGAATGCGCATTCATTTCCAAGTGGTCAAATTATTGTAAACACTTCTGTTTATATGTTTGAAGATTTAAGCGATGATGAGTTAGCAACGTTAATTGCACACGAAATGGCACATATTCTTCGTGGACATAGCCGTGAAAAAGCATCGCTATACACAGCGACAAACGTTGCATTATTAAGCACAACGATGGGTGCAGGCTACGCACTGGGCTTAACAGGTGGCGTGAGTGGTAACTATGGTGTATACATGCCGCATAGTCGTCAACTTGAACACGAAGCGGACTTAATCGGCTTAGATTTAATGGTTCGAGCTGGCTATGAAGCTCAAGCATCTCTTTCATTTTGGGAAAAGTTCGAAGCTCAACTCAAATCACGTAACTTAGACAACAAAACGCCAACGTTCCTAGCAAGCCACCCTCAAAGTGAGCACCGTAAAGAAATGTTGCAAGATCATATTCTAGCGATTGAAAGCCAAAAATCTGGTCCTACATTCAGTGCTAAAAACTAATTTAAGATATTAACCTAAAATACGAATAGCATTACTTCGATATAAAAAAGTCAGCTACGGCGGACTTTTTTGTTTTCATTTTCTACTTCTCGTTTTCTATTTTTAGCAATTAAGGATCTACGAATAAATCCACCATCAATTCATCATCGGATGGCTCGACACGATATTGCTCAAAATCAACAACACCTTTTTCTCTTAAAATTTCCTCATCAATGAGTAAACGACCCGTTAAGCTTCTATTTTCACTGATCATAATTTGGTAAGCAGCATCAGCCATAATCGCAGGTGTTCGTGCTTTGGTAAATAGCTCACGCCCACCTAAGGAAAACTCAATCGCAGCAGTAGCAATAATGGTTCTAGGCCACAAAGCATTGACACTAATACCATAATTGCTGAATTCTTGATTCATACCAATCGTAAGCATACTCATACCGTACTTGGTAATGGTATATGGAGAATGCACTGCAAACCATTCTTCTTTCATATTCATGGGTGGTGACAAGCTAATAATATGTGGGTTTGCACTTTTCTTTAAATAAGGCAATGCTGCCTGGCTACAAACCATTACCGCACGCGTATTGACTTGGTACATCAAATCAAATCGATTTGGATCAAGACTTTCTACACCATTCAGGTTGATTGCCCCAGCATTATTGATCAAAATATCTATGCCACCAAAATGGTCAGCAGCCTGCTTCATCGCATCAGTAACGGCGGATTGATCTCTAACATCCAACTGAATCGCTAAAGCCTGACCACCGGCCTCTTCAATTTCCTTCGCAACAGAAAAAATGGTACCGCCTAACTTTGGATGTTCTGTTGTCGTTTTTGCCGCAATAACAATATTTGCACCATCTTTTGCCGCTTTCAAAGCAATTTCACGACCAATTCCACGGCTCGCACCTGTAATAAATAGGGTTTTTCCATTTAATAACATCATTCCCTCTGCTTTTTTGATTGTTTGAATATTGATTTTTTAATGTACAAAATAAAATGAGCATTGCCTAACAAGTTTTTGAACCCTTGAGTCGTCCACATAAATATAATGCTATTTTCTTTAGATCCTTATTTTGCTAGCCAAGATTACCCACCATCTATCTTATTATTTTGTATCACTTTTAATCTATCTAAATAAATAGCAATTTGTACTATCAAATTTGCAACAGTGTTTTGCATAAGCAAATACGGTAAATCTTAAAAAAATATGTTTCAATTCAATGAAAGAAGTTTAATAACCCATGTAATAAATCAGAACGAGATTGGAGCCCGATATGACAAATCCAGCCATTTACAATATTCAACCGATTGAATTTCGCTTAGACCTTAAAGACCCTTTTTTATTTACAGCGCATCATATTGATCACTTCCCAGAAGGAAATGACCAACTTGGGCCTACCCGTCCTTCGACACCTGAAAAACCTTATCAAATGTATTATGGTGATGTTGTTCCAGGTTTCCCTGAACATCCTCATACTGGTTTCGA
The DNA here is from genome assembly GCF_059515925.1 of Acinetobacter sp. CY81. Lineage (NCBI taxonomy): Bacteria > Pseudomonadati > Pseudomonadota > Gammaproteobacteria > Moraxellales > Moraxellaceae > Acinetobacter > Acinetobacter sp. CY81. The sequence goes on from NZ_JCAKNC010000011.1 coordinate 97,618, forward strand.
GACGATCACACTGGTTGAAAGTGGCTATGTAGACCACTTCGACTCATTGGGTAATAGTGGTCGTTATGCAACAGGCGATGTTCAGTGGCTCAGTACAGGTAATGGTGTCGAACATTGTGAAATGTTCCCTTTAGTCCATCAAGATAAAGAAAATCCATTTGAATTATTTCAAATTTGGTTTAATTCATCACCTGATGAGAAAAAAGAAAATGCCGATTATAAGATGATGTGGCGTGAACACATTCCTCATGTCATTCAAACCGATAACAATGGTGGTAAATCGGATGTCCGTGTAGTATCTGGACAGTTTTTAGGGACAGATGCAATTTCACGTCCACCGCATTCATGGGCAGCGGCAAAAGAAAATAAGGTGAATATTTTTATGATTCATCTTGATCCACATGCTGAATTGAATATTCCTGCGACAACATCGAGCTCAACTAGATTTGCTTATTTTTACCAAGGTCCTGAGTTATTGATCGAAGGTGAAACTATTCCCTTTAAGCACTTGGTTGAATTAAAACCTGACCAAGCAATTCACTTGAAGAATACTGATCAACCTGCACATATCTTATGGTTGGAAGGTGAGCCAATTAATGCACCCGTTGCCATGCGAGGTCCATTCGTATTGAACTCAGATGAAGAGCTTACGGTTGCATTTGCACGTTATCGTCAAACCCATTTTGGTGAATGGCCTTGGCCAAGTCCAGCACCAGTATTCAAACGTGAGCAAGAACGCTTTGCCAGTTATGATAAAGGCTCTGTAGTCGAGTATCCTGAACAGATGATTAAAGCTTAGAATCAGAAATAAAAAAAAGCCCAAAGAGGAGTACTTTCTTTGGGCTTACTAAACTTTATTCAACAAATTTAATATACATTATTTTCATATAATGGAAACCTATTTTTTCTATTTTTTTAATAAACAACTGAATTACAATAACTTAAATTAACTATTAGGTTAATTTTCATGTGAATTATGTCAAACTTTTAAATCAATTTCTAAATTATATTCTTAGTGTTCAGTAGCTCTTCTTATCTTTAAATCATCTATAGCAGTGTAAATTTGTTGTTGTAAATTATCTCTAAACACTTGAAGCTCCTGCTTAGAATTTAAGTCTGAAGTAGCTAGACGCGGAAGAAAATCAAAATAAAAAGGAATTCGTTTTGGAACAATATTCTTAGGGATTGAGGGAATCACCTCACCCTGTCTAAAAAACTTCCCTAGAGTGGGTACGCTTAATATTTTTTGAAACCATTTTTGATCTAATAAGCTATTTGCATCATAGGCAAGATCAAATACATCATCTCCACCTAATGCAACAAAAGGGGCAATATCATAACCGTATTCTTGAGCAAGCTCTAAGAAACCATAGCGCTCTTTCCAGATCAGTTGATACTCTTCCCCTTTTCGTTTAACGACTTCACGACCGCCGCCCGGAAAAACTAAAATTGAGTAACCTTGACTCATCGCTTCACGTGCATTTTCCCTTAATCCCTGTACTGCTCCCATTCCTTCAACCATTTTGCGCCATACAGGTACTTTAAAATGGATATGATCACCTAAGCTCACAATTGCAATTTTATGTTCTGTAAATAAATAGTCGATCAAAACAGGAGAATCCAACACCCCATAAATCGTATGATTTCCAACATACATCGCAGGTTTAGACGGATTAATATTTTCAGTACCTAAAAATGTAGGCTTAAAATAAAAGCGTTGTAACAAACTTCCTAATCGAATGAGTTTCGAATTATGACGAATGTACAACGCTTTATTTTTCATACTTTACTCTCTAATCGGAGTTTTGATCAGTTTACTGAAATAACTTCGAGTAACTAAGCTACGTGCTTTTGAACCAGTACAGAACCTACTGAATACCCAGCACCAAATGAACACAACACACCATATTCACCATCATTCACTTGATCAGCGGTACGATGCAAAGCGATGATGACACCCGCAGATGAAGTATTGGCGAACTCATCTAAAATAATAGGTACAAGTGCTGGGTCAGCTTCAGCAACTTCTTTACCCACAACTAATTTTAGAATCAATTCGTTCATTGAAGCATTGGCTTGATGCAACCAGAAGCGTTTCACGTTTGCAGGCTCAATTTCATTTTTTTGCAATTGCTTAGTGATCATCTTCGCAACCAATGGACATACTTCTTTAAACACTTTACGACCATCTTGACGGAAGCGTTTATCATCCGCATTGGTCGTTTCACTTGGATTTAAGAAACCAAAGTTATTACGAATATTATTTGAGAATTGAGTAAATAGATTGATATCTAATACTTCAAAACCAGACTTGGTTTCTGTTTCTTCAATAATCGACGCTGTTGCGACATCACCAAAAATAAAGTGGCAGTCACGTGAACGGAAATCTGTATGTGCAGAAGTAATTTCTACGTTGACCAATAACACACGGCGAGCGCCTGCTTTGATTGCATCATACGCTTGTTTGATACCAAAAGTTGCTGCTGAACATGCAACGTTCATATCGTAAGCATAGCCTTGAATGCCGAGCGCAGTTTGAATTTCGATGGCTACAGCAGGATAAGCACGTTGTAGATTCGAACATGATAAAATCACTACATCGATATCTTCAGCAGTAACACCCGCATTTTCCATTGCTTGTTTAGCAGCAATCACACCCCATTCTGCTTGAAGTGAAATCTCATCATCTGCACGTTCACGAAGGACAGGACGTAGGCGATTCGGATCTAAAATACCTGATTTTTCAGAAACGTAACGACGTTTAACCCCTGATGCTTTTTCAATAAATTCTGCACTTGAACCACGGCGAGCTTCTAATTCACCTGCTGCGATTTTTTCCGCATTTTCTGCGTTGTACAGTTCCACATAAGCATTTAAACCTTCGACCAACTCTTCGTTAGTAATGACATTTTCTGGATGAAATAAGCCAGTACCTGTAATACGAATGCCCATGTAAAACTCCTTCTTTCAATTCTCTAAAATTTCAAATTAACACTATCTTAACTGATTCCCAGACGTTCCCATAATTTTTGTAGGCGCGTCGGTGAAATTGGCATTTTGGTTTTCATCGGCTGTGAAAACAAAGAAATACGTAATTCTTCAACCATGAAATACAACTCTTGCAGTCGTGTATCATTTTTATACTTAAATAATTTTTCCATCCAAGGATCAACTTGTTGAATGGCAGCATCATCTCTTAGCAAATTATTAGGTAATCGTTCTAAACGCATCACCAATGCTTTTAAGTAACGTGGATATTCAATCCATACTTCAACAGGTTTGCTATAGACAAAATCGGCAAGATTCATCAAATCCAACTGATCTTCTATATCATCCATATTTTTAGCAAATACAGATTGATCAAGCACCATTAAGCGACGACGAACATCTTGCCATTGAATATAAATATCACTCATATGTTTCAGTGCTTCTTGTCCATGAGTTAAAAACTCTTTTTTGACTTTCACAAGAAGATTATTGTATTCCGCTTCATTGATTGGCAATTCTTGAATCGACATTTGCAAGGTGGCATAGACCAACATCTGCTCTAACTTGGCTTTATCACCGAGTGGTGAATAAGCTAAAGCCAAAGGCTTAGATATTTGTTTTTTCAACTGTCGAATCAAATCACCCAACTGCATATAAATCAATCGAATAATACCATTACGATGTTGGCGAATCGCTTCCTTTTGATCATTAAAAGTCTGAATCACGATACCCGACTCATCTTTTGTTTCAAGTTGATCAAATGACTTCGTCGGAACCAATGCTTGATATTGCTTAACCACCACACCTGTTACTTTCTGACTCGCTTCAAATACAAAGGATTCAGGGAAAGTTTTAAACTCGCCTTTCAGTTGTTTCACTGGACTATGCGTTTCAGTACGACAACGGGCTTTTAACTCCGCTAAATCACGCCCCTTTTCAATCACACGCCCTTTTTCATCGATCACTTTAATCAGTGGCAGTAAATACTCTTCAATCCGATCAAAGGAAAAGTCTTTTTCCGAAATTTGTTCACCACGTAATTGAAAACCTAAATAGCTAAAAATATGCTGATTCAAATGTACCGCATCGATCTTAGCCATCAGTTTACGCGCAGTATCTGGAATCGGAACCAAGTTACGTCGTTTGTCTTTAGGTAAAGCTTTAAGCAATGCTTCGATTAAGTCCTGACGCCAACCTGGAATGCCCCATGACCAAATATTTTCATCTACTTGTGCTAAAGCTTGAATTGGAATTTTGACTGTTGCACCATCTTCATCATGACTAGGATCAAAACGGTAACTAGCTGCCAGTCTTAACTCCCCATTTCTCAAATAATCAGGAAATTGTTGCGTGGTCGGACGATCATTCATCCATAGTGCATCATCATCTACAAATAGATAACGTGGATCTTTAGGTTCAACCGTTGATCGCCAATCTTCAAATGTACGACGGCTTGCAACCTCTTCCGGTACTTTTGAAGCATAGAATTGATAGATGGTTTCTTCATCAACCACCAAATCACGACGGCGCAATTTATCTTCTACACGCTCAACTTCTTCTAACTTGAGTAAATTATGCTTTAAAAATGGCGGTGTAATTCCAAGATTACCCGTGGTTAGACCATCTCTTAAGAAAATCTCATGTGCCGCAGGTTGATCAACTTTTTCATAATTCATTAAACGCTTAGGTTCAATGATGAGTCCAAATAAAGAAATTTGATCATACGCATTCACCACACCTGCTTTCTTAGACCAATGTGGTTCAAAATAATGATGCTTGAGCAAATCACCTGCAGCCAATAAAATCCACTCAGGTTCAATTTTAGCCAGTGTTCGAATATACACTTGAGAGGTTTCTACCATCTCAAATGCCATAACCCATGGTGTATTGGTTTTATGCAGCGATGATGCAGGGAAAATACGTGCTTTTTGCTGACGAACAGCCATAAAGACATTGCGTTCATCTGTTTTATTGGCAATGAAAGACAGTAACCCGGTTAGTAATGCACGGTGTAGATTTTCATAATCGGCTTTTTTCTCATTAAAAGACAACTTTAAACCTTGTGCCAAATCCACCAACTGCTCATGGGTTTTCTTCCATTCGCGTAAACGCAACCAGCTCAAGAAATTATTTTTTGCGAATGTACGACGCTTGTTCTCACTCATATCACGATTGGCAACGAGGGTTTCCCACAGTTTGATATAAAATAAGAAATCGGAGTCTGCTTCACGGAACAGTGCATGTTTTTGATCTGCTTGCATTTGTTTATCAGCTGGACGCTCACGTGGGTCTTGTACAGCCAAAGCAGCAACGATAATCAGTACTTCATTCAAAACACCAAAATGTGCACCACCTAAAATCATACGAGCCAGTCGTGGATCAATCGGCATTTTTGCCATTTGCTGACCGATTTTAGTCAGTTTATCAGTACTTTCTGATTGCTGATTTTTATGACTAACAGGCGTTTTGAGTTGTTTTGTATCTGTATTTGCAGCTACCGAATCATTTTCCAAATCGGCTTTCGGAACATTAAATTTCTTTTCAGTCATCGCTCCAAGTTCAACCAGAAGCTTTCGACCATCATTTACCAAACGATGATCAGGTGGCTCAATAAAGTCAAAATCCTCAAATGAGCCTAGACCTAAACTCTGCATTTGCAAAAGAACAGATGCCAAGTTGGTACGTTTAATTTCAGGTTCAGTAAACTCTGGACGCCCTAAAAAGTCATCTTCTGAATACAGTCGAATACATACACCGGGTGCAATACGACCACAACGTCCTTTACGCTGGTTCGCAGCAGCTTGAGAAATCGCTTCAATCGGAAGTCTTTGCACACGTGAACGGTAGTTATACCGTGAAATACGGGCAAAACCACTGTCAATCACATAACGAATATTCGGTACGGTTAATGCAGTTTCCGCAACGTTGGTCGCAATAATAATTCGACGACCACTTCCCCCTGGGTTAAAAATTTTCTGTTGTTCAGCAATGGCTAAACGAGCATATAAAGGTAAAATTTCAGTGTGCTTCGGACCAAACTTTTGCAAGGTTTCTTGTAATTCACGAATCTCTTGTTCTGTGCTTGCAAAAACTAAGATATCTGCATGTTCAGGGTGCCCTTTTTCTTGAGCATCTTTAAAGCATTCTTCTACCGCGGTGACTACAGCACGTGGTAGATTTTCTTCAAAGTCATCAAATTCATCATCATCACTACCACCGACACTCATTTCTGAGATTGGACGGTAACGCAATTCAACGGGAAAACTACGACCTTCGACTTCAAAAATAGGCGCATCAAAGAAATAACCACTAAAGCGATTTACATCCAAAGTCGCTGACGTAATGATGACTTTTAAATCACGACGCTTATGAAGCAGCTGTTTTAGATAGCCCATGATAAAGTCAATATTGAGTGAGCGTTCATGTGCTTCATCAATAATGATCGTATCGTATTTGGTCAGAAACTTATCATTGGCAAGTTCAGCCAACAAAATACCATCCGTCATCAAACGAACAATGGAATCTTGTGAGCCTTGCTCATTAAACCGGACTTTGAAGGAAATAGATTCGCCGAGTTTCTCGCCCACTTCTTCAGCAATACGCTGCGAAACAGTTCTTGCAGCTAAACGACGCGGTTGAGTATGTCCAATTAAACCTGTGAGTCCACGACCTGCCATCATGGCAATTTGAGGAAGCTGTGTGGTTTTACCCGACCCTGTTTCACCTGCAACAATGATCACTTGGTGCTTTTGAATTGCTTCGACCAATTGGGGAGCATATTGGGTGACAGGTAGATCTTGATTGAGTTTAATCGTCGGTAAACGTGCTAAACGCTTTCTAACTTGATGATTTGATTTTTCAAATAATTCTTGAAATTTATCAGGATTAGCGTCTTTGCCTTTTTTCAGCCTATTTAAACGATGGCGATCTCGTACCATAACCCATTGATCGACATTAAACTGATTTGGCACAGATCAACATTCCTGAAATTAAAATTGAACCAAATATTTTACGCTGTTCAACGCATTAGGGATAGCACTCAACAATTCAATTCATTTGTTTTTTTGAAATAAGATACTTTCAATGTACTCAAAAAAGCATCAACCACTTAAAAATGAATCATGTGTTTTACTGGAATCAACTTAGAACCACAGAAAATCACAGCTGATATAGATCGTCGTTTTAACGAGTTGAAAATATACAAAATGCCCTCATATTTCTGTGAACCAATATACATTTTGAATTTTCTTAAATGTATCAGAATAAGGAAAATATGATGTCAAATAACGTAATTTATAGAACTGAAGCGATTCAACAACAACTTCGCCTCAAAGATCCATTTATTTTGACTATGCATCATGTTGACCATTATCCAACTGGAAATGAAAAAATGGGACCAACCATCCCTCCAACACCTGATGCTCACTATAGTATGTATCATGGTGAAACTGTGCCAGGTTTTCCTGCACATCCACACACAGGATTTGAAACGATCACCCTCGTTGAACAAGGTACAGTTGATCATTTTGATTCTCTAGGAAACTCAGGACGTTATGCTGATGGTGATGTGCAGTGGCAAAGTACGGGGAATGGTGTAGAACATAGCGAAATGTTCCCTCTTGTACATCAAGATAAAGTCAACCCTTTGGAGCTTTTCCAAATTTGGTTTAATTCATCGCCTGCACAAAAGAAAGAACAAGCTGTTTATAAAATGCTATGGCGTGAAGATATTCCTCATGTAAAGCATACAGATGATCAAGGGAATCACACAGATGTCCGTGTAATTTCAGGTCAATTTAATGATCAGCATAGTTTGACACCACCACCTTACTCTTGGGCAAATGCTCAGGAAAATAAAGTGAACATTTTCATGATCACTTTGGATGCTAACGCTGAAATCGTGATTCCAGCAACCAGTTCAAGCTCTACTCGATTTGCTTATTTTTACGAGGGAGATACTTTGGATCTTGCCGGACAAACGAATTCTATAAAACGTTTGTTGGAGTTAAAACCTGATGCTGAAATCCTTTTAAAAAATGGTGCAACTTTAGGTAAAGTTTTATGGTTAGAGGGCGAGCCTATTGGTGCGCCAGTAGCAGCTCACGGACCTTTTGTTTTAAATTCTGAACAAGAGTTAAAAGTGGCATTTGCACGCTATTTTGATACGCAATTTGGTGGTTGGCCTTGGCCGACTCCTGCACCAGTGTTTAATGCTGATCAAAAACGGATTGCAAGCTACAATAATGGTGAGCAAATTGAATACCCTGATCAAAGAGTATAAAAATCCATGATCTAAAAAAGCCAATCCGTGGATTGGCTTTTTTTATTTCAAAATAAACGCACACCAAGTGATTAAATTTCAGACTAATAATATATTTTTATAACTATTTATGAATCATTCACTTGAAATTCACCTTGAATGGCTTCATGTTGAAATCGTTAGATGAAAAATGACCTTTTGTCATGCAGCGTTCATATTTACGATGCTAAATGAACATAAAGTAATGATTCCTTGAAATAGTTGACGTAAATTTTCCAAATTCGGTTTTTCCGATTTTTGTAATGTAAAAATACTGTTTCAGCAATAACAAAAGTTTCGATACTCTATTGGAAATTAAATACAAACCTCAATCATGGAGACAATGATGAGCTTAATTAATACTGAAGTAAAACCATTCGCAGCTACTGCTTACCACAACGGTCAATTTGTTGACGTTACTGAAGCTGATCTTAAAGGCAAATGGTCTGTAGTATTCTTCTACCCAGCTGACTTCACTTTTGTTTGCCCAACTGAACTTGGCGACCTTGCTGACAACTATGCTGAATTCCAAAAATTAGGCGTGGAAATCTACGGTGTTTCTACTGACACTCATTTCACTCACAAAGCTTGGCACGATACTTCTGAAGTAATTGGTAAAATCCAATACCCATTAATCGGCGATCCAACTTGGACTCTTTCTAAAAACTTCGAAGTTCTAATCGAAGCTGCTGGTCTTGCTGACCGTGGTACTTTCGTTATCGATCCAGAAGGTAAAATCCAAATCGTTGAAATCAACGCTGGTGGTATTGGTCGTGATGCTTCTGAACTTCTTCGTAAAGTTAAAGCAGCTCAGTACGTACATGCTCACCCAGGTGAAGTTTGCCCTGCTAAATGGAAAGAAGGCGAAGCTACTCTTGCTCCTTCAATCGACTTAGTTGGTAAAATCTAATTTCTAATTAGATCAAACTGATTCAAAAAACCACGCGATAAGCGTGGTTTTTTATGGTCTAGATTTTAAGTATTAGATCACTTGAAAAGAGAGCCATTTCATTTAATCTAAGGGTTGAATTAACCACTTTGACAACACTAAGCGAAATGCAAATACGATTGCCATCGCAAATACACAATACCCAATATGTGAAATCATGAATGGAATCGCAAAAATGACAATGACACTAATCGGATAAAACCATTTTCCGAAACCCGTGAGATAAGGTAAATCACGTAATAACCATAAACTAATACTATATAAAATCACTGTCAGCGCAATGATACAGCCTTCATAACGATCAGAAATATCAGCATGCCCTACAGATACATCGACAGCCGCGGCTAAAGCTGCGCCCGCTGCTGCAATACTGACAAATATAAAGAAATGTCCATATCCCCATATAAAAGTATGTTTTTGATTTCCTGCTCTCACCTCTGCATTTCGATCAAAATACATCCACCACATCGTAAACATCATCATGACGCCACCGATGGTTAAAAAAATTAGTTCTGTATTGATCACTTGATTTTTTAAGGCATCAGAAATCGCATAAGAACTAGCAACGATCGACTCACCTAAAACAATAATGGTTAATAATGAATATCGCTCAACAATATGCTCAGAATGCCAAGGCGTTGCTCCATGCTTTTCTGCAAAAATTGGTACACTCATCTCAGCAATTGCCAAAAGTATGAATAAATAAATCGTAAAATTCACAGGTGAGAAGTGAAAGAAAAGCCAAAAGACTTGAATAACACTGATACCAATCACGTATCTGTAAATTGTCGATTTACGTTCTGGATCATGTTTAGCTGCACGAATCCATTGGCAAACCAACGCTAACCTCATAATCACATAGCCGACAATAATGATATCAAAATCTTGCTTTTGAAATGCTTCGGGTATCCCTGCAGCAATGACCAAAGCACCCAGCATTTGTACCATGGTAATGACTCGATACAACGCATCATCATTATCATAAGCGGAAGCAAACCAAGTGAAGTTCATCCATGCCCACCACAGTGCAAAAAACACCATCAGATACAAAGCCAAACTTTGTAGTAAATGATCTTCCACAATGGCATGATGAAGCTGTTGTCCTGCTGTTGCGATTGCAACCACAAAGATTAAATCGAATAATAATTCTAATGATGTTGAAACCCGATGATTTTCATTTACATCACGTGCGGGCATCGGCTTTAAGCCTTTAAAAAAGAGTGAAGCCACGTTTTTTCCTTTTTTATTTTGGACTAGACTCAAATTAAATGACGTAAATTGAAATCGAATAACCAAATCCGAATTCAGTCTTCATCTATTAGAGTCATTATGTTCTTTGAATAGTGATGTTGTTATTTTAAACGATCTCTCTCGATTTTTGAGCAATCACTCATCCATAAAATAGAAAACTAAATCTCAAAAATACATGATTATAAGTAAAAAAATCTGTTATATATAAGATTCAGGTTTAAATGATCAATCTATGATTTAACAGCTAATCTGAAACTTTGATGTGAAACATTAACGATTCAATTCAAGGAGATGCTATGGGAACAGCCCTTGCTGTAACGACTTGGAAATACAATTCAACTTCACGCTATTTAAAAATTTTTTATAATAATGGCTCAGGTGAGCTTTATCACCCAGTTCCTCAATTTGTCTATGACAACCTACTGCGTTGTAATGATAAAACTGCTTTTGTCCACAAATACCTAGAGTACGATCTACATTTTTCTCGTGTCACTTTACAGTGCTAAATGGCTCACTCACGTTAAAATAATTTCTTAAACCAACTCATTTTTCTTATCTTAGCCTTCAAAAAAATCAGAGAAATTTCTCTGATTTTTTATTATCTTTGATAAGTTATATCGCAGTTACAAATAACAACCCTGCCCCAAGCGCAACAGTCTGATGCATAAAGCGTTGATCCTGATCAATCAGTTCAATAAATGCTGCAACATCTTGAGCATGTGAAATCACGTTATCTACAACCAAGACACTTCCCTTTCGATCCAACATGTTCGATAAAGCGTGCCAATATTTTAAATACTCACTACGTTCGGCATCCAAAAGAATAAAGTCATAAGGCTTCTGTGATAACTCAAGAAATGTCAAAGCATCCATATGATGAAATTGAATATATTCTTGTAAACCTAATGCGTCAGCATTCTTTTTTGCAATCTCGATTCGACTCAAATCAACTTCAATTGTATCAACCTTGCCCTGAGTGCTTTTGACTGCGTCTGCTAACCATAATGTTGAATATCCTGTAGATGTCCCAATTTCGAGTAATGATTTTGAACGCTGAATTCTAACTTGCAGTGCTAGAAAAGACGCAGAGTCTGGCTCAATATTCCTATATCGATCAATTCGGTCATTTTGAGCTGCATCATAAGCACTAAATTCAGCATAAATGTCTTGCATCTTGGATATGAAATGTTGATCTAAACTCATGTCTTAGCCTTATTGTTATTTATATTTTAAACCTTGTTAGATGACTTCTTGAATCAACTTAAAACGCTCTACTTCTCGATCATCTGGTGTCGTAATCATTTCAGTGAACATGCTTAAAGGTCTTACCCAAATCGAGTAATCACCATATAAACACTGATAAACAACTAATTTTTCTTCGGTTTCACTATGCGTTGCAACATTCATCACTTGATAAAGTTGACCTTTATAATGTTGATATATGCCTTTCTTTAAGCTCATTGTACTTAATCTACACATTCATGTTCATTAAATTATAACATTGCCCTTTTATTTTATAAGAATTTAACGAACTTATCTTTTTAAATGATTTCCTGATTTTTTAGCGTATTTTTACTTCATTATCACTTGAATTTTCTTATACTTAGCTTCATATAGTGTTTAATTTTCCTTTTTGATATTTGGCATCTAAATTTTCATACATAGGATTTTAATCCATAAAACCGATTGTTTAAATAAAAACAAACTGTTTTACCTATTTAATAGATTTAGCTATGATTCCCTTATCAAATAAACATTTACTCCTTTGGAGACGTTAGCAATGTTAGATCAAAATACTTCAGCTCAATTAAAAACACTTCTTGAACGCCTTGAAAGCCCAATCGAAATCGTGGCAACTTTAAATGGTTCAGATAAATCAAACCAAATTAAAGAATTGGTTGAAGAAGTGGCAGCGTTGTCTGCACTAGTGACTGCACGTTTCGATGGTAAAAACAGCCGTGCACCAAGTTTTGGTATCGCGAAAGCGGGTGAAGAACCTCGTGTGTACTTTGCGGGTTTACCGATGGGTCATGAGTTCACATCTTTGATCTTGGCATTGTTACAAGTATCAGGTTATGCACCTAAAGTATCTGATGAAGTGTTGGCTCAAATTAAAGACTTAGGTATCAAATCAAACTTTGACGTATTTGTTTCTTTAAGCTGTCATAACTGTCCTGACGTGGTTCAAGCATTAAACTTGATCGCGATTAATAACCCAGGCACAACTGCAACGATGATTGATGGTGCATTCTTCCAAGACGAAGTTGAAGAACGTAAAATCATGGCTGTTCCAATGTTATTCCAAGACGGTGAACACATTGGTCAAGGTCGTATGACTTTGGAAGAAATCATTGCCAAGTTAGATACCAACTCTGCTGCTAAAGATGCTGAGAAGCTCAATGCCAAAGAAGCATTTGATGTATTGGTGATTGGTGGTGGTCCTGCGGGGAATACAGCTGCAATCTATGCTGCTCGTAAAGGGATTCGTACAGGTATCGTGGCTGAGCGCATGGGCGGTCAAGTGATGGATACCATGGATATTGAGAACTTTACCTCAGTTCAAAAGACTCAAGGTCCTAAGTTTGCTGCTGAAATGGAAGCACATGTACGTGAGTATGGTGTCGACATCATGAACCTACAACGTGTTAAATCGATTGTCGGTGCAGACCAAACCACTTACGGTAATGTTGAAGTGACTTTGGAAAATGGTGCAAAACTTGAATCGAAAACAGTGATCCTGTCTACAGGTGCACGTTGGAGAGAAATGAATGTACCGGGTGAAGCTGAATACCGTACTCGTGGTGTTGCTTATTGTCCGCACTGTGATGGTCCATTGTTTAAAGGCAAACGTGTTGCTGTGATTGGCGGTGGTAACTCAGGTGTTGAAGCGGCAATTGACCTTGCAGGTATTGTTGAGCATGTTACTTTGGTTGAGTTTGATACGAAACTTCGTGCTGACCAAGTTCTTCAAGATAAATTGAACAGCTTGCCGAATACCACAGTGATCAAGAATGCGTTATCGACTGAAGTTGTGGGTGATGGTAAACAAGTGACTGCACTTAAATACAAAGATCGTGCAACAGATGTTGAGCATTCAGTTGAGTTGGCTGGGATCTTCGTTCAGATTGGTTTATTACCAAACACGGATTTCTTAAAAGATTCAAATGTTGAATTGACTAACCGTGGTGAGATTATGATTAATGATCGCAACGAAACCAATGTGAAAGGTGTATTTGCTGCGGGTGACTGTACCACTGTTCCTTATAAGCAAATTATCATTGCTACAGGTGAAGGTGCGAAGGCTTCTCTATCTGCTTTTGATTA